>BQJF01000057.1 GCA_021604565.1 Minwuia thermotolerans | reverse complement strand
ACTATTTCACCCTTTCCGCCCTCGCCCAGCCCCTGCTGCACTACTGGTCGCTGGCGGTGGAGGAACAGTACTATCTCGTCTTTCCGCTGCTGCTGTTCGGATTCTCGCGACTGCCGAAAGGCATGCTGCTGGGAACGCTGGCGCTGCTGCTTGCTAGTCTAGTCGGCTGCATCCTGCTGACGCCGGTGAGCAATGAAGCAGCCTTCTACCTGTTGCCGACGCGCGCATGGGAACTGCTGGGCGGATCACTGCTGGGCGTCATCGCGTTCGAACGCTGGCAGGCAACGCGTCTGCTTTCGACGCTGATCAGCCTGGCCGGTGTCGCAGCGATAGCCCTGTCCTTCATCATCATCCATGAAGGACCGGACTTTCCCGGCACCCGGGCCATCCTGCCGGTCATCGCGACAATGCTTCTGATCTCCCAGGCCCATGTCGCGGAGAACCCGATAAATCAGGCACTTTCCTGGTCACCCTGTGTCTGGATCGGCAAGCTCTCCTATTCGATCTATCTCTGCCACTGGCCGATCTTTTCCCTTGTCGGATATGCGATGTTCCTGGCGGACCCGGCACACATCGCATTGGTGAAGATCGGGATTCTGATCGTGGCCTGCGTCGCGCTGCACTATCTGGTGGAACGCCCGATGCGACGGCTGATCAATGGCTGGCGCGGCAACCTGACTGTCTTCGGCGCGACACTGGCAGTCGTGCTGCTCGCCGCACTTGGCGGATACCAGATGCGGCAATCCTGGTATCCGGCTGCCAACGCCGACAGCATCGCGTCAGGTGGACTGTTCATTGATCATGGCGGCGACCGGACAGTTACCCTGATCGGCGACAGCCATGCGGCCGTGTATGCGCGCGCACTGGCCAGGGTCACCTCCGAACTGGGCGTGAACCTGCGGGTGCTGGCCAGCCCGTCGCGCAACCACCTGCCGGGAGCGCAGGCTTCACTCTGGCCGGACATCCGACGGGCGGTCGAGGACTATCCCCCCGATGTCGTGATCATGACCCACAAGTGGTCGTTCATGCTGTCACCTGGCAGTACGGCGCTGTGCGAAAGCCTGCGGTATCTGGTGCCGAGGACAGGGCAGGTCATACTGCTGACCCAGCCCCCGTATCTGCCCTTTGCCTTGCCGAGGGAGGTCATGAACAGGGGCAATCAGGGCCCATTTCTCGAGCCCGAGAGCATCCATCAGTTGCGTGTCACGGGCAATCGGGCGGTCCGTGCGGCGGTTGGCGCAGGCGTTGCGGTGATCGATGTGGCACCGCTGTTCGAGGGGGAGGGCCGGGTCATCCGCACGCTGAACGAAGATGGCGCGTTACTCTATCAGGATGCGCATCATCTGTCGGATGCGGGAACCCGACTTCTGCATGACCGGTTCAGGCAAGCGATCAGCACCGCGCTGGACCGGTCTCCGGCTGCCGTCGTCCCCGCCTCGCCATGCATGAACAGCGGCGACTGACCGCATTCAGCAACCTTGCCCGCGGCAGTTGGCTCGGCATAGATTGCCCCACGTATTCGAGAACATATCGCGTATCCGGGGAGGATCAGATGGACAGGGTTGGACATTTCATTGGCGGCAAGCATGTCGCCGGAACTTCGGGCCGGTTCCATCCGGTCTTCAACCCGACGCTGGGTGAGCAGTCGAAGGAAGTCGCGCTGGCGACCCGTGCCGAGATGGACGCGGCGATCAGCAATGCGCAGGAGGCCTTTCCGGCCTGGGCCAGCAAGTCGCCGATCCACCGCGCCCGCGTCATGTTCAAGTACAAGGAACTGATCGAGCAGAACATGCAGGAGCTTGGCGAGCTGCTGGCGTCCGAGCATGGCAAGACCGTTCCTGACGCCAAGGGCTCTGTCCAGCGCGGACTCGAAGTCGTCGAATTCGCCTGCGGTATCCCGCACCTGCTGAAGGGCGAGTATTCCGACAGCGTTGCCACCGGCATCGACCTCTATTCCATGCGCCAGCCGCTGGGTGTCGTTTCCGGCATCACCCCGTTCAACTTCCCGGCCATGGTGCCGATGTGGATGTTTGCGGTGGCCATCGCCTGCGGCAATACCTTCATCCTGAAGCCGTCGGAAAAGGACCCGAGCGTCCCGATGCGTCTGGCCGAACTGATGCTGGAGGCCGGCGCCCCTCCGGGTGTGCTGAATGTCGTCAATGGCGACAAGGAATCGGTGGATGCGATCCTGGAAGATCAGCGGGTCCAGGCCGTCAGCTTCGTCGGCTCCACGCCGATTGCCCACTATGTCTACAAGAAGGCCGCCGAGGCCGGTAAGCGCTGCCAGGCAATGGGTGGCGCCAAGAACCACATGATCGTCATGCCCGACGCGGACATGGATCAGGCCTCCGACGCGCTGATCGGTTCCGCCTATGGCTCCGCCGGTGAGCGCTGCATGGCGATCTCCGTAGCCGTGCCTGTCGGTCAGGAAGCGGCCGAGGCCCTGATGGCCAGCCTGCGCCCGAAGGTGGAGACCCTGAAGGTCGGTCCGTCGACCGATCCGGACGCCCATTTCGGCCCGCTGGTGACGGCGGAGCATCGCGAGAAGGTGCTGTCCTATGTCGATCTGGGTATCGAGGAAGGTGCCGACCTGGTGGTCGACGGCCGCGACTTCCGCATGCAGGGCTACGAGAACGGCTACTTCATGGGAGGCTGCCTGTTCGACAACGTGAAGCCGGACATGCGCATCTACAAGGAAGAGATCTTCGGCCCCGTGCTGTCGGTCGTCCGCGCCGGTGATTTCGATGAGGCGCTGGCCCTGCCCTCAGACCATGAGTTCGGCAACGGCGTGTCGATCTTCACCCACAACGGCGATGCCGCGCGCGATTTCGCCCGTCGGGTCCAGGTCGGCATGGTCGGCGTCAATGTTCCGATCCCGGTGCCGCTGTCCTTCCACACCTTCGGTGGCTGGAAGAACTCGGCGTTCGGCGACACCAACCAGCACGGCCCCGAGGGCGTGAAGTTCTACACCAAGATCAAGACGGTCACGAGCCGCTGGCCCGGTGGCAACAAGATCGGTCCCGACTTCACGATCCCGACTGTGAAGGCCTGATCCGGGTACTGTCTTTCTGAAGAATGGGGACAGGCGCGGCGGTTGGGATGCTGTCGCGCCGGTCTGACCAAGATCGATGCCCTGAGCGTTGCAGATCGGGCGGTCTTTTTTGAGGAGTGATCCGGCATGAGCCATTTTCGAACAGCTTTGGTCGTCATGACCGGTGTTGCACTGCTGGCCGCAGGCGAGGCTTCGGCGCATACAGGTGAAGGCCTGTCAGGCGGACTGATCAGCGGCTTTACCCATCCGATACTCGGCTGGGATCATGTCGTGGCCATGGTGGCCGTGGGACTGTGGGGCGCGTTTCTTGGCAAGCCCGCGATCTGGATCCTTCCGGTCGTCTTCCCCCTCGTGATGGCACTGGGTGGCGCACTCGGGGTCGCCGGTATTCCGGTTCCCGCCGTGGAGGCGGGCATCGCCGTGTCCGGTATCGTCCTGGGACTGCTGGTCGCGTTCGCCGTCCGGGCACCACTGTGGATCGCGGCCGTCCTCGTCGGCGTGTTCGCGATCTTCCACGGTCATGCCCACGGCACCGAACTGCCTGATGCGGCCAACCCGTTTGCATATGCACTGGGCTTCGTTGTCGGAACCGGGGTCCTGCATCTCGCGGGCATCCTGCTGGGCTTTGCCACGGCAATTCCGAAGGGTGCCTATGTTGTCCGGGCCGCTGGTATCGTCATTGCTGCGGTCGGCGGCGCATTTCTCGTCGGCATCGCTTGATCCGGACCAGCGCCGCTTTCGGCCTTCTGGCCGCCGGTCTGATCCTGTTCGGACCGGAGCTGGCCCATGCGCATGCGTTTTCCCGCAGCAGCATGCTGGCATCCTTCATGGAGGGGGCGACACTCCCCGTGACGGCGCCGACCATCCTGCTGTGCGTCCTGCCGCTTGGTCTGCTGGTCGGCCTGGGCAGCCACGCGAGAATCTCGCCGATCCTTCTGGCCTTTCTGGCCGGGATCATCGTGGCGGTTCCTGTCGCACCCCACGTTGGCCCCTTCATCGAACCGGTGGCTGTGCTCGTCGGCGCGATCTTCGCGGCACTCGCCGCACTGCTGCCGAAGCTGCCGGGACGCGTCGTCGCGGCTCTGGCGGCCACCGGCGGCCTTGTCGGCTGCCTGAGTGCCCTGACCGGTCACGCCTGGGGTGAAGTCCCCTTGCCGACCCTGCCTGGCCTGCTGCTCGGTTTCTTCATCGTCATGGCTGTCAGCGCCGGTGCCGTCATCAGAACCCGTGAGTACGTCGGCGGACCTGCAGCAATGCTGGCGTGGCGGATCGCTGCATCATGGTGCGGCGCGGTCGCCCTGATCTATGCAGCGTTCGAAAGCAGAGCCTATTTCTGAAACATCCAGTCTGCGGATTTCACCGTGACAGCCTGATTTCAGATCGGCTTGCCCTCGCTGCCCTTCCACAAGTCGCCCATGAGGCCGTTCGACGGCAGTGCGGGGTCCAGCAGTTTCTGCGCCGTGGCATGCCCAGCAACGGGCAGCCCGGTCGGGTCCAGCTTGCCGATCTGTACCAGGACGGAGGCCTGATCCCAGTAGATATGCTCGTTGTAGAGCTTGTCGCCGCGGAAGTGGACGATGGCGATCAGCGGGATTTCGACGTATTTCCCGGTCGGCTCGACACCGGGCAGCATCCAGTCGATCTCCCGCGTGTGGGTGAAGCAGAACAGCATCTCGTCCACCAGCCGGTCGGTGCCGATGGTGCGGCTGATGGGCACCAGCTTGGTGTCCTCCGGGTTCGAATCGACGAAGTGATACTTGTAGAACCGCTTCAGGTGATCGTGCCCGACACCGCCGGTCATGGTCGGGATGTGGTTCACGTAAGGCTCCGCGACCATCGTGGCCATGGTCGCATCCACGTCCCGCTCCGCGAACTCGTAGAAGCAGTGCATGTCCCAGAGCTGGCTCAGGTCGTAGACCGGCCCGAGTACGCGACGCAGCACGGTGAGCGTGCGGGAATAGGCCATCATCGCGGACGGCTTGTCGTAGTTTGCGCCGGTCGGGCGGGCAAAGCCGTGATCCGCACCGGGATAGGTATGGATCTCCACGTTGGGCATGTCAGCGGTGGCACTGCTGATCTGTTCGATCACTTCCGGCGGGGTAAAGCCGTCCAGTTCGGCGAAATGCAGCATCAGCGGCGCGGTGATCCGCCCCTTCTCCGCCAGATCCCCTTCGATCTTCACGCCGTAGTAGCCGACCGCCGCGTCGATGTCCGTACGCGCGGCGGTCAGCCACGCCAGACGCCCGCCAAGGCAGTAACCGACCGCACCGACCTTGCCCACCTGCGATTCATGGTCCCGCAGTGCCGCAATGGTCGCCGCCACATCCTCCATGGACTTGTCCACATCCAGCTTGCCGTAGAGTTCGAACGCCTTCGCGCGTTCTTCCTCCGAACTGCCGAGTTCCACGCCGGGTTCGATGCGCCAGAACAGGTCCGGCACCATCACGACATAGCCCTCCTCCGCGAAGTAGTCCGCCATGTCCTTCATGAAGGCGTTGACCCCGAAGATCTCCTGCAGCAGCACCAGACCGGGGCCAGAGCCCTTTTCCGGTGTTGCCAGGTAGGCGCGCATGGTGCCTGCGCCATCCGTGGCGCTGATGTCGACGTAAGTACCCATCGGAAACCGCTCCCTCGTACGAAACCTCAATCTGAAACCTAGACGTAGCCAGCCATCTCGGCGATCATGGCGGGCCTGTCGGCGGCCAGACCGCCCGAAACCCCCTTTGCCATGTCGCCGGGGTAGATGTCGGCTTCGCCTGCCATCATCCCTACCAGCACTTCCGCGACAATGTCGGCGGGCGCGGCCTTCGGCGGCGGAAAATCCTTCGTCATGTCGGTATCCACCGCACCGGGCATCACGGCAAAGACAGCCACGCCGCGGGAGGCCAGTTCAGCCCTGATGCCCTGCGTCATCGAATAGACCGCGGCCTTGGAGGCGCAGAGCGACCCCATCAGCGGCAGGTTTACCCGCGCCAGGATCGACGCCATGTTGACGATGGCACCTCCGCCATTGCCCTCGATCACCGGCGCGAAGGCCCTGCACATGTTCAGGGTGCCGAGATAGTTCGTCGTGATCTCAGCCGCCGCCGCATCCACCTGGTCGGTATCAAGCAGCTTCGAATTGAAGTTGATGCCGGCGTTGTTGATCAGCACGGTCGTGTCGGCGCAGGTCCCCGCTGCGGCGGCAATCTCGGCAGCACTTGTCACATCCAGTTTCACCGGAACGACACGGTCGTCAGCATGTGCGCCATCGCCATTGCGTGTCGCGGCATAGACCTTGGTGGCCCCGGCGGCGAGCAGCGCCTCCACGAAGACCTTGCCGATGCCCCGGCTGGTGCCTGTGACCAGAACTGTCTGTCCCTTGATATCGACCATTCGCGTCCCCTCGGTTCCCGGTTGCGAGTCCAGCCAGTCCGGTTCGATCACCGGCAGCGGAACCGCGTCAATCAGCTGACGTGTATAGGCATGCCTCGGCCCCTGAAACACGTCGGCGACATTGCCCTCTTCTACCACGCGCCCGCCCAGCATCACCATCACCCGATCGGCCAGCACCCGCACGACCGACAGATCGTGGCTGATGAAGACCAGTGACAGCCCCATGTCCTGTTTCAGATCGTTCAGCAGGGCCAGGATCTGCGCCTGCGTCGAGACATCCAGTCCGGAGACGATCTCGTCGGCGACGATCAGCCGTGGTTCCGTTGCAATGGCGCGGGCGATACCGACGCGCTGACGCTGCCCTCCGGAAAGCTCGTGCGGATAGCGCCGGGCGAAAGCATGACCGAGTCCGGCCCGGTCCAGTGCCAGGTCCGCACGTTTCAGGGCGGCACGACGGTCCCGCTCCACCCCCAGCGTCAGTACCGGCTGGGCGACGATCTCACCGATCCTGCGGCGCGGGTTGAGCGACGACTGCGGGTCCTGGAAGATCATCTGCATGTGCTTGCGATGGGCGCGCATCGCCGCCTCATCCAGGTCAGTGATATCCGTGCCATCGAACAGGATCTGCCCCGAGGTCGGCTGGTAGAGGCGCACGATTGCCCGGCCAAGGCTGGTCTTGCCGGACCCGCTCTCACCCACGATGCCAAGCAACTGCCCTTTCGGCAGGTCAAGGCTGATACCGCGCAGGATGTCGATCATCGGGGGCTTCCTGAACATGCCGCTCCGCGACCGGTCAGGCAGGGAGAGGGTCAGGTCACGCACCTGCAGCAGCGGCGCGCTCACGGATTGGCCTCATCGAAGCGGCGGGCGGTGGCGCGCAGTTCCTGATGGATGTGCTCCGGCACCGGGTGCAGCGCATCGGCAGGCTGATCGTAGCGCGGGGTCGCGTCCATCAGCGCACGGGTGAAGGGGGTGGCACGCGCGGACATGATGTCGGCAATGTCCCCCTGCTCCACCACCTGCCCGGTGTGCAGCACCGTGACCCTGTGACAGACTTTCGCCACGACACCCAGGTCGTGGGTGACGAACAGGACCGCCGTGCCGTGCCGTTCCTGCATCTGGCGGATCAGGCGCAGGATCTGTTTCTGCACCGTCACGTCCAGTGCCGTCGTCGGCTCGTCCGCGACGATCAGCGATGGCTCGGCGGAGAAGGCAATGGCGATCAGCACCCGCTGTCGCATACCGCCGGAAAGCTCGTGCGGGTAGCGGTCGAGGACCTGTTCGGGATCGCGGATCTGCACTTCCTGCAACAGGCGCAGCGCGTTTGCGCGCGCCTCCCCCCGTGACTGGCCGAGATGATGACGCAGCATGTCCGTCATCTGCGCCGAAATACGCCGGGCGGGATTGAGGCCGGTCAGCGGATCCTGCGGTATCAGCGCGATCTCGCGCCCCAGCAGGGACCGAAGCCGTTTCGGGGGCAACTGCAACAGATCATCGCTCCGGAACAGGGCCGAGCCACCGCTGATCCGGATCGCGTCCGGCAGGATGCCGAGAACGGCCTTGGCAATCATGGTCTTGCCGGCTCCGCTCTCCCCCACCAGACCATGCACCTCCCCCGCATCGACAGACAGCGAGACGTCGCGGACCAGATGGGCACCGCGCCGCAGCGACACGCGCAGATCGTGGATGTCCAGGATGGGGCTCATCGGCGCAGCACTGGATCAAGGGCGGTCTTCAGACCGTCGCCCAGCAGGTTCAGCGCGAGGACGGCGATCAGGATCAACCCCATGGGGAAGGCCATGACCCACCAGGCCTGATGAATGACCTGCCGGCCTTCCGCGATCATGCCGCCCCAGGTGGGTGAGTCGGACGATACGGACAGGCCGACGAAGGACAGGATTGCCTCCACGATGATGGCGATACTCATTTCCAGCGTCAGCAGCACGATGACCAGCGGCAGCACGTTCGGCAGCACTTCCCGGAACAGGATCGCGCCCCGCTTCAGCCCGCCGATCACCGCCGCATCGATATATTCCATCTCGGTCTGCGCCAGTGTCTCGGAGCGCACGACGCGGCAGAAGCGGGTCCAGTCGATCAGCACGATGGCGATGATGACCGAGTGCAGCCCGGTGCCGATCAGCGCCACCAGCATGATCGCCAGCAGCACGGGCGGAAAACTGGTCCAGATATCGACCATGCGTGAGATCACGACATCCACCATGCCGCCCATGTATCCGGCCAGCAGCCCGAGCGCCGTGCCGAGCAGCATGGTCAGCACCCCGGCGACGACAGCCACGATCAGCGCCGGACGCGCGGCATGGATCAGGCGGGACAGCACATCCCGTCCCAGACTGTCGGCCCCCAGTGCCCGTGTCGGGTCGGCGTCGGCCTGCCACCAGGGTGGCAGCAGTTCCAGGAACAGGTCCTGTTCCAGCGGATCGACGGGTGCCAGCAGTGGCGCCAGTATTGCAGTGAGCGCCAGCATCAGGAGCGCGCCGCCACCCACGAAGATCCGCCAGTTCAGCCGCGCGCCGATCATGTGCGCAGCCTCGGGTTCAGCAACCCGTAGGACAGGTCCACCAGCAGGTTCACGACAATGAAGATGACTGCGAAACTCAGGATCAGGCCCTGAATCAGTGGCAGGTCCCTGTTGATCACCGCATCGATCGCCATGTTGCCGATACCGGGGTAGGAGAAGATCTTCTCCACCAGCACCGTTCCCCCGACCAGGAATGTGAACTGCACCCCGGTCAGGGTCAGCGCCGGGATCGAGGCATTGCGCAGCGCCTCCACCCAGATGATGCGCCAGCGGGAAAACCCCTTCACGCGGGCAATCATCACGTAGTCCTGTGCCATGGCCTCGGCGAGGCTGTTCTTCAGCACCCGGGTGATGATGGCGGCCAGCGGCAGTGCCAGCGCAATCGCCGGCATGATCATGTGCGCCAACAGATCACCTACGACGGTGAAACGCGCACTGACCAGTGCCTCGATCAGGTAGAATCCGGTGGAGAATTCAGTGCCCAGCCGTGGATCGACGCGGCCGGAAATCGGCAGCACCGGCAGCAGCACACCGAAGACCAGGATCAGCGCCAGCGCCCAGATGAAATCCGGCACGGCCAGGGTGAAACCATTGATGGCATCGATCAGTGTCTCGGGCCAGCGCCCCCGGAACAGGACTCCGACCGTTGCTGCCAGCACCCCGACGGTGACCGCCATGATGGTGGCGAAGACCGCAAGTTCCAGCGTTGCCGGAAGACGCCCCAGCACCAGTTCCAGAACATCCTGCCGCAGGCTGATGGATGTGCCGAAGGAGCCCTGCAACGCTTGACCAAGCCAGATCACATATTGTTCGAGGATGCTGCCATCCAGTCCGTAGGCCTGTCGCAGCCGTTCCATGTCTTCTGCGCTGGCTCCGGGGGGCAACATCATGGCGATGGGGTTTCCCGGCACCACGCGGACCAGGACAAATACCACGACAGACACACCGAACAGCGTCGGCACCGCCTGAACCAACCGGCGGAGAAGCAGGCTGCCACTCATTCAGACTTCCCCGACAGGACTGGAAGGCAGGATCGCGCCGCGACCGTCGGCGGCGCGATCCCTGCGACAGTGGCTGCCTCAGGCCGGTTTCACGGCCTGGGGCAACAGTACGCCCGATACGTGCGTGCCGACAGAGACGGTGTCAGCATGAACGATGGGCTGGACGTATTGCAGCAACGGAATGACGTAGGCGTTCTCCGCGATGTGCCGGTCCACGGCCTTGTACCCGGCGATACGCCTGGCCTCGTCGGCCTCACCCCACAGCGGACCGATCATCTCGATCAGGTCCTGCCCGTCCCAGACGGAATGCGGCGACGGGCCGAACATGGCAAACCCGGTCGAGGTCGAGGGATCGCCGATGGAATTGCCCCAGTTGTAGAACGCCGCCGGGGCCAGGGTATCCGTCGCACGAAGCTCATAATGCTTGGCGATCTCGTAGACCTCGATTTCCGCCTCGATCCCGACCTTGCGCCACATGCCGACGATGGCCTGCACCATCTCGTAGTCCTTCGGCTTGAAGCCGCGCGTGGTCTGGATGCGGAACCTGACAGGGTTGTCTGTCGAATAGCCGCTCTTTGCCAGCAACGCCTTCGCCGCCTCCGGGTCGTAGGCCACCTGGATCGAGGGGTCGAACGCTGCATACTCCGGTGCCTGCAAGGTGTCGATGGGCACGCCATAACCGCGCAGCAACCGGTCCACGATGGCCTTCTTGTCGATGGCGTGGGCCGCAGCCTTGCGGACATTCGGGTCGGTCATGACCTCGATGTCATTCAGGAAGATCATGCCGATATCACTGACCGGTGTCGTGACGCCCGCAAGACCGGCCTTGCCCTTCAGGCGGTCATACTCCTGGTACGGAATCTCCAGCGTAATGTCGGACCCACCACTCTCCACTTCCGCCACACGGGCGGATGCATCGGTGACGAACTTGAACACGACAGTCTCGAAGGCGGGCTTCTCGCCCCAGTAGTTCGGGTTCCGCTTCAGCCGGACGAAGGCATTGCGCTGGAATTCCTCCACCATGTAGGGGCCGGTCCCGATGGGTGCCTTCTCGAAGCCTTCCGCGCCGACCTTCTCAAAATAGGACTTGGGCATGAAGTATCCGGTCAGGAACGAGAGCCATTTGAAGAACGTCGGCTCATAGGCCGCGACCTTGCCGGTCACACGGTTGCCCGTGACCTGGTAGTCCGTGACCTTAGACCAGAGAAACTGGATCGGATTGCCGCTCTCCGGATCTCCCGCACGGGCCAGTGACCAGGCGACATCCTCCGCCGTGAAGGCGGAGCCGTCATGCCAGGTCACGCCTTCGCGCACATCCATCCAGATCTCGGTACGGTCGTCGTTCCAGCCCCAGCCGGTCAGCAACCCCGGTGAGAAGCTGAGGTCGGGATTCTGCGTGATCGGCTGATCATAGACCGTCTGATAGAACGTCTGGATCGTCGGATTGACCGCCGAGAGGCCGACCGTCGGATCCCACGATGGCAGGTTGACGTGATAGGCGATCGTCACCGCCCCGCCGCCATGCGCCGCTGCCAGCGCGCCGCCCGGCGCGAGCAGCATTGCCGCCGCGCCCAGGCCCGTTCCTTGCAGCATCTCCCTGCGTGTCAGTTTCATTGTCCCGACTCCATACCCTGTTTCGTTCCTGCTGGCAGCAGTATGGCGTGGCGACCGGCGCTGGCAACCGTGCATCCGTTTCGATGCATCGGATCGTCCACGCCACCATGGGCCTTGACGTAAACGGCAATTTTTCACGAAAAGGTGCGGTTGCATCCTGCAGCTTTCTTCCGGATCGCGTGTAGGTTGTGAGGCAGGGGGTTGAACAAGAGCAAGGCAGCAAGACCGTGACTGTTCCGTTCCCGGATGGAGGACTGGTCGAGCGACAAGTGGGCATCGACCCAGGGAGAAAATTTGGAATGAGTGCCAAGGACAAGATTTTGACGGCAGCAGGCGAGCTGTTCGGCCAGCAGGAGATCGCGATGGTCTCGCAACGGCAGATCCTCCAGGCCGCCGGTCAACGCAACACGTCCGCGATCCAGTACCACTTCGGGTCCCGGGAAGGCCTGTTGCGGGCCGTTTTCGAACGCGGTGTCGCGAGGATCGATGCGCGCAGAAGCCAGCTTGTAGATGAACTGGAAGCTTCGGGGAAGCAGCCGGTCGTGGGCGACTACATCAATGCACTGGTCCGTCCCCTGTGCGAGCAGCGATCCGACGGTGAATCCGGTGCACAGACGCTGCGGTTCCTCGATCAGGTCCTGAAGGATCCCGATCTGCGGCTGATGGAGATCATGAAGGGAATGGACAGCGGTATGCGTCGGGCGCATCAGGGTGTCGTGCACTGCCTGCCTGACATGCCGCCGATGCTGCTGCGCTACAGGCTCTACGCTGGCAGCCGCGTGGCCTCTGGTGTGCTGTGCGACTGGGACAGGAGCAGGAAGCTCGACGACCTCGCGGACATCTTCACCGATGACCTTGTCGCAATGGTACTGGCCATGGTCACGGCACCGGTCGCACCGGATGCACTCAGGCGACTGACTGGCAAGCCGTCTGGCGACCCGGAAAAGATGGGCTACACCGCACCTACCACACCTGACGCGTGATCGCCGTCGAGGCGAACGACGTCACAGGCACTTGACCTGAGCGGAATCGAACCGCTGACCGGATCGCAGTTCGCGGTGCTGACGGCCTGGTTCATGTTGGCCCCCATCAGGTCGGTCGTGCCATCGCCATACGGCTGACCGACCTGATCCGGCACCCACCAGCCATGCTGTGCGAACACCTGGCCTTCGCGCAGCTTGCGCGTGACCCTGGCGCGCGCGACGAAACTGCCTGTGGCCGTGGAGACGCGCACCCAGTCCAGATCCGCAATTCCCCGCTCTGCCGCCGTTGCCACGCCGATCTCCAGCAGCGGGTCCGGCATCAGCCGACGCAGGGACGGCAGGTTGCGATGCTGGCTATGGCAGTACGCGACTGTCTTCGCGCATCCCAGGCTCAGGGGCAGCGATGGATCCGCTGCCCCGATTGTCTGATCCGGAAACGGCAAGCCGGATCCGACATGCTGGTGCAGCACCTCCGACCAGACCTCCAGGCGCCGGGTCGGCGTATTGAAACCCGCGACGCGGCCGGGCCCGTCCTGCCTGGCGTAGGGGCGATAGGTGACCTGCCCATCCAGACTGATTCCTTCCGGCTTGCGACGCAGATCCGCAACGGTCAGGCCTGACGGGGCCAGCAGGTGATCGTGTCCCCGATCCACATCGCCGTCGAAGAAACTGTCGGACATGCCGAGTCGTTCGGCGAGGTTCAGGACGATGTCGATATCGGAACGCGATTCCCCCACTGGCGCCACGACCGCCGGACGCAATTGCACGTGGCGCTGCCCCTCCAGACTGTTGTCGAACCCCTTGCTCAATCCCTCCCGCTCCCAGGAGGTCGCGACCGGCAGCACGATATCGGCGTATTCGGCTGTGGCGTTCAGGAAGAAGTCCGTGTGGACATGAAAATCCAGCGCCGTCAGCGCCTGACGGGCCAGCTTCGTATCAGGCTGTGCCGCAAGCAGGTTGCCGCCGAACGAGAACAGCGCCCGCATCGGATATGGCCCCTGCCCCAGCACGGCGCGATAGACATCGCGACCGGTAACCCAGGCATTCGCCGGAGGACCCAGTGGCCGCTCATCCAGCCCCAGTGCCTTCGCCCGTTGCGTCGTGGAAAGCAGTTCCGGACCGGAAATGTCGTTGAAACGGGCGATGCCTCCCGTCACGTTGCCGCCCGGAACACCAATGCTGCCGGTCAGCGCGTGGAGCAATGTCATCGCCCGGTCGGTCTGCGTGGCCGAACTGCTCTGCCCCACTCCATTCCAAGCGTAGTAGGCAACGGAAGCACTCTCGCCCAGGATCGCCGCAGCCTTCTCCAGGGCCTCGACAGGCACGCCGGTAACGCTGGAAACATGGTCGGGCGCGTGACGGTCCAGCAGTTCCCGGTAGGCGGCGAAGGCGGACCTGCAGGAGACCGCGCCTGAGACGGTCTCGACCATGCAACCGCTGTCGAGCAGCAGGTCGGTCGGATCATCAAGCCATTGGCCTGTCGACCGGTCGTAGCGCAGCAAGTCGCCGGTCGATGACTGGCCAAGGAGAACTTCCGTTGAACCGTCCGCCCTCAGATCGGACTGCCTGAGAAACCGCATCTCCTCGCCGTGCAGCAGCAAGGGGCCATTGCTCCAGTCGCGCATGAATGTTTCATCGAAGTGGCCATCCCGGACCAGCAGGTGTGCCAGACCAAGTGCCAGCACCTGATCCGTACCGGGCCTTACCTGCAGCCAGCAGTCGGCGCGATTGGCGAATGTGGTCGGGCGCGGATCGACCACGACCATTCGCGCGCCGTTGCGCAGCCCCTTCTGCACCTCACCTGCCCGGGCCAGCCAGGTATTCGCCGGATTGTTGCCCCACAACAGGATGCAATCCGTGTTGGCATAGTCCGGAACCCCGATGTCGTGACCCGTGGTGAACTTCGCCGCCTCGTCCTTGTGCCAGTTGCAGATCTCCGTCGAGTAGATCGTGTTGGGACTGCCGAAGGCGCGAATGAAACGCTCGATCCAGGCGATGCCGTCGGAAAGCTGCGTGCCACTGGGCGTAGTGACGGAGAAGGCGACCTGTTCCGCACCATGTGCGTCCCGAATCTGCCCCATCCGCGCCGCGATCTCGTCCAGCGCCTCGTCCCAGCTTATCGGCTGCCAATCAGCCGGCCCCTTACCCTTCGGCGTGGTCCGACGCATTGGTCGGGTCAGGCGGTCGGGATGATAGACCTGTTCCGGTGCGGCGCGGCCCTTCGGACAGAGCTTCGCGCCCGTCGGATGGTCTGGCATCGGCTCGATCCCGGTCAGGCGACCGTTCTCAACCACGGCGATGCAGCCACAGCGTGATCTGCATTGCGCGCAATAGGCGGGGATATGCTTGGTGTCAGTCATCTGTTCAGGGCTCGTCCGGATATTCCTTGGTCCTGGTATTCTGCGCTATGACCAGCCCCGCTGCTCCTGCGGCGGCAACGGCGCCTGCAGGTGGCGTCTGCTGACCTTCCGGTTTCTGGACAGCGGGGGCCGCGTCGGCATTCATGGTTTCCGTTTCACCCTCGCCCTTTGCCCAGTCGGGCCACTCGATCTGGACCCGGCGCTGTGCGAGTTCGATGCCCGCCGCGTAGAGGTCGTTCTTCACTTCCTGGAACACGGCCTTGCGGATCATGAACTGCTCACGCGGCTTGCAGGTGAACTTGGTGCGCAGGATCAGCGCACCCTCCTCGATCCGGAACACGCCCTGGGACTTCAGCGGCTGAATGAACTTCGGGCCGAGTTCCGGATCCTCCAGCAGACGCAGCCCGACCTTCTTGATGATCTTGCGGACCTTGTCGACGTCTGTGTCATAGGGCAGCCGGAACTCCTGCTTGTAGATCGCCCAGTCGCGGTTGTAGTTGGTGATGGAGCGCAGTTCGCCGAAGGGCACTGTGTGAATTGCACCCCGGTGGTGGCGCAGACGCATGGAGCGGATGGAGATCTGTTCCACCTGTCCGCGAATTTCTCCGAACTCGACGTATTCGCCGACCCGGAACGCATCGTCGATCAGGAAGAAGATGCCGGAGATGATGTCACGCACCAGCGCCTGGGCACCGAAGCCGATCGCAATGCCCACGACGCCCGCACCGGCGATCAGGGGACCGATATCCAGCCCCATGGATGACAGCACCACCATGATCGTGATCGCGACGAGGATGGTCAGGATGAAACCCCGTATCAGCGGCAGAAGCGTGCCGAAACGGGAGACGATCAGACCACCCAGGCCATCCTCATCAACCGCATGGTCTGCTGCGGCGGCCATCGCACGCTCGTTCTCGCGGTCAATGAAACGGGTGATGGTCCGCTGCACCAGTGCCCAGCCGATGGAGGCAACAAGCAGGATGACCAGCACGTCCAGCAGCACCTCTGTCGCCAACTGACCGATCGGGCTCTGCTGCAGGGCAACGATGTCCAGGGCCACCACGTGCAGGAAGGCCGCGAGGCCGATCAGGGCCAGCACCACATAGGCGATCTGGCGCACCGACGGCAGCAGGCCACCACTCTGCTTCATCTCCAGCATCCCGGCATCTTCGACAGCATCAGTCGGGCTCGCGGGGGACGCATCTTCCGGTTCCGCCGGGTTGTGGAGCCGGGAGACAAACAGCCCGCCAGCAAGCGCGCCGAACAGGCAGAAGACCGCCACGGTCTTGCTCGGGTCCGGAGAGAAGACGCTCAGGGACCAGAGCAGCAGGAACATTGCCGTCGCAACCACCAGCCAGACCCGGCGATAGCGTCCGAACAGTTGATGCAGCATCGCGCCCAGGCCTGTGTTCGCCGCCTGTCTGTCGCGTTCGGTCGGTGTTCTGATGACGACAACAAGTGTCACGAGCGCCAGAAGACCGCCGACACCAAGCTGCACGATGTCCAGCATGGCCTGCGGCATGCCCAGCAGGCGCAGCATTCCCATGTTGAATCCGGCCAGCGCGGCCAGACCAAGCACGATGGTGAGCCAGAGCACCATGCGCCGCGCCGCCCGGTCGTCCAGATCGACCATCCGCCGTTCCGGGGCCTTCGGTGCGAACAGCGCATTGCCAAGGAACCAACCGGCCATGGCAACCACTGTCACGGCGAGATAGCTGATCAGGAATATCCGCATCGGATCGAACTGGCTGAACCAGACCAGCGACAGCAGGAACCCGGCGGCAACCATCACCACCAGCACCAGCAGATCACGCAACAGCACCACCAGCGTCACGGTCAGGGACGGCAGCAGACGCCCGCGGATCGCCGCAGGCGTTACCAGCAACTGTCCGAACATGCGCCGCGTCAGCCAGGCCAGCAGGCCGCCGCCGACCAGCATCAGTGCCAGGTTGGCGATACCGGTCCACATGCGTGGCCAGCCCTCGAAATCCGTCAGCAGGATGAAGGCATCCTCGACCTCACTCTGGCCGAGGGGCCAGATGGCGATGACCCCGTCGATGCCCCGGGTGATGCCGTTCATGCTGTTGCGGGCACCATCGATCAGCGCCGCAAAGGGATCACCCCCACCCTGTTGAGGTGCAGCGTCCTGCTGCGCCGCGTTGCCCTCGGCGAGCTTCTCTTCGACGAGTTTCCGGACAGTGGGCTCCAGCAGGGTTTCGAGGCTTTGCTGTCCCGGTGCGGGCTGGACCGCAGCCTCCGAACGTTTCTCGGCCTGCTTCAGCACTTGCAGGGCCTGCGCCTTCACATCACCGGCACCAGGCCAGGAGAACCCGATCAGGGTCAGGATTGTCAGAGTCAGCAGTGCGCGCGCGACACCCATGTTCATTCCCCCGGTCCGGGCATTTTCGCAAGCCCGTGCTGGAAGCCTAAACGATTTTGGCGGATGGCGGTATCGCAGTCACTCCGACAGTGACGACCGCCGGATCAGCGAATGTTGCCGTGGGCGAGCGTGCGGAACTCCTCGCCATCCTGCTGCGATATCCTGATGCGGTAATAGCCGGAATCATGCAGTTCACAAAGGAACTGGTCTCCCCGTTTCGCATACAGGAAGTAGGTCAGGTGCAGGTCGGACCGTTGCGGTCGCGGCTCCCCGTCGATCTCCAGGTTCTTCAGGACGTCGATGTTGCGCACGATGAAGAGGCACCGGTCGAAACCGGGGCGCGCGCTTTCGGCTTCCGAGTTGGCCAGGACCTCATGATTGCCGTCACGCAGTTCGACTGTTCGGAGGTCCATGCCCGTGCGGGACTGATGCACAACGGTGACGTTGAACGGACCCGCGTCGAAGGCACCATTGGTCCCATCGGTGAAGAGCCTGACCAGTTCTTCGGTCTTCTCGGGAACGAACAGCGCCGCCAGCTTCGCGAGTGCTGCCTGCGCCGCAGAACGATCAACATGCGGCGGGGCATTGAGCGCGCGATTGTCGCCGGTGCCATTGTCAGTCCAGGTCAGTCGGACGCGCTTGGTCAGACCCTCATGGCCCACCGGTTCGATGATCGTGACGCGCACCGTGCGATTGTCACCCAGGATGCAGTGGCGACGCAGGTCGGAGAAGGCATCGGTTGCCTGTTCCACAACGCGACCGCAGTTCAGCGCTTCCTCGATGCGTCGGGCTTCATCGCGAAAGGGGCCAAACCCCTTGTCCGGTTTCGGTCCATCGTCCTGGCCCGTTATGGCACGCCAGAGACTGCCGAGCTGCGCCTGCGCCGGGTTGGCGACAGGTAGTGCGAGCAGCAGGACAAGCACGGGGACCATGATCAGGAACGGAAGCGGTTTCATTTCGACACCAAGCCAGAGACGTTTGGCCACTTCAAGCAAGATCAGAGCCGATTACCGTCAGGCGGGCCCCGTTGTCGCCGGTGGCTGCTGGCGGGATGCCAGCCACAGACCTGCCAGCACGAGAACGAGACCGGAAAAGGTCGCGACCCCGGGGATTTCGCCCAGCAGCACGGCGCCGCCAAGCGCGGCGGTCACAGGGCTGAGCCCAAGATAGATCGTCACCTCGGTCGCGCCTGCGTTGCTCAACGCATACAGCCAGAGGAAATAGCTGGCACCGCTGCCGACGCCAATGAAGACCACGGCCAGCCACCCGATCTCGGTGAACGCGGGCAGCGCCTCGAACAGCCCCTCCGGCACCGCAGCCGCAGCCAGGAAGATGACGGAGGCCAGCATGGCGAGCGATCCGACGGAGACGGTCGCGTAGCGCATCAGATAGGGGCGATAGAAGATGGAGCATGCCGCGCCCGACAGGGCTGCCGCGAAGGCTGCCAGTTCACCGATCCAGCCTTCATCGACGACGGCGGTTTCCGTCACTTTCTCCCCCAATGCCAGACCGACACCGATGATCGTGACGATCACGGCAAAGGCGACGCGAGTACTGAACGCTTCCTTTCCGAACAGGACCGAGAGGACCATGGTCAGCAGCGGAAAGGTTGCGAATATCAGGGAGGCACGGGCGGAGGGAATGTACTGCAGGGCAATGTTGAGAAAGACGATCACCAGCCCGCACTGGACAATACCCAGCAGGACCACGGGAATCACGTCACGCCGGGCGAACGGCCAGGGCGCGATCTTCAGGGCAACCGGCAGGAGGCAGAGGAACGCCAGTGCATAGCGGAAGAACGCGAGCGAAACCGGTCCGGCCTGATCCACCACGAAGCGCGTGGCAACGATGCCGAGCCCGACCTGTATCCCGGTCGCCGCAGCGGCCACAAGGCCTGCACGACGGTTCAAAGGTCCAGTTCCCAGTTCTGCCCGACCAGGTCGACACCGAAACTGTGGTGCGGCTCCTCCTCCACCAGTCGGAACCCGGCCTTCTGGTATATCCGCCGGGCAGCATGCAGACTGTCGTTCGTCCAGAGCACCAGCTTGCCGTAACCCTTCGCCGTCGCGAAGCGAATGCACTCCTCGACCATGCGTTCACCCAGCCGCAGACCGCGTGCGGAGGGATCAATGATCAGCAGGCGCAATTGTGCTTCCTCCGGTGATTTCCTGACAACGGTGACCGAGCCAACGGGAACCCCGTCGATCTCCGCCATCCAGCAATGTTCCCACTCCGGATCGAAATCGCGCAGGAATGCAGCGGCAATATCGGCAACCATTGCTTCGAAGGTGTGATCCCAGCCGAACTCGGTGGCGTAGATTCGTCCATGTGCTGCAATCACCCATCCCATGTCACCCGGTCGATGGCTCCTGAGCGTGACAACGGGTGTGGGTACGGGCCGACCGGAAGCCCTGGCGAGCAGCGTCGAAGCGGATTGAAGAGCCGCCATGAGGCTGCGCTGATCCTGCTCTTCAAGGCCGGAGATCAATTGCATCATCTCGCTTTGCGACCTGTTGGCGAGAGATGTGTAAAGCTCAGCGCCCTCTGCCGTCAGTGCAAGGATCTGCTGGCGACCATCCGCTTGCGAGACCACGGACGTGATCAGTTGGCGGTCCTTGAGCCCACGCACAAGCCGACTGAGATAGCCATTGTCGAGGATCAGGTCCCGCGCAAGGTCCGTGATGGTCAGCCCGTCCCTGTTCGCGATTTCGTAGATCACCCGCACTTCGGTCAGCGAGAAGCCACTGTCCAGATAGGCCTGCTGCAGCAAGCCGACCAGACTTGTGTGGGCCCGATTGAAGCGGCGCAGGGCCTCTGCCCTCAGCCTCAGAACCTCGTCCATGGTGTCATCCTGAAAAATCCACATTGAAACTAATCATATGCCAAAAGCATATAAATGAAATGGCGATCTTCCTGATCCATCTTTTTGCGGAACCGGGAAAAGCTGCTATCGCAGAGGCAGCGCAGAATCGCGCCGTTTCCACGGAAACCAGGGGAATTGAAGGTCCGATGTTCAGACGTGCAGTCAAACGGAACATCAGGTTTCTCCGGATACCGCCTTACAGCGGCTGGGTGATCGGGGCAGTCGCGCTTTTGACACTCTTCTTCATGCTGTTCCCGAATGCTCCAGGTGGGGCACCCGGTCATCTGTCACGGGACGGGCATGTCGATCTGGCGCTGGCATATGCGTTCGACGAATCCGGTACGGCGGACCTGCAGGCTGCCCGCCAACTGAACTTCACTGACGGCCCGACGCAATCACTGCACCTGGGATTCAGTGACCGGCCTCTCTGGCTGCGACTGACCATCACGAACCACGCCACCAGCGCCCTGGCGGCAGTGCTCGTCTACCGCTTTCCCTACATAGATTCCGTGACCGCGCATCTGCCGCACCCGGACGGCGGTGCCCCGGTCCGCATCGCGCGTGGCGACACCCTGCCCCTGCCGGACAGCTTGAGGCAGAGTCATTTCCCCGCGTTTCCGGTGCAACTGCCCGCTGCCGCGACGACGGTCGTCTATCTGCAGGTCGAGAGCACGTCCGTCCTGCTCGCCCCTCTCGAACTTCTGAGCGAGGAACGTTTCACGCGTGAAGTCATGCTGGACCAGATCCTGCTCAGCCTCCTGTTCGGCGCGGTGATCGCTGTCTGCCTCTACGTTCTGACCGTCTATCTGACGGTGCGGGACAAGGCCTACCTCGACTTCGTGCCCTTCAGCCTCAGCTACGCACTCTACGTGGCGGTCGCGACCGGGTTCGGTCAGGTCTGGATATGGCCAGAGGCCTGGCAGCACGCAAACCAGCTCTATTTCATTGTCCAGGGACTGCTGTTTGCCAGTGGCGTGCGGTTCTTCCAGCGCTATCTGAACACCGCCGAACACACGCCCCGCGTCAATGTCGCCATGCGCCTGCTGATCATCGCCGGCCTGCTGACGACTGTCTCGCCGTTCCTGCCGGCACCGATCGACACACTGCTGATCGCCTTCGTTGCCGGACCAGGAGCCGTTCTGGTGCTGGGAACGGCGATATATCTATGGGCCCGTGGCATCGACAATGCCGCCGTGGCGACTGTCGGCTGGGGGTTCAGTCATGTCACCTCGGTCTACCTGTACCTGCGGGTCTTCGACGTCACGCCCTACCTGGAGATCAATCACTATCTGACCGCCATCGGCTGCGCCATCGCCACGCTGTACTTTGCCATTGCCCTGGCCCTGGGCCTGCGCCGACAACAGGCCAAGCTGCTGCTTGCGGAGGCCCTCAACGACACCCGCAACCAGTTCATGGCCGGGATGAGTCATGAACTGCGGACACCGCTGAACGCGATCATGGGCTTCTCGGAGATGATGAAGGAACAGATGCTGGGACCGATCCAGCCAACCGCCTACCGCGACTACGCGGCCGACATACATGCCAGCAGCCGCAACATGCTCAGGCTGGTGGACGATGTTCTCGACATTTCACGGATCGAGTCCGGTCACTACACGCTGAATGCCCAGCCGACCGACCTGGTCGACCTCGCACAGGCCTGCATGACCCGACACGCAACAGAGGCTGCTTCAGCCGACATTCAGGTGCACCTGATGCACGACCGCGATGCCATCATGGCCCTGGTGGATGCGGAGGCGATGACGCGCGCCCTGTCCAACGTGCTGGACAATGCCATCAAGTATTCCCCCCATCAGGGCCGGATCAGCGTCTCGGTTGCCGAAGAAGGGGACCGGATCAGGCTGAGTGTCACGGACGGCGGTCCGGGCATTCCGGAGGAGAAGATGGCGCAGATCGTCAGACCATTCGAGCTCGTCCGCGTCAACGCCTACTCCGCGAAGACCGGGGCCGGGCTAGGGCTGCCGCTCGCCCGCATGCTGGTCGAACTGCATGGCGGAAAGCTGGAGATCATGAGCGAGGAGGGCAAGGGCACATCCGTTGCGTTCCTGTTGCCCGCTGACGGATAACGCAGTTTCGCCCCATGGCGGAATTCATCCGGCGCAGACTGTTGCGGAAGAACCGGTGAGCGTCAGCCGGTCACTGGATGAAGCCGCCGCTTCCTCCCGCACCGACCAGGATTCGGCAGGCAGCAGTATCCGTACAGTTGTCCCCTGCCCCTTGACGCTGTCGATCTGAAGGTCGCCGTCAAGCACCTGCATCAGGTGACGGGTGATGGGCAGGCCGAGACCGGAACCCTGCTCACCTGTCCTTGCGGAGGATTCGGTGCGGCCGAACGGCGTCAGCGCCTGCCTGACTTCAGTTGCGTTCATGCCCAGCCCCTGATCCGTGATCGACAGGAACAGGTCACCCTTTCGGCCTGTTCCGGCACTGATCGTGACCCGTGATCCTTCGGTGGAATACTTGATCGCATTGCTGAGAATGTTGAGAACGACCTGTCGGAACCGTTGTCTGTCGGTCAGCACCACCAGATCGGTTTCCACCTCCGCCGGCGCGATGGTGACTTGCCTGCTCTCCGCCAGAGGCGCCACCATTGCTGTCGCATCGGCAACCAGTCCGGAGAGGCTGGTCCACTCCAGTGTGATTTCCGCATTCCCGGTCTCGATGCGTGACAGATCGAGAAGATCGTTGATGACACCCAGCAGGTGTCTTGCACTGCCATGAATGTCCCGCACATATTCGCCGTATCTGGGCGGCGATACCTTGCCGAATATCTCGTCCCTGATGATCTCCGAGAAACCGATGATGGCGTTCAGCGGGGTTCTGAGTTCATGACTGGTACTGGCGACAAATGCGCTCTTCTCGCGTGTCGCATTCTCCAGTTTCGTCATTGTCTCGAGCAGATCGTACTCGCGCTGGACAAACTGGATGCCGACCAGAAAGTTCTGTCGTGCGGCAAAGCCGATCAGTGCCAGCAGGACCGGGCACAGAACCAGCATGTAGGGCGCGATGTCAGGGTACTTGGTCGAAATCGCGATCATCGTGGCAACTCCGGCGCAGAGATAGATCAGCACTGCGGCAAGCGGAATCAGGGCATTCAGCAGCACACCGCCCGAGATCGTAACGGTCAGCAAGGCGACCAGCAGGACGTCCGTCGCGATTGTCCCGTTCATCGCCGCGATCGCCCCGAAAACGCCCCAGATGACACCGAAGACCAGATTCTTCTGAATGATCGATGCCACGGTCCTGGATGAATGGGAGCGCCGTGTCGCGTGTCGCTTCTTTCGCCACTGCATGAGCTGCAGCACACTCAGGCTGATGGTCAGAGCGCACCAGGGCCAGACGAACAGGGGATGCAGATACGGACTGAAGGCGACTGCCAGAACCGCGGCAAACGTGAAATTGCCAACCGAGAAGATGACGGAGGCATCAATCTGGCGCGCGATGCGCTCTTCCATCACCATGGTGCGCAGATGCAGCGGTACCGTCGCTCCGATCATGGTCTCGAAGACCTCGAAGAAGCGTCTGCTGCCCGACGATTTCCTGCTGCTGTTCAACTTGCCGTACTGCTCAGCGAAACGGGGTTGGGCGCTGGCATTCAACGCCCTGGACTTGTGGTATAGCGCAGCGACATTAATGGGACGTAAAGCACGGAAACCGGCTGTGGATTACCGGGCGGGTCCTGGCATCCCCGCCTTCAGGCCGTGTCCCGGGCACCGACCATCCGTTCCACCGCGCTGTTGAACCTGTGCAGGGCCCCTTCGAACCGCCCGAAAGTCAGTTGTCGGTTTGCGCCTGAGCCGAGCCCGCTCTGGATGCTCTCACCGATCACGAAATCCTCCGCGAGTGTCGTGCAGGTGATCTCGTGGTTGCGCTGCCAGTAGTCATCGGGCTGGCTGCTCTTCGGTGCCATGGTCTTCAGGCTGATGCGCGTCCTTACTTCGCTGACAGGCTCCAGGCGTACCCAGATCAGGTGATCCTGCTGCACCAGCAACTGGCTGAGCGGAAAGATCGTGTAGAGAAGGTTGGCATGCTGGCGCAATTGCCAGTCTGCCTCCGGCTGCGTTGCCAGTTCCTTCACGGACACGCGCGGCAGCACGGATCGCAGATGATTACCGAACGTCTGATAGGTCGACAGGTTGTCATTGAAGTAGGGGCCGATGGTGGCCTTGTGTGCGACCCTGAAATGGTAGGATTCCAGCCCGCCTTCGATCAGGATCTTCCAGTTCACCTGATGCACGGAGGCCGTCTCCGCCACGACCTGCAGGTCCCGACTGCCGATCCAGTCCAGGTCAGCACCGATCCCCGCCAGGAAACCGTCCAGTTCTCCGATCGTGGCATCATCCGGCGCAACCCATACCCAGCCGTGACGTTCGATGCAGGCCAGAGGCTTCAGGCCCAGGCTTTCACGGTCGGCCCTCGGAAAGCCCTCGCGTTCATGAGGAATGCCGATCAGCTCGCCGCGATTGTTCCAGGTCCAGGCGTGATAGGGACATGTGAAGCGTCGCGCGCACCCGCTCTCCACATCCACCAGCCGGGTACCGCGATGACGACAGACGTTGATGAAGGCCCGGTACGCCCCTGCCCCGTCATGCGTGATCAGCATGGGCAGTCCGGCAATGTCCCGTCTGAGAAACGCATTCTCTCCGGCGAGTTCACTGACATGCGCCACCATCAGGGGCAGCCCGCGAAAGATGCCTGCCGTCTCCTGCGCAAAGCGCGCGGGGGAGCAATAGTTCGCGACCTCGTTCGTGGCCTGGCAGTCGTCCAGGAAGAAGGCCTTGCGTTCCAGAAGGTCCAGTACTTCGTTCAGCAATGAAAGTTCCGTGGCCCTGTCCATTGTTCCCCCGGCTGCAGGATCGCCCTCGACGGACAGGATAGCGGAAGCGTTCCGGTGGGCGGAAGTGCGGAAACACAGCGTCCCGGCCTTGCCCGTCATCTGGTCCGTCCTGTGCAATGTCCCCACCATGAACAGATGCACAGACATCGCGAACAACCCTGATGCCGGCGGAAAAATGATTTTGTTTCAATTGGTTGAACCAAAAATGCAGTGCCACACGGTGCCCGGCATGATTTGCCGACCCCGGGTTGAAGCTGCCGTTGGCCCGGCAAGCCTTGCCGCAGGCGGGGAGGAACGGTCATGAGCCTGAATGGTGTTCTGAGCACGGGAACGAGCGGCCTGATCGCCGCCCAGGTCGGACTTTCGACGGTTTCCGACAACATCGCCAACGTGAATACGGAAGGCTATGCCCGCAAGGAAGCCGCCCAGGATGTTCGTATCGTCGGCGGACAGGGCGTCGGGGTGCAGGTTTCGGAAGTGCGCCGCATCGCGGACAGCTTCCTGTCCCAGGAATTCCGCATCGCGGCGGCTGAATCAGGCCGGTTCGAGACGATGGACGAACTGCAGCAGCAACTGACGGCCCTGCTGGGCGATCCGACGCAGGACCGTACGCTGGTTTCCCGCCTGGACGACATCTTCAACGCCGCCGCAGCCCTGGCCAACAATCCGGAAACCACTGCCGCGCGCAATACCATGCTGGATGCGCTGCAGCGGCTGGACGAGGATCTGAACCTGGTCTCCGATGGTGTGCGTGACCTGCAGCGCCAGGCCGACCAGCGCATCGGCGACACGGTCCAGACCATCAATGACCTGATCGAGCAGATCGACGGCCTGAACCGCGAGATCTCGCGCCTGCCCGACACTGCCGACAGCAACGCGCTGGAGGATCAGCGGGCGCGGAAGCTGGACGAGCTGGGTGCCCTGATGGATATCCGGACCTTCGAGCTCGGCAACGGCATTCTCGCGGTCTCCACCAATGCCGGTCTGCCGCTGGTCGATCATGCGGCCCGGCGGCTGGTGCATGTACCCAACGATGCGGCCATTGCGGGACAGACCTTTCCGCAACTGACGATCGAGCGGATCGACCCGGCAACCGGCCAGGCCTCCGCCGTCAACGGCACCATCGACAGCAGCATCCGTTCAGGTGAACTGCGCGGGCTGCTGGATATCCGTGACACCAACCTGAACGACCTCGCCGTCGAGCTTGGCGCGATGGCCGGGCAGGTCGCGGACGAACTGAACCGGGTCCACAACGATTTCACCGCCGTGCCGCCGCCCGCCACCCTGACGGGGCGGAACACGGGTGCTGTCGCGACCGATCCGCATGGCTTCACCGGGATCGCGACGTTCCACACCTTCGACGCCAGCAACGCCGTCACCGCCTCCGCAACCATCGACTTCGGCGCGATCGGCGGCACGGTCCAGGACGTGATCACCGCCGTCAACGCCGGGCTGGGCGGACAGGGCACTCTGAGCCTGACCAACGGAGTCATGAGCTTTGCCGCCGCCGGTGCTGCCAGCGGTGTCGCCATCCAGCAGGGCGCGACCACGCCGTCGGACAATGGCGGCCGGGGTTTCTCTCACCGCTTCGGCCTCAACGATCTGGTCAGCACCGGAACCGGCCCCACCTTCGACACCGGCCTGACCGCCGCGACGAACCACGGCATGACCGGCGAGATGACGCTGAGCCTGATTGGTCCGGCCAACCAGCGTGCCATCACCACGACAGTCGACTTCGCGGCAATCGGCGGCACCGTCGGTGACATGGTGAACCAGCTCAACACCAATTTCTCCGGTCTCGTAACTTTCGCGCTGGATGGTGCGGGCAAGCTGACCGCGACACCGGCCTCTGCCGCCTCCGCCTTCCGCGTCGAGGTTCTTGCCGACAACAGCGCCCGCGGTACCACGGGTGTTTCCGCCTCAGACCTGTTCGGGCTGGGCAGCGCAGCCGTGGCCTCCGTCGCCTCCGGCTTCGGGGTCTCCAGCGCGGTTGCCGGCAATCCGGAAGGCATCGCCCTGGCCAGCGTCAATGCAGCGGGCACCCCGGCTGTCGGCATCGGCGACAATGCAGGCGCCATCGCGCTGCAGGACCTGGGCAGCACGGAGAGCCGCTTCGACGGCGCCGGTCGCCTGCCCGCAATGACGGCCACCCTGTCGGAGATCGGTTCCGAACTGCTGGGCCGGGTTGGCCAGGCAGCACGTGATATCTCCATCCGCGCCGAGGACCGCCTGGCGCTGCGCGACGAACTCAGTGAGCGGGTCAGCGAAGTCTCCGGTGTCAATCTGGATGAGGAAATGACCCGCCTCATCACCTTCCAGACGGCTTTCAACGCCTCCGCCCGCGTCATATCCGCGACGCAGGAGATGTTTGACGCCCTGCTGAGAATCTAGGGAAAGGGAGGCCACATACGATGCGTATCGGTTCCTTCGGCAACAGCGAAGCCATGATCCAGCAGATGCTGCGTCAGCAGACCGACCTGGTGGAAACCCAGCGTCAGGTCGCGACCGGCACGAA
>BQJF01000056.1 GCA_021604565.1 Minwuia thermotolerans | reverse complement strand
GTGCGGTATCGATTTTCCGGTGCCGACGAAGTAGCGTGCGGATGCAACAGATGAGGGGTCAGATAATGGATGAAGCGAAGAAAACCGGCAGTGCCAGCCTTGCGACCGGCGGGGGATCAAACATCGATTTCGATGTCCTTTCCGGCACGGTTGGTCCTGACGTTGTTGATATCCGCAAGCTCTATGCCCAGACAGGGCAGTTTACCTACGATCCTGGCTTCACATCGACAGCCAGTTGCCAGTCGGAGATCTCCTACATCGACGGCGATGCCGGGGTATTGCTGCACCGCGGGTACAGCATCGACGAACTGGCGGAGCATTCCGACTATCTGGAAGTCTGCTATCTGCTGCTGAACGGCGAACTGCCCTCGGCGGAGGAGAAGGCGGACTACGTGAATACCGTCACGCGGCACACGATGCTGCATGACCAGATGAACTACTTCTTCCGTGGCTTCCGCCGCGACGCGCATCCGATGGCGATCATGGTCGGTGTCGTTGGCGCGATGAGTGCGTTCTACCACGACTCCACCGACATCAATGACCCGAAGCAGCGGGAGATCGCGTCCTATCGCCTGGTGGCGAAGATGCCGACCATCGCGGCCTGGGCCTACAAGTATTCCATCGGCCAGCCCTTCATCTATCCGAAGAACGACCTGACATATTCGGAGCGTTTCCTGGACATGATGTTCGCCGTCCCGGCGGAGGAATACCGGATCGACCCGATCCTGGCCAAGGCGATGGACAAGATCTTCATCCTGCATGCGGATCATGAGCAGAACGCATCGACCTCGACCGTGCGTCTGGCGGGTTCGTCGGGTGCCAATCCGTTTGCCTGCATCGCTGCCGGTATCGCCAGTCTCTGGGGTCCGGCGCATGGCGGCGCCAACGAGGCGGTGCTGAAGATGCTGAACGAGATCGGCACGCCGGATCGCGTGGGCGAGTTCGTGAAGAAGGCCAAGGACAAGGACGATGCGTTCCGTCTGATGGGCTTCGGCCATCGCGTCTACAAGAACTACGATCCGCGCGCGACAGTCATGCAGGCCACCTGTCACGAGGTTCTGGACCGTCTCGGCGTGCAGGACGACCCGCTGTTGCAGATCGCCATGGCGCTGGAGAAGGTCGCGCTGGAGGATCCGTACTTCGTCGAGAAGAAGCTCTATCCGAACGTCGATTTCTACTCAGGCATCATCCTGAAGGCGATGGGCTTCCCCGTGGACATGTTCACGGTGCTGTTCGCCCTGGCCCGGACCGTTGGCTGGGTTGCCCAGTGGAACGAGATGATCCAGGATCCGCACCAGAAGATCGGTCGTCCGCGCCAGCTCTACACGGGTCCGGCGCAGCGGTCGTTCATTCCGATCCACAAGAGGTAAGGACCGGTGGCCCGAAATCGGGCTCTCGGCAGATCCCGGGGTGCCAGACGCGCGCCCCGGGTCGGCATTGCGGCGGGCGGGCGGCGTTTCGACACCCCCGCCCGCGTTGCCTTCCTGCATGCCGCGAACGACAACCGCCCGCAGGGCTGGCGGCGCCTCGTGATGGGCATCGCGGTTGTGAGTGTGGTTGGTCTTGTGCTGGCCGGTACGTTTCTGGCGATCTGATCGCTCAGAGATCAAGCTCGAAGTAGATCAGTTCAGGTGTGCCTGATTCTCCGCTGCCCGCCTCAGGCCCGGCGAGCCTGCGAAACCCCATTGATTCATAGAGCCTGATTGCCGCCTTCATGCTGGTCGCCGTATCCAGCCGCAGGCTGCGATAACCAAGCGTGCGGGCCGAGACGACCACCTGTTCGGCAAGCCTGCGTCCGGCACCCAGGCCACGCGCCGCATCACTCAGATACAGCCGCTTCATCTCTGCAATGCCATCGTCGAAACGACGCAACGCGACGACGCCCACCGCGTCCTCCCCGCGCCAGGCCAGCAGCATGTCTCCGGCAGGCGGTACGTACTCCCCCGGGAATCGCGCCATCTCCGCGTCGAAACCCTGGAAGCAGAGGTCGAAGTCGAGACTTTCAGAATAGGCGAGGAACAGCTTCCGGGCGGCCTCGACCTCCTCCGGCGTGCGAACCGCGCGGATCGACAGGCTCACGGTCTCAGGCCCGCCCGGTTCAGGTCCGCCGGAGCAGGAACTCCCGCCCCAGTTTCACGCGCGGCTGCCCGTCATATTCGATGATGTCTGCAGTTGCGTATGTTTCGGTCCAGCGATCAGGCAGGTAGGACCCGGTGCCAACCACATTGATAGGCGCCTTGACCGACCCCATGACCCGGCATTTCTCCGGCCCGAAGCCCGATGAAGCCACGATCTTGACGCTCTGGAAGCCCTCCAGGTCCAGCCGCTCCCGCAGATGGAAGATGGCGGCGGCGGAAACCCCGGTGCCGATCAGATAGCGCAGTTCCGTCTCGTTGCGATACTGCCGCGTGGCGTTGGGTACGTGCCGTTCCAGCACCGCATAGGATGAACTGGGATCCAGCCCCTCCACATAGCGGCTGCCGTGGGTGTCGAGACGGATGGACAAGTTGCCTTCGCTCGCCACGTCCGGGAACCGTCGGCAAACCGTCAGGGCGTCCGTCACTTCCCGTCCGAAATAGTCCACCAGCACGGTGATCGGATCGTCCGGATAGACCTCCCGGAACATCTCCGCCGCGCGCAGGGTCGAACCGGCATAGCCGATCAGGGCATGTGGCATGGTGCCGAGACCACTGTCCTGGCCAAAGAAGTGCGCCGTTGCATCGGTCGCGTTGCCGATGAAGCCGACGACCTCCGGATTGTCTCGCTTGGCCGCGACCGAGCCGACGGAGGCGGCATAGGCCATCAGTTCGGCCATGTCCGGACCGGTGCAATGGCGGGCATCCATGGCCAGGAATCCCGCGTAAGGCAGGTCGCTGCACATGGCGAAGGCATTGTAGGCCGCGACACAGGCCGCCCCGAGCTTCTGCAGATAAAGTGTCTCCAGGTCCACCAGGTGCTTCAGGCTGCCACTGATGTAGAACAGCGGATCACCGGCACCGACCCAGTCACCTTCCGTGTGGCAGAGCTCGATCTTGAAAGTCACCCCCCGCTCGTCCGCCGCCTTCTCCAGCAGCGCCACGGCGAGCCGGGGCGAGAAGATGACCGGGCGGCGCATGAACACCGCATAGGTGACCGGCATGTCCCCCAGTTGCGAGACGATTGCCTTGGTCCGGCGGAAATAGTGATCCGTCCTGTCGGCAATGTCATGTTCCAGCGCCGGATCCGGTACCCGGTCGTTGGCGGCACCCGGCGCGTCGGAGCGCCCGACTACACGAAGTTCAGGAAGCTTCCCGGAGGGCGACATCACGCTCTCCCCTTTGCTTTCTCAGCATCTCCGCAATCAGGAACGCCAGTTCCAGAGCCTGGCTGGCGTTCAGCCGCGGATCGCAATGGGTGTGGTAGCGGTCGGACAGGGTCTCGTCAGAGATAGCCTGCGCGCCGCCGAGGCACTCGGTCACGTCCTGACCGGTCATCTCGAAATGCACGCCACCGAGGCATGAGCCTTCGGCGATATGCACCTCGAAGACTTCCTTGACCTCCTGCAGGATCCGGTCGACGGGCCGGGTCTTGTAGCCGGAGGCTGACTTGATCGTGTTGCCGTGCATCGGGTCGCAGGACCAGACCACCTTCCGGCCCTCCTGCTGCACCCGGCGCACCAGGCTGACCAGATGATCACCCGCATTGCCCGCGCCATAGCGGGAAATCAGCGTGATCCGCCCGGCCTCATTGTCCGGGCTGAGAGTGTCCAGCAGGCGCATCAGGCCGTCCGCGTCCAGACTCGGGCCGCACTTGATACCGATGGGATTGGTGATCCCGCGCATGAACTCGACATGCGCCTCGTCCGGATCGCGGGTGCGGTCACCGATCCACAGCATGTGGGCGGAGGTATCGATCCAGGTGCCGGTGGTCGAATCCATCCGCGTCAGCGCTTCCTCGTAGCGCAGCAGCAACGCCTCGTGACTGGTGTAGAAATCCACCTGACCCACGGAGGGTGTGCTGTCCGCACTGATGCCGCAGGCTTCCATGAACGCCAGCGCATCGGCGATGCGGTCGGCCATCTCCTGATAGCGCTCACCGGCCGGACTGTCGGCGACGAAGCCCATGTTCCACTGATGCACCCGGTTCAGATCCGCGAAACCACCCTGGGCGAAGGCGCGCAGCAGGTTCAGCGTGCTGGCCGACTGGGCATAGGCCCGCAGCATGCGATCCGGGTTCGGCTGGCGCGCGACGGGATCTTCCTCGATCGCATTGATGATGTCGCCACGATAGATCGGCAGCTCGACACCATTCACCACTTCTGTGGGGGAGGATCGCGGCTTGGCGAACTGACCGGCCAGACGTCCGACCTTCACCACAGGCACCTGCGCGCCGTAGGTCAGCACAACAGCCATCTGCAGCAGCACCTTGAAGGTGTCGCGGATATTGTCGGCATGGAACTCGGCGAAGCTCTCGGCGCAGTCACCGCCCTGCAGCAGGAAAGCCCGGCCCTCCGCGACCTCGGCCAGCCGGGACTTCAGGTTCCGAGCCTCACCGGCAAAGACCAGCGGCGGGTTCCGCCGCAGTCGCGCCTCGACGTCATCCAGCGCCGCCTTGTCCGCATAATCCGGCATCTGCCTCGCGGGCTTTTCCTGCCAGGATTGCGGGGTCCAGTTCGTCGCAGCCATCGTACCAACTCCAGAAACACATCGGTGATGCCCTGAATACGCAGGGCAGCGCACCTTATAGGTCGTAGAAGGTTGAAAGAAAACGGCGGATTTCAAGGCCCGCCGCCCTTCCCTGACGCTGCGTCATGGAGTTCACGGTCGTTCCGCCCTGCCTCAACCCGCTGCGTGCGCGTTGATGAACGCTCCGGCCCGGCCGATAGCCTCCCGCGCTTCTGTCAGCATGGGTCCGAACAGGTGCCAGACATGGATCATCCCGCCCGCTTCCTCCAGCGAGGAGGTGACACCGGCAGCCAGCGCATTGCGATGCAGCCGCCGCGAGTCGTCCAGCAGGGTTTCCCGCGTACCCACCTGGATCAACAGAGGCGGCAGACCGGTCAGGTCTGCATGCATCGGCGCGGCCAGCGGCGACTTCGGATCGGCGCCACCGAGATACATGTCGGCCATCCGGCCCAGCCCCGGCTGTTTCACCATCGGATCGGCATCATGCAGCGTCACCATGGTCTCGCCGGTCCCTTCCAGATCCACCCAGGGGGAGATCGGCACGGCACATGCCGGCATCGCCAGCCCCTTGTCGCGGATCGCAACCAGCGCCGCCACAGTCAGTCCCCCACCGGCGGAATCGCCCGAAACCGCGATGTTGCCGGCCGGAATGCCCTGATCCAGCAGCCAGCCATAGGCTGCAACAGCGTCATCGACGGCTGCCGGGAACGGGTGCTCCGGCGCCAGCCGATAATCGATCACCAGCACCTTCGCATCCGCTGCCTTCGACATGTTCGATGCCAGCGTCCGGTGGGTGTTCAGTGAACCGATGACATAGCCACCGCCATGCAGATACAGGATGGTCCGGCTCCCCGAAACGCCCTTGGCCGTCACCCATTCGGACGGGACACCACCTGCGTCCACGGTCTCCACCGCGGTGCCTTCAGGCAGCGGCAGGAAGGCCGAGAGCTTCTCGAAACGCTCCCGCATCTCTGCGGGCGGCGGGTTCTCCGGTGCCGGACGGCTGGTCAGCAGTTCAATCAGTGTGTCGAGTTCCTGAACGGTCATCGGTCCCTCCCCGGATGTTGGCCGTGTTCCGTGGCAAAGTCTGGCGCAGTTCGGACGGAACCACAATGCAGGCAGACGCAGGGCACGATCACGCCCAGTTTGTTCGCAACGTGATCGCCGGTGCACTATGTCGGATGCAGACACATCTCTTCAGGCGGCAACCCGATGGCGGACGACGAACAACGCGCCGACAATGACCTACCCGAGGCCGCATCGACCTCCGGGAAGTCCGTTGTCCGGCGTTTCCTGCCGCTCGCTGTCATCGTGCTGGCGACGGGGCTGTTCATTGCACTGGACCTGCAGCGGTTCATCAGTTTCGACACGCTGCGTGACAACCGCGATACGCTTCAGGCCTTTGTCGGCGAGAAAGCCGTTGTCGCCGTCCTGATCTACATGGCGATCTACATGGTCGCCGTGGCCCTGTCATTGCCAGGCGGACTGGTGCTGACGGTGACCGGCGGCTTCCTGTTCGGCAATGTCTTCGGCACGCTCTGGGCGGTCATCGGGGCCACGGTGGGCGCCACCGGCATCTTTCTCGCTGCCCGCACGGCGCTGGGTGACAGCCTGCGGAAGAAGGCTGGACCGGCACTGAAACGCATGGAGGACGGGTTCCGCAAGGATGCCTTCAACTACCTGCTGTTCCTGCGGCTGGTGCCCCTGTTCCCGTTCTTCGTCGTCAATCTGGTGCCGGCATTCCTCGGCGTGCCGACCCATACCTTCATCATCGCCACGCTGATCGGGATCATCCCCGGCACATTCGTCTTCGCCCAGGTCGGTCGGGGGCTGGACAGTGTTCTGGCGACCGGCGGGGAGCCCGATATATCCACCGTCCTGACGACAGATGTCGTTATCGCACTGGTTGCGCTGGCTGTTCTTTCGATCCTGCCGGTGATCGTCAAGCGACTGCGGCGAAAGCCTGACTGAGCCCATCGTCACAGCAAAGGATTGCGGACAACTTGCGCTGTTCCGTTATACTGCGTCGATGATGGGATGACAGGGACGGCAAATGCCGAACCTGCGACGGGGTAAGTCAGAGGGTCGAATGTCCGCACAGCAACAGGTTCCGGGCAACCTGAGTGGTGTTGAACTGCTTGAGGGACTGCCGGAAGAAGAAATCCTCGCACTTGAACGACGCTGCACCTGGCGCAGGTTCAAGAATGGTGAGCAGATCCTGGATCGCAACAACGATTCACGCGACGTGTTCTTCGTTACCGAAGGCCAGGTACAGATCGTCAATTACTCGGCGTCAGGGCGGGAGATCGCCTACGCCACGGTCCGGCAGGGCGGATATTTCGGGGAACTGGCAGCTATCGACGGCCAGTCACGTTCGGCCTCCGCCGTGGCCGTGGGCAGTTGCGTGCTGGCGCTCGTCGCCCCCAACGCCTTCATGGAATATGTCGCCAACCACCCCGGTGTGGCGCATCAGGTGATGCAGCGGCTGGCCAAGATCATCCGCACCTGTGATGAGCGGATCATGGACCTGTCGACGCTGGGCGCCGTGCAGCGGGTCTATCTCGAACTGCTGCGTCTGGCCGAAGAGGATCCGGTCACACCCGGATCGTGGGTGATCTATCCGATGCCGACACAGAGCAACATCGCCGCCCGCGCCTCCACAACACGCGAGACCGTGGCACGCGTCATCGGTCAGTTGGCGCAGGAAGAGATCGTGAAGAAGAAGGGCAAGAGCCTCTACATCTGGGACCGGGACTCCCTGGCCTTCCGCGCCGAGCGCATGGCGGGTCCGGAAACGCTGGCGCGCTGAACGCCGCCCGGGCGCAGGGCCGCTGACGATCCTGTTCCTGACAAGGTCCACATGCCCGATGATTAGCGGACGCACCAAACTGATCGCCCACCTCGGTCTTCCGACCGGGAGCTTCATGGCGCCCATGATCTACAATCCCTATTTCGAGAAGCACGACATCGATGCAGTCGTGATGCCGATGGGCTGTCAGGAGGCCGACTACGCGACTTTCCTGCCGCAGGTGGCGCGGCTGTCGAACTTCCTCGGTGCGCTTGTCACCATGCCCTACAAGGTCCGGACCGTGACCCTGCTTGACGAGGCCACCACGACGGTCTCCGTAGCTGGCGCCTGCAACGCCGTCAGGCGTGGCGCGGATGGCCGGCTGGTCGGCGACATGTTCGACGGCGAAGGCTTCGTACGTGGTGTCCGACGGAAGGGACGCACGGTCAGCGGCGCGCGTGTTCTGGTGATCGGCAGCGGCGGTGTCGGGTCGGCAATCTCGGCCTCCCTGGCCAGCGCCGGGGCGGCCTGCATCGGCCTGCGTGACACCAACCACCGGATCATGGATGGGCTGGCCGGTCGGCTGACGGAGTTTCACCCGAAACTGACGGTACAGACCGACGCCCCTGCCGACGGCGGCTGGGACGTGATCGTCAATGCCACCCCCCTGGGCATGAACGCCAGCGACCCGATGCCGATGGATGTTTCCGCCATCGCCCCGTCAACGCTGGTCGGCGAAGTCGTGATGGCGCGCGAGATCACGCCGTTTCTGGCCGCGGCACAGGCGCGCGGCTGTGAAATCCAGGTCGGTGTCGATATGCTTTTCGAGCAGATACCGGCCTATCTGGAGTTCTTCAGCCTGCGTTCGACCACCCCGGCAGAACTGCGCTCCGTTGCCCGGATCGGCTACAGGTTCGACAGCGCAGGATCATCTACAGGAGCCACGACATGACTTCGACCCCGTTCCGGCCGCGCGACTGGTCGTCCCACCCGTCGTTCGTCGATCCCCGCGCAGACGGGTACAGGTCTTCCGCGCTCAGGGGCCCGACGAAGCCGCTGGTTCCGATCCGCCAGTCCATTTCGGAACTGACCGGCCCCGTCTATGGCCACGACAGTGTCGGGGAACTGGATGGGGACCTGACCCGGAACGGACGCCGCAACGGTGAGCCGCTGGGGGAGCGGATCGTGGTCACAGGTCGGGTCCTGGACGAGAACGGCCGCCCCCAGCCGAATACCCTGATCGAGGTCTGGCAGGCGAACGCAGCGGGCCGGTACATCCACAAGGTCGATCAGCACGACGCACCCATTGACCCCAACTTCTTCGGTGGTGGCCGCTGCGTCACCGACGGCGAAGGCCGCTACCGGTTCCACAGCATCAAGCCCGGGGCCTACCCCTGGGGGAACCATCCCAACGCCTGGCGCCCCAACCACATCCATTTCTCCCTGTTCGGACCGGCCTTCGCTACCCGGCTGGTGACCCAGATGTATTTTCCGGGCGATCCGCTGCTGGCGCTCGATCCGATCTTCTCAGGCATCCCGGAAGCGGCGCGGGAGCGACTGGTCGCCGATTTCTCGATCGACGTGACAGAGCAGGACTTCGCGCTCGGCTACGTCTTCGACATCGTCCTGCGCGGACGCGACACCACCCCGATGGAGGACTGAGCCATGGCCCTGAAACAGACCCCGTCACAGACAGTCGGCCCCTTCTTCGCCTACGGGCTGACACCGGAGCAGTACGGTTATGACCTGACCAGCGTCGCCGACGGCATGGTCCGCGACGACAGCACGGCGGGGACACACATCCGCATCGAAGGCCGCGTCCTTGACGGTCAGGGCGAAGTGGTGAGCGATGCCATGATCGAAATCTGGCAGGCTGACGCCCAGGGCCGCTATGCCCACCCGGATGATCCGCGCGGCTCCAATGCCGATTTCACCGGTCTCGGACGTCAGGGGACCGGCACTGACCCACAGAGCCGCTTCCGCTTCGACACCGTCAAGCCAGGCAGCGCGGCGGAAGGCAGCGCGCCGCATATCAGCCTGATCGTCTTTGCGCGCGGGCTGCCGAGCCACGCCTATACCCGCATCTATTTCGCCGACGAGGCCGCGGCCAACGCGACCGACCCCGTGCTGTCACAGGTTCCGGCGGAGCGCAGGGAGACACTGATCGCGTCCCGGACGGACGAGTCAGGCGTTCCGACCTACTGCTTCGACATTCACCTGCAGGGCAACAGTGAAACGGTTTTCTTCGACGTCTAGCTCGATGGTGCCTGATTGCGGCACCGGCCCGCTCCCCCACCCGGCCACCCATTCAGGATGATCCCTTGGGTGGCCGGGTGGGGGAGCGGGCCGGTGCGATTCCATCATTGATGGACGGTTCTAACTGGTCCCGGGGTCAATCAATGCGCCGCGATGACAGATGACTTCCGCCGCACACGACTGTCCGGCACGTACTGACGCCACTACCTGTCCGGAGCGCATGTATTCGGCCAGGAACGCGCCGTTGAAGGAATCGCCGGCACCCGTTGTATCCAACGGGTCCGCGACAGGTGTCGTCGCATGGACCTGCACGTCCGCTCCGGCCTGACCGACGAGAACCTCGCGGTCGCCGTTCTTCAGGACCACCATCTCCGCACCAAATGACAGGTAACGCGACAGGGTGGCCTCTGCATCGGCATCGCCGAATGCTGCCCTTTCGTCATCGAAACTCGGCAGGACAATTGTGGCGACGGATGCCGCACGTGCCATCATCTCCCGCATGTAACCGGCATCACGCCAGAGCACCGGGCGAAAATTGGGATCGAAAGCGACCAGCCTGTCCCCTGTCCCGGCGGTTTCGATTGCCTTCAGAAGGGCCTCGGCATCATCGGGCGGCAGGATGGCAAGCGTGATACCGGAGAAATAGATCGCTGCGGCGGCATTCAGGGTTTCGGAGACACGAGCCATGTCCGATGCAAGCAGCCGCGCGGCAGAATTCTCCCGCCAGTAACTGAAGCTTCTCTCCGCTCCGTCGAGGTGGATCATGTAGAGGCCCGGTCGCCGGTCCGGAATCCGCTGCACCCTGCTGGTATCGATGCCGGACTGTTCGATGAAGGCAAGCATCTGATCGGAGAGCACGTCTGTTCCGACAGCGCTCAGGAACCGGACCTGCTGTGCCTCACGCAGCGCCCGTTTCGCATACCAGAGCGTGTTGAAGACATCACCGGCAAAGGCTCGGCGGAGCAATCCGCCCTCGACCTCCGACAGTTCGACCATGCATTCGCCGATACCGACCAGACCTGCGCCATCGACCGTGTCAGTCATGAGGTATGCAGGGACATCTGAAGCTGATGCGGACCGCTGTGCGGAGAATGCGAAGACCCGGATCTGTCAATTGATTGCCAGTCTGAATGGTGCCCAGGAGAGGACTCGAACCTCCACTCCGTTGCCAGAACTAGCCCCTCAAGCTAGCGCGTCTACCATTTCGCCACCTGGGCACGGGTCGTCTTGTCGGGCGCCGTGAGGATTGACGCGGGGGAGGCCGTCAGGTCACTCCCCGAAACATTGGCTGTGTGAAGGTCGGCGGTGGTGCCCAGGAGAGGACTCGAACCTCCACTCCGTTTCCAGAACTAGCACCTGAAGCTAGCGCGTCTACCAATTCCGCCACCTGGGCTTCGACCTTACAGCCGCCGAGGGCGCGTTCTAGCGATTGCCCCGGTTCTGTGCAAGCGCGATTTTCCGTTTCCTGCAACATGACGCGCTTTGCCAAGCAGACGGGGCGGCGGCTAGACTGCCCCGGCGTTCCGGCGGAGCCGGAGGAATTCATACAAGGACCGAGCCAATGACCATGGAAGTCGACCTGTTCTGGTCGTTCCGCAGCCCCTACTCCTACCTCGGCACGCCGCGTTACCGGGAGATGGAGCGTGAGCATGACCTGAAGATCAACGTGCGACCGGTCTACCCCATCGCGATTCGCACACCGGAGTTCTTCAGCCAGGTGAATCCGCTGTGGCCGCCATACCTGATGCGCGATGTCTTCCGTGTCGCCGATTATCTGGAGGTGCCGTTCTCCTGGCCCGAACCCGACCCCGTCGTCATGGACATGCCGACGCGCACCATCCCGAAGGATCAGCCCTATATCCACCGCCTGACCCGGCTGGGGATCGAGGCCGTGAATCGCGGTGCCGGACTGGCCTTCATCTCGGAAATTTCCGACCTGATCTGGGGCCGGGCCGTCAAGCAGTGGCATGAAGGCAACCACCTGGCAGAGGCGGCGGCGCGCGCCGGGCTGGATCTTGCCGACATGGAGGCGACCATCGCAGGGCGGGAGAGCGAATATGGCGACGCCATCGCCGCCAATGAGGCCGCGCTGGAAAAGGCCGGACACTGGGGTGTGCCGACACTGGCATTCAAGGGGGAGGCCTTCTTCGGTCAGGACCGGATCGACATGTGCATCTGGCGCATGAAGAAGGCGGGCCTGCAGCCCCGCAAGGCGTGATCCCGGATGGCTGACGACGGACACGACGATGGCCCGCGCACCAATGGCCACAAGGTCAATGGTCACAAGCATCCGGCGCTGTCCCCCACCGGCACGGTCCACCCGCCGGAGGCCGACAGCGCGGAGACTGGCAGCACGGAGGATCTGCCGTTCGATTTCGAGGCGGCGCGACGCGCCCTGACTCCGATCCAGAGCGAGATACCGGAGGACGCCTTCACAGCAGGCATCCTGGGTACCGAGCGTCAGGGCGGAGGTATCGTGATCGGATCCGACAGCCTGATCCTTACCATCGGTTATGTCGTGGTGGAGGCTGAGAGCGTTGCCGTCCTCAACGCAGACGGTGAACCCATCGAGGCTGATGTCGTGGCCTATGATTTCGAAAGCGGGCTGGGCCTGGTCCGCGCCGTCGAGCCACTGGGACGCCCGGCGCTGGAGTTCGGCACCGCCCGTAACCTGAGCGAAGGCTCCACCGTTGTCGCGAGTTGCGGCGGCGCGGAGACGGTGCTGCAGAAGATCGTCAGCAAGCGGCGTTTCTGCGGCTACTGGGAATACCGGCTGGAGGAGGCACTGTTCACCATGCCGGTGCATCCGAACTGGGGCGGTGCGGCGCTGCTGGGACTCGACGGCCGGCTCTACGGTGTCGGCTCGCTCTATGTCGAGGACGCGCGCGACAGCGAGGAAGAGGCCATCGGCAACATGTTCGTGCCCATCGACCTGCTGGAGCCGGTCCTGGACGAACTCTTGCTGGACGGTCGCCGTTCCGGCCCTTCGCGGCCCTGGATCGGGGTCTATGCGGCGGAACAGAACGGCCACCTGATCATCATGGGGGTAGCCCCCTCCGGCCCTGCGGCGGCCATAAAGCTGGCGCAGGGTGATGTCGTGCTGCGCGTCAACGAGGTGGCGATCGGCGGCCTGAACGACTTCTATGATCAGCTCTGGGGTGCCGGTCCGGCGGGTGTCGAACTCGGACTGACCCTGATGCGGGATGGCCGGGTCTTCGAGAGCCGCATCCGCACCGCCGCCAGAGACAGTTTCCTGAAGATTCCCCGCTGGGAGCGTTGAACATGGCAAAGCTCAGCACCGCAGGCGGTCCCCCTGCCAGTCATGCCATCGAACATCTGGCAGACGTGGTGAACGCCGACCAGGCCCTGGTGCACCGCGGGCGTTTCATTGATCTGCAATGGCTCTGGCAGATCGGTGATGTGCCCTATTTTATCGGCATCCAGCGCGGCATGATCCTGGAACTGGTGCGCGGGCCGGTGCTGATGCGGTCGCATGAATTTGCCATCCGGGGCGCGCAGGAGAACTGGGAGCGGTTCTGGACCCCCATGCCCCGTCCCGGCTTCCATGACCTGTTCGCCATGACCAAATCCGGTCGCGCCAGCATCGACGGCAACCTGCAGCCCCTGATGGCCAACCTGCGCTATTTCAAGGAGGTGCTGGCCGCCCCGCGCAAGCTGGCGGAGGATGGACACCATGGCTGAGCTGGAGCCCATAGTCGGGCGCTACATGAACCTCGAGATCGGGGGACGTTCCTGCCGCATCTATTTCGAGGAGGCCGGGTCCGGCATTCCCCTGCTCTGCCTGCACACGGCGGGTGCGGACGGGCGGCAGTTTCGTCACCTGATGCTCGACCCCGCGATCACCGACCGATACCGGGTCATCGCCTTCGATCTGCCCTGGCATGGCAAGTCGCTGCCGTGGGAGGGCTACGAGGTAGAGGACTATGCCCTGACCACGGATTTCTACACGGCGGCGATCATGGGTGTGGCGAACGCGCTGGAGCTTGACCGCCCTGTCATCATGGGGTGCAGCATGGGCGGGCGCATCGTGCTGCATCTGGCCCATGCCCATGCGGATGACCTGCGTGCCGTGATCGGGCTGGAGGCCGCGGACCATCAGCAACCCTGGTACGATACGGAATGGCTCAACCGTCCGGACGTGCACGGGGGCGAGGTCTGCGCCGCCATGATCTCCGGTCTGGTCGCACCGCAGAGCCCTGACCGCTATCGCTGGGAGACCCTCTGGGGCTACCTCAGCAGCGGGCCGGGCGTTTTCAGGGGCGACCTGCATTTCTATCGTGCCGATTCCGACTTCCGCGACCGGGTGCATCTGATCGACACCACCCGCTGCCCGGTGTTCCTGCTGACGGGCGAGTACGATTTCTCCTGTACGCCTGCCGACACCCTGCGCACGGCCAAGGACATACCGGGCGTCGAGGCGGAGATCATGGAGGATCTGGGTCATTTCCCCATGTCGGAGAACCCGGAGAAGTTCCGGGAGTACATCCTGCCCGTGCTGGACCGGGTGGCCCGCCTGAAATGAGCTATCCCCCCTCATGCTGATCCCCAACCGGATGGAGATCGCGATCGCGCTTCTGGCCACCTGGCGCGTCGCCCTGCGCGACCGGGCGGCGGCCTGGATGCTCGACGACTCGGTCGCCGGTGTCTGGAAGTCGTTCTTCGTCGCCGTGCTGATCGCCCCGCTCTATGTGCTGATTTCCGTCATCCGGAGCTATCTGGATCAGCCACCGCAGGATGCCGTCGCGGTCGCGGCTATCGAAACCGCCTCCTACATGGCGGGCTGGCTGGTCTGGCCGGTGATCTCGCACGAGATCGCCCGCTTCTTCAGCGTGCGCAACGCCTGGCGCCGGTATGTAGTGGCCTACAACTGGTCACACGTCTGGATCATGCTGCTGCAACTGCCCCTGCTGGCCCTGAGCCAGAGTGGTCTGGTGAGCGCCGAAAGCGGCGGCTTCGTCATGGTGCTGACGGTCCTGATGGTGCTCGCCTACCGCTTCCTGCTAGCGCATGACGTGCTCGGCATCGACCGGTTCGCGGCAATGGGTGTCGCCTTCCTGGATTTCGTGCTCAGCATCGCCTGGTCGCTGATGGTACTCCGGCTCGTCGCGCCCTATTCAGCGCTGCCGGAAGTCTCCGGCGGATAGTCCGCCCGCAGGAAGTAGAGCCCGCAAGCAGGGGCAGTCGGTCCTGCCGCCTGACGGTCACGCGCCTCCAGTGCGCGGGTCACGTCGTCCGGGGTCCAGCGCCGTTTGCCGACATCGACCAGCGTGCCGGTCAGAATGCGGACCTGATTGTGCAGGAACGACCGGGCGGAGGCATGCACATGCACCTCTTCCCCCTCCCGCGTGATCTCCAGGCGTTCCAGCGTCTTCTCGGACGTCTTCGACTGGCAATGGGCGGAGCGGAAGCTCTCGAAATCCCGGTGCCCCACCAGCCGTGCCGCGCCTTCACGCATCAGGTCGAGATCCAGTGGTTTCACCACGTGCCAGACGCGTCCCTGATCCAGCGCAGGCGGCGCATGGCGGTTGAGGATGCGATAGACGTAGTGACGCCGGATGCAACTGCGTCGGGCGTCGAACTCCGGCGGCACCGGTACGATCTCCCGCACCACGACCGGGTGGGGCCGCATGTGGAAGTTCAGCGCCTCGAACAGCCGGTCCACCGACATGTCGCGGTCAATGTCCGCATGGGCCACCATGCCCAGCGCATGAACGCCGGAATCCGTCCGCCCGGCGGACATGATGCGCGGAACCGTGGCGCAGAACCGGCCGATGGCCGTCTCCACCACTTCCTGCACGGTCAGGCCGTTGGTCTGGTACTGCCAGCCGACAAAGGCGCTGCCGTCGAATTCCAGGGTCAGTCGATAGCGCTGCATGTCAGTGGGCAGCGCCGTCCTGTGCCACGCCGAGATCCCAGTAGAGACCGGTCATGATCCGCGCCGCACTGGACATGCAGGGCAACAGCACATGTTCGTCGGGCGCGTGCTGGGAACAGGCGGCATAGGAGTGCGGAATCCATATTGCGGGCAGGCCGAGCAGGTCGGTGAACAGTTCGTTGCAGATCGACCCGCCAAGGCTCGGGATCACCGCCGGAGCGGCCTCGATGGTGCGCTCCATGGAGGCATGGATGCGTTTCACCCAGGGGTCGTCGGGACGGGTGCGTGTAGCGATGAAGGCCCCCGCATTCTTCTCGTCCGGCGGCAGCACCTGCACCTGTTCGAAGCCACCACGCGCCAGATGCCGCTGCAGCGCCGGCACGATGTCGTCCGGATCGATGCCGGTGACGAAGCGCAACTGGCAGTGCGCCCAGGCGCGCGGCGGGATGGCATTGACCGGCCGGTCGGGATTGCCGGTCCTGAAGGCCAGCACCTCGAAACTGTTCCAGGCATAGACCCGCTCCGGCGACGTCAGGCCCGGCTCCCCCCAGTCCCGATCAATGCTCGGCCCCCCTGCACCGGCATCGATCTCGATGTCGGCAAGCGCGGCGCGCGTCACCGCGTCGATGGCGGGCGGACGCCACTCCGGCACGCGGATCGCACCTTCCGGGCCGGTGATGGAGGCCAGTGCGTGGGCGAGGATGATCGCCGGATTGGCGATCAGCCCGCCCCAGTTGCCCGAATGGTGTCCCCCGGCGCGCAGGTCCACCAGCAGATCGAAGTTCACCGCCCCGCGCGCACCCAGCGTCAGCGTCGGACGGTCGGGCTTCACCCGCGGCCCGTCAGAGGCGATGAACACGTCTGCGGCGAAGGCATCGCGGTTGGCGGCAATCACCTCATGCAGGCCGCGGGAGCCGGTCTCCTCCCCCGTCTCGATGATGAACTTGGCATTGAAGCCCAGGGCGCCGCGCGTGGCGATGACCTGGCGCAGCGCGGCCATGTTGATGGTGTGCTGTGCCTTGTTGTCCGCCGTGCCGCGCCCGTAAAGTCGCTCACCATCGCGACTGAGGATCCAGGGTCCTTCCCCCTTGCTCCACTGATCCTCCAGCCCCCGGATCACGTCGCCATGGCCATAGCCGAGTACGGTCGGCAGATCGTCGCCTTCGTGCCGCGTGGCCAGCAGAACGGGTCCGAATCCCAGCGGGTTCTCGTACTTGGTGCAGGTGAAGCCCATCGCCTCGAACGCCGGCTGCATCTCGGTGTCGAGATAGCGATGCAGTTCGGGCAGGCTCTCGGGCTTCTGGCTTTCCGTGCGAACGGCCACGCGCCGTGCCAATTCGTCGAAGAACCCGCCGTCGCTGATCCAGCTTTCCGCCGCCGCTACCGCTGCTTCCCTGCTCATTTCAATGCTCCTGCCTTCGGACAGGGCGGAGGCTGACACCGGGCGGCGTCCGTGGCAAGCTTCAGCCGTTCCGCCTTGGACACGGGGGTTTGCAATGGCGCACGATCATCATGGTGACGAGATGACGGAGCCACCGTCGGAGATGGCGCTGCGGGTGCAGGCGCTGGAATCCCTGCTCGTGGAGAAGGGTCTGGTCGACCTGAAGGCGCTGGACGTCATCATCGACCGCTACGAGAACCGGGTCGGGCCACGCAATGGCGCGCATGTGGTTGCCCGCGCCTGGACCGATCCCGACTATCTGGAACGCCTGCGCACCGACGCCACCGCCGCGATTGCGGAGCTGGACTATACCGGCCGCCAGGGGGAGCACATGGTGGTCGTGGAGAACGGCCCGAAGGTGCATCACCTGGTCGTCTGCACGCTCTGCTCCTGCTACCCGTGGCCGGTTCTGGGCCTGCCGCCCGCGTGGTACAAGTCCTCCCCCTACCGCAGCCGCGCCGTGATCGATCCGCGGGGTGTGTTGGCGGAATTCGGCACGGTTCTGGATGACGACGTGGAGGTGAAGGTCTGGGATTCGACCTCGGAGGTGCGCTTCCTGGTCCTGCCCGAACGACCGGAGGGAACCGAAGGCTGGACCATGGAACAGTTGATCCCGCTGGTCAGCCGCAATTCCATGATCGGTGTCGAGAAGGCCCGGCCCGCAACGGAAGCCACGGCATGAACGGTCCGCACGACATGGGTGGGATGCATGCCTTTGGTGCCATCAACCCGGAACCCGAAGAGACCGAGCCGCTGTTCCATGAACCATGGGAGCGGAAGGCGCTGGCCCTGACACTTGCCTGTGGTGCACTGGGGCAATGGTCCATCGACGAGGCACGGTCGGTGCGGGAATCACTCGACCCCGCGCTCTATACCTCTTCCAGCTACTACCGGAAATGGATCGAGGCCCTGACTCGCCAGATGGTGGAGAAGGGCCTGCTGACCTCGGAGGAACTGGAGACCGCGACGGTGCGCCAGATGCCGGAACCGGGCAGCTATCGCGTCCTGAACGCGGAGGCCGTCGACAAGGTCTATTCTGCCGGCGGCCCAACCAGCATGGATATCGACAATGCCCCCCTGTTCCAGGTCGGTGACCTGATCCTGGCCCGCAACATGAATCCCATCGGCCATACCCGCATCCCTCGCTACGTCCGTGGCCACGTGGGGGAGATCGTGCTGTGGCACGGTGGACATGTCTTCGCCGACGACAGTGCGCGGGGCGTCCGGCGCGGGGAGCATCTCTATACCGTGCAGTTCATGGCCCGCGACCTCTGGGGGCCGGAGGCGGCGGCGCACGACTCGGTGATGGTGGATCTCTGGGAACCCTATCTGGAAGCGCCATGACCCCTGCCACAACGCCAGCCACCTTGCCCGCACTGGATGCCCTGCCCGACCTGCCCCGCGATGCAGATGGGCCTGTCTTCCGCGAACCCTGGGAAGCCAGCGCCTTCGCCATCACGCTGGAACTGCATGCCGCCGGCCACTTCACCTGGGACGAATGGGCGACGGCCCTGAGCCAGCAGATCAGGGCGGCGCAGGCGGCGGGTGATCCCGACCTCGGCAATACCTACTACCGGCACTGGCTCGCGGCACTGGAGTCCCTGGTGACAACCAAGGCGCTCGCCACGCCGGAAGCACTGGACCTGCGCGCGCAGGACTGGGTCCGCGCCTATCGCAACACGCCCCACGGACACCCGGTCGAACTGAAGACCGGTTGAGCTGGCAAAGCGCCTCATTCAGAATCACTTTTCCTGTCTTCCCCCCTTGCGGGGGAAGTAGCCGCGCAGCGGTCGATGGGGGGTGAAGCCGCAGGCTGTTGCAGGATGGGTCAACCGTTATTCGGCTTAGCCGACTCACCCCCATCCCGGCCTTCCCCCATCAAGGCGGAAGGAGCATTCTTCCGGCGCGCGGCAGCCTGATACCAAAAGCGAAAGCGCCGCTTCAGACCTGCAGGCTGTAACCGCCATCCGCCATCAGCGTCTGACCGGTCATGAAACCGGACAGTTGCGACGAGGCCAGGAACAGGGCCGGACCGACCATGTCCTGTGGCTCGCCCCAGCGGCCCACCGGGGTCTTCTGCACGATGGCGTCGGAGATCTGGTCGTTGTCCTGACTGACCTGCGTGATGTTGGTCTTCACGAAGCCCGGCGCGATGCCGTTGACCCGGATTCCGTCGCGTGCCCAGGCCACGGCAAGGGTCTTGGTCAGGCTGACCAGCCCGGCCTTCGAGGCGCCATAGGCCGGATTGCCCCGCACCGCGCTGAATGCCGCCAGCGACGAGACATTGATGATGCAGCCCTTGCGTACCGCCAGCTTGGGCCGGAAACCGGTGCACAGGCCCATCACGCCGGTCAGGTTGACGTCCAGCACGCGCTGGAACCCCTCCGCCTCGAACTCCTTGCCGCGATAGAGCACCATGCCGCCATTGTTGATCAGCACATCCAGCTTCTCGATCGATTCCACCAGACGCGCCACCTGCTCCGGATCACCGGCATCAAGCTGGCGCACATCCAGGCCATGCAGATCGGTGTCGTAGGATTCAGCCGGTTTCGTGCCTGTCACCGTCACAGCGGCACCCCGCGCGCGAAAGGCATGCGCCATCGCGTTGCCCATGCCGTTGGTGCCCCCCGTGATCAGCACACGGCGTCCCTTGAAGTCCAGTTCGTTCATCGGTCCCTCCCCTTGAGAAGTTCCCAATAGCCAAACCGGAATGGCCTGTCACGAGGGCAGGCAGGATCTGGCGGTCACCTAGACCTCCAGGATCACCTCGAACCCGCCGAAGATGGCGCGCTTGCCGTCCAGCGGCATCGGGTTGGTCTCCGGCGAGAGACGTGGATCTTCCATCGCCTTCGCCATTCCAGCATCCCGCACGGCCCGCGAAGGCCAGGTGATCCACGAGAAACAGACAGTCTCGTCGTCGCCGCACTGCACCGCCATGGGAAAGGAGGTGACTTCGCCTGCCGGCACATCGTCGCCCCAGCATTCCACCACCTTCAGCGCGCCCGCTTCTTTGAACACCTCCGCCGCGATCTTCGCGTGGGCCAGGAACTTCTCCTTGTTGGCTGTCGGCACGGCTGCAACAAATCCATCTACATAGGCCATCAGATATCCTCCTTCATGATTCGGGACGGTCGGCTTGTTCCGCGAGAGTCTGCGCCAGTGCCTCCAGTTGCCGGGCGCACTTTGTCCAGCCCGCCTCGAAGCCCATTTCGCTGTGCTGATCGCAGGCCTCGCTGGTCCAGTGGCGCACCAGCGCCTCATAGCGGGTATTGCCGTCAGGCAGATCGCCGAACGCGATGATGGCGACCATGAACGGGTTGTCGGAGGGTATCCACGCCTCGCTGAAGGCCATGGTCCAGACCAGCCGTTGCTCCGGAACGACTTCCAGATAGACAGAGGAACCGGCGTTCTCTTCGCCTTCGGGGCCACACATCGTGACCTGCATCGTGCCACCGGGTCGCACGTCCAGTTCCGCCCGCGTTACCGACCAGGGTTCCGGCGCAAACCAGCGCCGCAACAGCGTCCCCTCCGTCCAGCAGCGCCAGAGGTTAGTCCTCGACGCCTGCAGGTCGAGCGACAGCGACAGATCAAGCCCCGGTCGCACGGTTTCAGCCAGAGTGATGGTCATGGCTCAACTTCCTTTCACGTGGTGACAGTCAAACAACAGGGCTACGTATCGGCGCAGGTGATCGAGGCTCTGCAGCACGACTTCCGCGTCGTTGTCGGCCTTGGCGAGAATGAATGCGCCCTGCAGGACCGCCTGGAAATGCAGGGCGAGGCTGGTGGCAGTCCAGCCAGGTATCGCGCCATGCAGTTCCATCGCCGCCGCGATATCAGCCTCGACGACACTTGAATGGCCGAAGATGCTGGCGCGACAGGCCGCCCTGATCGCCGGACTGCTCTCATGGACTTCCTGCGCCATCGTGCCGACCAGGCAGGTGAATGCCGCCACCTCCCCCGCTATCAGTTCACGGCGAAAGTCGAGATAGCCCAGCACACGGTCGCGCGGATCAGCATGGCGGTTGTAGGGTGCGGCGGCGAACAGGGCAGATGTGGTTTCCGACCAGTGATCCGCGGCGGCGACGCCAAGATCTTCCTTGCTGGCAAAATGGTGGAAGAAGGCCCCCTTCGTGACACCGGCTGCGCGACAGAGATCATCGACAGTCGTCGCCGCAAAACCCTGCCTGCGGATCACGTCCATCGCGACATCGAGCAGGCGCGTTCGCGCATTTGGCCGTACGGCGGGCTTCATATCTGCGGACATCAGCATCTCCTCCAAACGCACCATACCGACTGGTTGGTATGCGTCAATTCGAACCGGACCCCACTGAACCGGCACAAACCTCTCAGAGACATCACCCGGCTGAACCGCTGGCAATGCGGACCTGACCCGCGCCACCACTGCTTGCACTGTCCTGCGTCAGGTTTCATGCTTTGATCAGGGAGGACGTTCCGATGGAGAAGATCGTTACCGGCTATGGCCTGATCGAAGGCCCCCTGTGGATCGAAGGACGCGGGTTGCTGTTCAGTGATGTGCAGAACGGTGGCGTCTATGCACTGGATGCTGAAGGTCTGGTCTCCACCGTCATCGAACACCGGAAGGGTATCGGCGGCATGGTGGAACACGCTGACGGCGGCATCGTCGTCGGTGGGCGCAACATATGTTTCAAGGGCCTGGGCGATGACCGGTCCGTCGTGCTGCTCGACAAGGATGTGACCGAATCAGCCATCGGCTTCAATGACTTCACTACCGACGCGGCGGGCCGACTCTATGTCGGCTCCCTCGGGTATGTGGTCTTTTCCGATCAGCCGGAGAAGCCCGGACACCTGCATGTCATCGATCTCGACGGCAAGGTCAGGACGGTTTCCGACGGTGTCCTGCTGACCAACGGCATGGGTTTCAGTCCCGATGGCAGCAAGCTCTATCACTCCGATGCACGTGCCAACATCGTCCGCGTCTACGACGTCAACGACGGGCAGGTCGGTGACTGGCAGACCTTCGCCAGCTATGACGATGTTCACCCTGACGGACTTTGCGTGGCGGAGGACGGTGCGGTCGTCGTTGCCGTTGCCCATGGCGGGCGCGTGGATGTCTATGAACCCGACGGCACCCTGCGCGACAGCCTGTCCTGCCCCCTGCCCATGGTGACCAGCGTTGCCTTCGGCGGCGAGGATCGGAAGGATCTCTATGTCGTCACCGGGTCGGTCGGCGGACCGGATGACAAGAGCGGCACCATCTTCCGCACGGAAATCGGCGTCGCTGGCCTGCCGGTCGCGCCCTGCCGGGTGAAGTTCTGATTCCGCTTCAGGAAGTCAGTGCGGCGATCTGATCGCGGAAGAGCGCCAGGATCTCCGCCTTCTCGCTCTGTGCGCCGATGGAACGGTAGAACCCCTTGCCGCCGTCATTGACCATGCGCACGCCCCAGTAGATTGCCGCCACGTCGCGGGCAATGGCGTCAGCCGCGACTGCCGCCATCAGCGCCCGTGCAATGCCTGCGCGCCGGAAATCCGGGGCCACGTAGAGGCTCTCCAGCCAGATAGCCGGTTCGGCTGATTCAAAGCGATAGGCGGGCAGGTGGTTGGTGAAACCTGCCAGCCGGTCTCCGACCACCGCCACACTGGTGGTCAGGGTCGCGTCCGTACCGATCATGTCACGGCTGACATTGGCAACGGTAAAGGGGCGCAGCGTCTCCGCCCCCATGTCCTCCGCGTCAAAGTCATTGGCCATGATCATCAGCGCCTCGGCATCGGCGGGTGTCGCTCGCCGGATGCTGAGATCAGCCACGCCTCAGTACCCCCGGGCCGGATCGACCGGATTGGTGACCTCTGCGCCACGCTCCACGCGGCGAATGTCCTCCACCACCTGCCGCACCAGCGCGCGCGGGTCGGTGAAGGCGGCGATATGAGGAGTCACGGTGACCCGTGGGTGGGTCCAGAGCGGATCGGTGACCGGCAGTGGTTCCGTCTGGAACACGTCCAGTGTCGCCTCGGAGATGTGACCGCTGTCCAGCGCGGCAAGCAGATCCGCCTCCACCACCTGCTGGCCCCGCCCTGCATTGATGAACGACGCGCCACGCGGCAGTCGCGACAGGAAATCGGCATCGATCATGTCTGTGGTCTCGGGCGTCAGCGGCAGCACGGAAACCAGGATATCGGTCTCCGCCAGAAAGGCCTTCAGCCCGTCGCGACCGTGGAATGCGCGGACACCGGGCACCTCTCGCGGGCTGCGCGACCAGCCGATCACATCGAACCCGATGGCGGCCAGATGCCTTGCGGAATCGCCGCCGAGTTCGCCCAGCCCCATCACCCCGACACAGCGCTCGCCCGCGTGTGGCTGTTCCAGGTCACGCCAGACCCGCGCGCGCTGCAACTGGTCGTACTCCCGCTGGCGGCGATGATGCGACAGTACATGCAGAAGCACCCATTCCCGCATCCTGAGCGCCATGTTCTCGTTCACCACCCGGCTGATCGGCACGCCTTGCGGCAGTTGGGGATCGGCGAAGATGTGATCCACACCGGCCCCCAGCGACAGGATCGCCTTCAGGTTCGGCAGGCTGGCCAGCAGACCCGGCTCCGGCTTCCAGACCAGCGCGTAGTCGATCTCCGCCAGGTCACCGGCATCCGGCCAGGCACGGAATTCCAGCTCCGGCATTTGCTCCGCCACCGTGTCACGCCACCAGTCGACACGGGATCCGATGTCATCGGAATCGGAATAGAACAGCAGGGTCGTCATCACTCGGTCCTCCAAGGGTGGTGCGGCCTCTTGTGGCCACCCCTGCGCAACGGGTCAAGACGTTGCGCCTGTCGGACGAGCCTGAAAGGATGTATCTGTAGTATTTTATAAACTATAAATTGTGTGTTCGAATCAGAAAGGGACGGACGCTCACATGGCGGCAAACGGCTCAAGGGAACGCATAGGCAATGCCACGGGATTCCTTCACCTGATCACCGAATTCCTGGACGGGGAAAAGCAACCAGATCCCGAGGATGAGCAGATCGCAGAAGACTGTTACCTGATTGCGCAGGAGGTCGTTGATGACGATGTCGATGTTGCGGCCATGGTTGTGATGGCCGGCATCAAGATGAGTCACCTGGTGCCTGACCAGCCCATCTGGCGGAAATCCGCGGTGCTGAGTGCGATTCTTCTGGCCGAGAAGGTTGGCGGCTACTCTCCCGAAACCACTGTGCAACTGGACGAGCAGGTGGAAGGGCTGCATACGGCGTTCCCTGATGACGCGTACCTTGAGGAACACTGGTACCACCTGATCGGTTTTCGTCTTGCTGCAGAGACTGAGGCGAACGACCCCTCGCTGGGTCTCGAAACCTTCGAACGGCTGAAGCGTCTTACCGGAGACGAGAACAGCGTGTCGCCGGAACATGCCCATCCCCTTGCCTACGCTTTGTTCGTCATGTGCTGTTCGGCGCGGGCGTATGGGCAGGAGCGCGTCAGGAACTGGTACGCGGACTTGGAGACGCTGCACAGACGGTTCCCGGACAATCCCGATGTCGAGTCGATGAGCGCGAAGGCGACTGCCGCCATGCACGGCGGCTTCGAGGCGGCGGTTCGGGAAAGGGATCGCCAGAATTCCCTGTTCGGCAAGCTGAAGCGGATGCTGTTCGGGCGATAGGACCCCTACCCGTCACCGATCATGCGGTGTTCGAAGGCGGCGGCGAGCAGGGCCTTTGTGTAGTCCTGCTGCGGACTGTCGAAGATGCGCTGGGCCAGGCCACGCTCCACAACCTTGCCGTCCTTCATCACCACCACCTCGTCAGACAGAGCACGCACGACCTTCAGGTCATGGGAGATGAACAGGTAAGCGAGGTTATAGCGGTCCTGCAGGTCGCGCAGCAGATCGACGATCTGGGCCTGCACCGACATGTCCAGCGCCGAGGTCGGCTCATCCAGCACGATGAAGCGCGGTTTCAGGGCGATGGCGCGGGCGATGGCGATCCGCTGCCGCTGCCCGCCGGAGAATTCGTGCGGATAGCGGTCCTGCATCGCGCCGTCCAGCCCGACCTCCTCCAGCGCGGCGGCGATCACGTCGCGGCGTGATGCCTCCTGCCCCACCAGCCCGTGGACCAGCAGCCCTTCCTCGATGATGTCACCGACGGAAAGGCGCGGGCTGAGGGAACCATAGGGATCCTGAAACACCACCTGCATCTGGCGGCGCAGCGGGCGCATGGCCTTGAAGCCACGCTGATCGATACGCTCCCCGTCGAAACTGATGGCACCGTCGGAGCGGATAAGGCGCAGGATGGCCTGACCCAGCGTGGTCTTGCCGGACCCGGATTCGCCGACCACACCGACCGTGCGGCCCTCCGCCAGGTCGATGTCGATGCCGTCCACTGCCTTCACATGGCCGACGATGCGGCGGAAGACGCCCCGACGGATCGGGAACCAGACCTTCAGGTTCTCCGTCCTGAGCAACGGGGGCGGCACCTCTCCGGAGCGTTCTGGCCGACCCTTCGGCTCCGCCGCCAGCAGCATCTTCGTGTAGTCATGCTGCGGATTGTCCATGACTTCGGCGGTCGCCCCGGCCTCCACGATCTCGCCCTGGGTCATGACGGCAACCCGGTCAGCCATGCGCCTGACGATGCCGAGGTCATGGGTGATGAACAGGATCGCCATGCCCAGACGTCGCTGCAGGTCCTTCAGCAGCTCCAGGATCTGCGCCTGGATTGTGACATCAAGCGCCGTCGTCGGTTCATCTGCGATCAGCAGGTCAGGTTCGTTGGCCAGCGCCATCGCGATCATCACACGCTGCCGCTGCCCGCCCGAAAGCTGGTGCGGATAGTCGTCCAGGCGGCTTTCGGGGTCGGGAATGCCGACCAGATCGAGCAGTTCCAGCACCCGCGCCCGCGCGGCAACCTTGGTCATACCCTGATGCTGGATCAGCACCTCCGCCACCTGCTTCTCGACATTGTGCAGCGGGTTCAGGGCCGAAAGCGGCTCCTGAAAGATCATCGAGATGCGTCGCCCGCGCATGGAGCGCATGAAGACGTCCGGCGCGCCCACCAGTTCCTCCTGCCCCAGCCGGATCGACCCGGTCGGGTGGGAGGCACGGGGATAGGGCAGCAACTGCATCACCGAAAGCGCGGTCACCGACTTGCCGGACCCGCTCTCACCCACCACCGCCAGGGTCTCGCCCCGGTTCAGGGTGAAGGAAACACCGCGCACGGCATCCACGTCCCCTCCCTCCGCATGGAACCGGACGGCAAGGCTCTCCACCGTCAGCAGCGGCCCCTCGGTGGCGGATGTGTCTTGCGCCACCATCAGTTGAAAGTCTTCCGCGGATCGAAGGCGTCACGCACGGCCTCCGCCATGAACATGGCCATGGTCAGCATCAGTGACAGCACCAGGAAGGCGGTGATGCCGAGCCACGGGGCCTGCAGGTTCGCCTTGCCCTGCGCCAGCAACTCACCCAGCGATGGCGAACCGGGCGGCAGGCCGAGGCCCAGCGTGTCGAGACCGGTCAACGCCGTGATACCCCCGGTGAGCACGAAGGGCAGGAAGGTGATGGTGGCAACCATCGCGTTGGGCAGCAGATGCTTGAAGATGATCACACCGTTGGAGACCCCCAGCGCCCGCGCCGCCTGCACATAGTCGAAGTTGCGCGCCCGCAGGAACTCGGCGCGCACGACAGCCACCAGTGCGGTCCAGCTGAAGATCAGCAATATGCTCAGCAGGGTCCAGAACCCCGGCACGAACAGGGCCGAGAAGATCAGGATGATGAAGAAGAACGGCATGCTCTCCCAGATCTCGATGAAGCGCTGCGCCACCAGGTCCAGCCAGCCGCCGTAGTAGCCTTGCACAGCCCCGGCGGCGACGCCGATGATGCTGGACAGCACCGTGAGCATCAGCCCGAACAGCACCGACAGCCGATAGCCGTAGATCACGCGCGCCATCACGTCACGGCCCTGGTCATCCGTGCCCAGCCAGTTCTCCGCCGATGGTGGCGCAGGGGCCGGGACCGGCAGGTCATAATTGATGGTGTCGTAGGAATAGCGGATCGGTGCCCAGAGCATCCAGCCGTCCTTCTCCGCGATCAGTTCTTCCAGGAACGGATCTCGATAGTCGGCTTCCGTCTCGAAGTCGCCGCCGAACCGGGTCTCCGGATAGGCGACGAGGAAGGGCACGTAGAGTTCGCCGTCATGCGACAGCAGCAGCGGCTTGTCGTTGGCGATCAGTTCCGCGAACAGGGTCACCATGAAAATTGCGAAGAACAGGATCGTCGCCACATAGCCCCGCCGGTTGCGCCGGAAATTCTGGAACCGCCGCCGGTTGAGGGGGGAAATCTTCATGATGCCCCCCTGACGGAGCAACTCGCTCCATTCCTCCTCCCCCCCGGCGGGGGAGGATCGAGGTGGGGGGGAAGCACCCGCATTTCCGTCGTGTCACCTGCCTTGCCGCCCGGGAGCGCCGGTGTGGGGCACTGGCGAGAAGAACTGGCCAGATGCGGGAGACCCTCGCCACCGGCCATCACCCCCTTCCCGGCCTTCCCCCGTCGAGGGGGAAGGGGCGCAGGTGGCAGTGACTTGCCCTTCATTCCCGCCTGAATACGGACGGGCTCAGACATCACGGCCCTCGAAATCGATGCGCGGATCGACGAAGGCGTAGGTGATGTCACGCAGCAGGGTCATGACCAGGCCCATCAGGGTGAAGGCGTAGAGCGTTCCGAAAACCACCGGGTA
>BQJF01000055.1 GCA_021604565.1 Minwuia thermotolerans | reverse complement strand
CTTGATCCAGTTGCCCGAGGCGAAGTTCAGGATTGGCGACATCGTGCGTCACCGCCTCTTTCCGTTCCGGGGCGTGATCTACGACGTTGATCCCCAGTTCAACAATACGGAGGAATGGTGGGAATCCATTCCGGCCGAGGTACGTCCGCGCAAGGACCAGCCGTTCTATCACCTGCTGGCGGAGAACGACGAGACCACATACATCGCCTATGTCTCGGAACAGAACCTGCTCTGGGATGAATCCGGCGATCCGGTGGAACACCCGCAGGTCAACGAGTTCTTCGACAGCATCGAGGACGGACGCTACGTCCCCTTCAGCTCCCGCGCGAACTGAACCGGCGCGGCCCGCGCCTCCAGATCAGCGCCCTCACGCGCGAGGGCCATGCAGCCGGAAGCGGACGAAGGCTGCGCCATCGACTGTCACCGGCCCCTCCTCGACGAAGCCCAGCCGCAGGATGGCTTTCCGGTTCGCCCGGTCCGGGGGCAGCAGGGCGGTGATGCTGTGAAGGCCCATGGGTCCGAAGGCCGCGTCACGAAACAGCCGGAAGATACGCAGGCCCGCGCCCCAGCATGCCGGGTGCAGCACCAGTCCGATGTCGGTTTCCCCGTCCTGCGGCTGCAACCCGCCCCAGCCCGCGAACTGCCCGTCGATCAGGATGGCGTGGGGGCCAAACCCGTGACGATCCCACATGGCCTGTTTCGCGGCACGGAAGGCCCGGCAGTCCGGCGCCGAGAACCCGGCGTCCAGCAGGGGCATGTGCCGCCGCACCGCCGGCTCGTTCATCAGGTCGATGATGGCATCTTCGTCGATATCGGAAAGTCGGGTCAGGCTGATGTCGGCCATCTGCCCCTCCTCGCTCAGGCTGCCTCTCCTCAGGCCGCGTCGGCTTCCTGCTGCGCCTGTTCCAGGGCTTCCTCGGCCTTCATCCAGGCGGCCTCGGCATTGGCCAGGGCACGTTCCCCGTCGGCCTTGGCGCGGGTCAGGCGGGCGACCTCATCCTGCGGTCCGGCATAGATTTCCGGATCGCGCAGCCGCACCTCGACGCGGGCGAGCATGGCGGAGATCTTCTCCATCTCCTGCTCTGCCGCCTTCACCGCCTTGCGATAGGGCACCAGCCGCTTGCGCGCGTCTGCCGCGGCCTTGCGCGCTTCCTTGCGGTCCGACCTGGATTCCGTCGAGACAACGTCGGCGCCCTTGCGGGATTTCCGCTCCTCCGCCGCGTCGCCCAGCGCCTTGCGGCGATAGTCGCTCATGTCGCCGTCGAACGCGGTGACGGTGCCGCCATCCACCAGCCAGAGCCGGTCGGCCACCGCCTCAACCAGATGCGCGTCATGGCTGACCAGGATCACCGCGCCGGGGAAGTCGTTCAGCGACTGCACCAGCGCCTCGCGACTGTCGATGTCGAGATGGTTGGTCGGCTCGTCGAGGATCAGCATCTGCGGCTCGCTCTGCGCCATCAGGCAGAGCGCCAGCCGGGACTTCTCGCCGCCCGACAGTTCCCCCGCCGGGGTATCCACCCGCTTGGCATCCAGCCCGAAGCCGTCCAGCCGGGTGCGCAGCCGCTGCTCCGGATCGTGGGGCCGCACGTCGCGCATGTGCGCCAGGGCGGAGCGGTCGGGCGACAGATCCTCGATCTGGTGCTGGGCGAAGAAGCCGATCTTCAGCTTCGACGACCGCCGCACCTCGCCGGATTCCGCCTGCAGCCGTCCGGCGATCAGTTTCGACAGGGTGGACTTGCCGTTGCCGTTGGCCCCCAGCAGGCCGATGCGGTCATCCTCGTCGATGCGGAGACCGAGGCGGCGCAGCACGGGTTTGCCGGGCTCGTAGCCCACGGCCGCCCCGTCCATGTGCACTACCGGCGGCGACAGTTTCGCCGGCTCGGCGAAGGGAAAGCGCGGGGCGCGGTTCTCCATCATGGCCGCCACCGGCTGCATCTTGGCCAGCATCTTCAGGCGGCTCTGCGCCTGCCGCGCCTTGGAGGCCTTGTAGCGGAAGCGGTCGACAAAGGCCTGGATGCGCTCGCGCTCCGCCGACTGGCGGTTGGCCAGCGCCACCTGATGCCGCTGCGCCATGCGGCGGCGCTCCTCGAAGGTGTCGTAGCCGCCGGGGTAGAGCGTCAGTTTCTGATCGTCCAGGTGCAGGATATCGGTGACGGCGCGGTTCAGCAGGTCGCGGTCATGGCTGACGATGACGATGGTGTGGGGATAGGTCGCCAGGAACCCCTCCAGCCACAGCGCCGCCTCCAGATCCAGATGGTTCGTCGGTTCGTCCAGCAGCAGGATCTCCGGCTCCGAGAACAGCGCCGCCGCCAGCGCGACACGCATCCGCCAGCCGCCCGAGAAGGAGTCGCAGGGCAGGTTCTGGCGATCCTCCAGAATGCCCAGACCGGCGAGGATCGTCGCCGCCTTGGCCGGGGCGGCATAGGCCCCGATATCGGCCAGCCGGGTCTGGATCTCGGCGATCCGGTGGCCGTCGGTCGCCGTCTCGGCTTCCTGCAACAGGGTGTGGCGTTCGGTATCGGCGGCCAGCACGGCATCGATGGCCGGCAGGTTACCGCCCGGTGCCTCCTGCGCCACGGCCCCGATACGCGACCCGCGCGGCACCTCGATCGAGCCCCCCTCCAACCCGATCTCTCCCAGCACGGCGCGCAGCAGGGTGGTCTTTCCGGTGCCGTTCGGTCCGACCAGCCCGACCCGGTGCCCGGTGGGCAGCCGCACGCTGGCATTCTGCAGCAGGGTGCGCCCGGCAATACGGATGGTGATGTCGTCCAGGATCAGCATGGAGGGACTCTCGGGATTGGTTGGTTGCTGGTGGAATCCTTTGTGGACCCCGGCCTGCCCTCTCCCCCTCCCGGCCACCCATTTCAGGATCCTTGCGTGGGTGGCCGGGAGGGGGAGAGGGGTGGAACGGTCCACAGCCGGCCTCCACCGATATCGCCTCGGGTTATAAGGGCTCAGTCCCGCTGTGCAAGGCGCTCCGCGACAATGGGTGTCACAGGGCGGCCCAGCAGGATGGTTGCAGTATCCCCGGTGCCAAGCTATGCAGCGGCGAATCCTCGGAACGGCGCGTCCTGCGCCTTCACCCTTCAGACGCAAGGACCAGCACAATGGCTCTGGAACGCACCTTCTCCATCATCAAGCCCGACGCGACCCGCCGCAACCTGACCGGCAAGATCAACGCCCTGATCGAGGATGCGGGCCTGCGCATCGTCGCCCAGCGCCGCATGCAGCTCACGCGCGCCCAGGCGGAAGGCTTCTATGCCGTCCATGCCGAGCGTCCGTTCTTCGGTTCGCTGTGCGAGTTCATGACCTCCGGCCCCGTCGTCGTGCAGGTGCTGGAAGGCGAGAACGCCATCGCGAAGTACCGCGAAGTCATGGGCGCGACCAATCCGGAGAATGCCGACGCCGGCACCATCCGCAAGGAATTCGCCGAGTCCATCGAAGCCAACTCCGCACATGGCTCCGACAGCCCGGAGAACGCCGCCATCGAGATCGCCTACTTCTTCTCGGCCCTCGACATCGTCGGCTGAGGCGGGATTTTGTGCTGTCCCCTGCCGGCCCTCTCCCCCTCCCGACCACCCACGCGAGTATCCTATTGGGTGGTCGGGAGGGGGAGAGGGCCGGCAGGGGACCACATATGAATCTTCCGGAGAGGGGCGGAACGGTCGACAGATCACCTGGGAGACAACCATGGTCAAACCCATCGAATATGCGGACGCCGATGCGGAAGTCCGTGCCGTGTTCGACGAGATAATGGCCGTCCGTGGCGTCCAGGACGTCAACAACTTCTGGAAATACCTGGCGCATGACCCGGTTGAGCTGCGCTCCGTCTGGGACACGCTGCGCGACGTGATGGCCGACGGCGCACTCAGCCCGGAGGTGAAGGAGCTGATCTACGTCGCCGTCTCCATCGCCAACGGCTGTGACTATTGCGTCGCCAGCCACTCCGCCGTCGCCGCCGCCAAGGGCGCGACACCGGACATGCTGAACGAGATGCGCCGCATCGTCGCCATGGCCTCCCGCACCAACGCCCTCGCTGTCAGCCTGCGCGTCCCCGTGGACCCGCAGTTCGAGGGTTGAGCGGCAGGTCTGCATACACCGCCATCCCCACCGACGCCGCACCCTTGACTGATACGGGTGCCCGGTCTTTCGGCGCTTGTGCGGCACGCTGGATCCCCGGATCAAGTCCGGGGAAATCATGTTTGTCAGGCGCGGTGCTGCGCGGTTGGCCAAGCCTGATCAGGTCCCGCCACCCACGCCCATACAGACGCCGCACCCGTACTTGATACGGGTGCCCAGCCTCTCAAAGCTTGCGTGACCCGCCGGATCCCCGGGGGATGCCTTCGGGACGGGCGGATAGGGCTCCACCCATCTTCGGCCAGCCATGCGCCTGCGCACTGGCTTTTGGCGTCTGACGCCCAAGGGCTGCCCTTACCTGCCCACGCTCTCTGCGCCATACTCGATTGATCAGACGCCACGCCGGAGGGACCGCCATGAAATTCTCGCTGATGTACAGCTTCGTGGTGGAACCGGGCGGGCCGATGAGTCACCTGGAGACCTTCCGGGAGATGGACCGGCTGCTGCCGCTGGCGGAACAGCTCGGCTTTCATGCCTTCCACACCACCGAGCACCATTTCCAGAACAATGGCTGGGCGCCGAACCCGCTGCTGGTGCTGGCCAAGGCCGCCGGTCTGACGACACGGATGCGGCTGGCCACCAACATCATGGTGGTGACGCTCTGCCAGCCGCTGCGCCTGCTGGAGGATCTGCTGACGCTGGACAATCTCTCCGGCGGCCGGGTCACGCTGGGCACCTCGCCGGGCTATGTGTCGGAGGAATTCTCCGCCTATGGGGTGATCTACGAGGACCGGTTCCGCCTGCATGAGGAGATCATCGACTTCCTGCAGCAGGGCTGGGCCGACCCGTCCGATGTCGGCTTCGAGGGCAAGCTGTTCCAGGTCCCGTCCGTGGCGCTGATGCCGACCCCGGTGCAGCGGGAACTGCCGATCTGGTACGGCGTTTCAGGCCCCAAGCTGCTGGCCCGCGCCGCCCGCCGCCGGGTGCCGGTCACTGCCTCGCCGCGTCATGCGCTGGGGGAACTGGTGGAACATTTCGCGCGCTATGAACAGGTGGCGGCGGAAGTCGGATACGTGCCGGAGGAACGCCCCGTGATCCGGGAGGCCTTCGTCGCCCCCACGACCGCCGAGGCCGAGCGGCTGGCCGGTCCGGCGCTGGAGCAGATGTTCAGCCTCTATGCCCGCAAGTCGGCGGAGGGGGAACGCGGCCTGCGCAACGACAATGGCGACCTGGTGACGGAAGCCTCCGCCGTGAAGTTCCAGAACTTCGCCTCCCGCTACATGGTCGGCGACCCGGAGGTCATGCGCCGCGACATCCAGGAACTCATCGACCGTCTGGCCCCCACCGAGATCGTGCTCCGCATGCAACTCCCCGGCATCCCCACCGACGCCCTCGAACAGTCCCTGAGACTGTTTGCTAAGGAGGTCATGCCTGCGTTCCAGTGACGGGGATAGACCTTCTGCAATGACGGAACAGTGTGCACATTTTTCCAGCAGAAATTTAGAAAAACTTCCTAACTACCTTGAATTTACTGATTCGCATAGCCGTCACAAACATGAAACATGTGCCCGCTATTAGAGAAGGACTGAAGAAGCTAGCAATGGAGGATTAAATGCTTGCGATCATGCTTCTCTTTCGATCTGCGCTTGTTCACCACAAGGTAGATCGTCCCTCAGGGAGCAATCCCGAACCCATCGAACAGCCCAAGGCTTTCAGTGGGACTGTCATCCAAAGCCTAGACTGGACTACCGCGTTCTCCGAGTTCTCATCAGAGAATTCCGAACAGGATCCACTGATTGCGGTCAACGAGAACACGGAACGTCCCAGCCATTGCCAAGGTGAAAAGGTTTCGCTTCGTAGCATGGCTGAGATGATCAAGTGGTTTGAGGAAAATCCGGCTGCATGATCAACCAATCAGTCCTTCGGGCGACAACGCAGAAACGTGCGTTTGAGGGGAATCTACAGGTCGACCGTCTGAAGGTCCGGGCCTGTTTCTTTTGAGTATATTCACAATGCGGCAGACCGTTCGGTCGCCGCAGATACCTTTGTCACACCGACCGGAATTTTCCCCGGTCTGAACCTGACCGAAACAGACTTCCCACAGACAGGCTGAATACGAGCGAATGAGGCGACCTGCAGTATTCGCTCACCCGCCCGGCAACTTCACCGCCCCGGCTTCCGCCAGTGCCGCAATTTCCGCGTCGCCGAATCCCAGCTTCGCCAGGATTTCCGCGCCCTGTTCGCCGATCTCCGGGGCATCGGAGATGTCGGCGGGGGACTGCGGTGCGCCGGGGACGCGGACCAGGGGGCTGGGGCCGAAGCCGGGCTGGTCGGTGACCGGGGCGGTATCGGTGGCCTGCACATGCGGGTGGGCCAGCCAGCCGGGCAGGTCCATCACGGGATCGCAGAGGATGTTGCGGGCCTTCAGGATCTCCAGCCATTCGGCGGAGATCTTCTCCCGGAAGCGGGGCAGGAAACCGTCGCGGATGACGTCCAGATGCTGTCCCCGTTCGGCGAAGGTCTTCAGGCGCGGGTCGGCGCCGATCTCCGGCAGGCCGATGGCGTCGCAGATGATCGGGAACTCGGCATCGCGCACCAGGGTGACGGCAATCCAGCCGTCGGCGGTCTGGTAGTTGCCGGCGGGCGGGTTGAAGGCCTTCGGGGTCTCCCCCGCAATCGCGGCCTCCAGCACCTTCGGTGCCAGCAGCGCCGCCGCCCCGCCCATCAGGCTGATGTCCAGATGGCGTCCCGCGCCGCCGTTGCGGCGGGCATAGATCGCGGTAGCCACGGCCTGATAGGCGAAAAGGCCGGTCAGCGTGTCGACGATGACCGCGCCGACCTTCACCGGGGTGCCGTCCGGCGCGGTATTCAGGCTCATCAGGCCGGAGAAGGCCTGCGCCACGGTGTCGGTGCAGGCGCGCTCGCGATAGGGGCCGGTCTGGCCGAAACCGGAGATCGAGGCATAGAGCAGGCCGGGATTGAGGTCGCGCATCGCGGCATAGCCGACGCCCAGCCGGTCGGCGACACCGGGGCGAAAGCTCTCCAGCATCACGTCGGCCTCCGCCGCCAGCTTGTGCACGATGGCCAGCCCGTCCGGATGCTTCAGGTCCAGCGCGATGGAGCGCTTGCCGCGGCTGTAATAGACGCTGTGGGCCGAGTGCTCGCCCTTGCGCACCCCGATGGGCCGGATCCAGTCCCCGGCGAAGGGTTCCACCTTGACCACTTCCGCACCATAGAGCGCCAGCAGCATGCCGCAGTGCGGGGCGGCGACGCCCTGTGACAGGTCCAGGACCTTCAGGCCCCGGAACGGTGTGGCATAGTCCGGCGTCTGCTCGGTGTTCATGACTTCTCCCCCCGCATGCGTTTCATGGCTTGTCTCGTTCCGGCCCGGGCCTTCACCTGCCCTCAGGCAGGACGTGCCGGGTCCGGCTGTGTTGTCTCGACGGCACCCTTCACCTTGCGTTCCCGCCAGGCGATGTAGAAGCCGCCGAAGAAGATCAGCGCCCCGCCGACCCAGACCCAGAGGTCCAGCACCTGCGCAAACAGGAAATAACCCAGCAGGGCGGAGAAGATCAGCTTGCCGAAATCGAACGGCAACACGGCGGTGGCGTCGGCCAGACGGAAGGCCTGGGTGAAGCTGAGCTGCGCGATGGTGCCGACAATGCCAATGGCCACCAGCCACGGCCATTGCTCTGGCGTCGGCCAGGTCCAGACGAAGGCGGCGGCGATGCCGGAGATCGGCCCCATCATCAGCACCATGTAGAGCGCGACGGTGACGGCGGAATCCGTCGCTGTCAGGCGCTTGATGATGATCATGGCCACGCCCCAGATCATGGCTGAGCAGAGGATGTAGATCGCGCCGCTGGGGATCACCGCCACGCCGGGGCGCAGGATGATCAGCGCGCCGACGAAGCCGATGACCAGCGCCGCCGTCCGGTGGGCGCGGAACCGCTCCCCCAGGAACAGCACGGCCAGCACGGAAACGAACAGCGGGGCCGTGAAGGACAGCGCCTGTACGAGACCCAGCGCGATGCCGGTGGTGATGCCGTAGAAGAACAGCAGCATGGCGACCGAGTTCACCACGGCCCGCACGCCATGCAGGGGCAGCCGCGTGGTCCGGAAAGGTGCCAGCCCATGCCGCATCAGGATCGGCAGCAGGGCGAAGAAGCCGAAGACATTGCGGAAGAACGCAATCTCGAACCCGTGTATTCCGGTGGTGCCAAGGTACTGGATCATGGCGTGCATGACGCTGAAGCCCAGCGTCGAGAGCACCATGAAACCGGCGCCGGCAAGGGTATTGGACTGGTTCAAGCTGGAGTTCCTGACGGGGGGAGGCAGTTCAGACAGATGTATTAGTCCGAAACGACGCAGGGCAGAAGGGGCAACCGCGCAGGGCTGGCCCCCACTGAAACCCGTGGTTCAGCAACAGGTCGGTCGCTTCGGGCTGGCCGCTTCAGGCCGGCCGGTCTCCGGCCAGGGTGATGCGATGCATGATGCGGCGGTAGCCGTGATAGTCATTCACCGGATTGTGCTGGGCGCAGCGATTGTCCCAGAAGGCGATGGCGCCGGGCGACCAGATGAAGCGGCAGGTGAACTCGGGCCGGATCTGGTGCTGAAACAGATAGTCCAGGATCGGCTTGCTCTCGGCCTCCGTCATGCCATCGAACCGCTCCGTGTGGGCGACATTGACGAACAGCGCCTTGCGACCTGTTTCAGGATGGGTGCGTACTGCCGGATGATACGACAGGTAATCCTTGCCCGCCTCTGCCGTGCCGCCCGACTTGATCCTGTCTTCCCGCGTCTTTGAAACATCTGCCTTGGCGGAGCTGTGAATGGCCGTCAGCCCGTCCAGCAGACCCTGGAATGTCGGACTGAGCGCCTCGTAGGCCAGATACTGGTTGGCGAACAGGGTGTCGCCGCCCTGGGGCGGAATCTCGCGGGCCAGCAGCATGCTGCCCATCGGTGGTTCGTCCAGATAGACCGTGTCGGAATGCCAGATGCCGCCGAAGTTGGTCGTCTCCCCCTCCAGCTTCGCCACCTCGATGATCTGCGGGAATGCGTCCAGTCCCTTCACGAAGGGATATTCGACCGGGGTGCCGAACGCCCTGGCAAAGGCCAGGAAGCGCGCGGGTTCGATCGGCTGGTCGCGCAGGAAGATCACCAGATGATCCAGCAGGGCCTGCCGCAGTGCCGCGACGGTGTCCGGGTCGAGGTCGCGCGAAAGATCGACGCCGGAAACTTCCGCGCCGATGGCTCCGGCAACCCGCCGGACCACGAGAGGTTCATTCATCGGTTCAGATTTCCCTGTCCTTCAGTGCCTTCTCGATCTCCTCGGCACGCTGCCGGATCTCCGCCATGTGCGGATTGATCAGCAGCGCCTCGCGGAAGGCCTGCAGCGCCGCCTCCGGCTGTTCGATCCGATCATAGATCATGCCCAGCCCGGAAAGGGCGCCGAAGTGGCGTGGCTCCAGATCCAGCACCTTCTGGATATCCTCGATGGAACCGACGTAATTCTTGCGGATGAAACGCAGGGTGGCCCGGCGGTTCCAGCCCTCCGCGAACTCGGGCGCCAGCTCGACCGCGGCATCCAGCTGTTCCTCCGCCTGGCCATAGAGCCCCATCTGCATGGCCTCACGTGAATCCATCAGCAACAGATCGACCATCTGACTGCCGGAATCGAACCAGACCTCCCAGATCCGGTTCTGCACCCGCAGCGCGGACTTGCCCTGTGCGGCCTGAAGATCGGCGAACAGGTTGTCCAGCACCGGATCGCGCTGATCGGCCCTCGCCCCCGGTCCCAGGATGAGGCCGAACGCGACGATCAGGCAGGTAAGCAGGCTCTGAAATCGGAACATGGAAGCATTTTGCCACGATCCGCCCCGGATCAGAAGATTTGTCTGTGGTCCCCGGCCAGCCCTCTCCCCCTCCCGACCACCCAATAGGATACTCGCGTGGGTGGTCGGGAGGGGGAGAGGGCTGGCCGGGGTCAACAAAGGAGTCTTCCGGAGAGGGCTGGCCGGGGACAGCAAACGACTCAGGAGAGGGCAGGCCGGGGCCCGCAGACGACTCCCGCCCTAGAACACCCAGTAGCCGCCGTCGATCAGGAAGCTCTGCGCGGTGTGGAAGCTGGAGGCTTCGCTCATCAGGTAGACGGCGACACCGCCGAAGTCCTCCGGCTTGCCCCAGCGGCGCATCGGCATGCGCGGCATGACGTTGCCGTGGAAACGCGGATCGGCGAAGGCGCCTTCGGTCATCTCGGTCTCGATCCAGCCGGGCAGGATGGAGTTGGCGGTGATGCCATAGCGCGCGAACTCGATGGCCATGGCGTTGGTCATGGAGATCAGGCCGCCCTTCGACGCTGCATAGTGTTCGTTGCGTGCCGGGCCGGAGATCGCGGCCAGGGATGCGGTGCCGACCAGGCGACCGAAGGGATCGCCGTTCTTCGCGCGCTCCACCATGTGGCGGGCGGCGGCACGGAAGGTCAGGAAGGCCCCGTCGAGGTTGACCGACATGACCTTGTGCCAGTCGTCCAGCGTCATGTCGGTAAAGGAGGTGCCACGCGCCGACATGCCGGCATTGGCAAAGCAGCCGTCGACGCGGCCATGCGCCTCCAGCGTTTCGGCGAAGCGCTTGTCGACCTCCCCCTCGTTGCTGACATCGCAGATGAAGGACGTGTAGGTGCCGCCGGCGCCGACCTCCTTCAGTCGCGCCAGGGCCTCGGCGTTCTTCTCCGCGCTGCGGCCCCAGATGCAGACATCGCCGCCCGCCATGGCGATGGCCTCGCCAAAGCCCAGGCCGATGCCGCCATTGCCGCCGGTGACGAGGGCAACCTTGCCGCTCAGATCGAAGGGTGTGTAGGTCATGGAAATCCTCCCCAGGGTGTTTCAGACGATTTTGATAGCCCATTCCGGCGCGGTTTGCATCGGCTTGCGACCGCATGGCGCGGATTTCACGGCTGTCAGGGCGGTCCGGTGCGATTCCATCAGGGGATGGACTGCTATATAAGGCGCGCATGTTCGACGGAAATCAGGGGCTGGGTCACATGGCGGTCAACAGGAACCATCCGGAATCACAGGAGGCCGCGCGCCTTGTCAGCCGGATGCTGATCGAGACGGAGGCGGTGCGTTTCAATGCGGAGACACCGTTCATCTTCACCGCCGGCTGGGCCAGCCCGGTCTATATCGACTGCCGCAAGCTGATCGCCTTTCCGCGGGTGCGCATGAAGATCACCGAACTGGCCGCCGAGATGCTGGGCCGCGAGGTGGGGTTCGAGGCCTTCGACAGTGTCGCGGGCGGGGAGACGGCGGGCATTCCCTACGCCGCATGGATCGCCGACAAGCTGATGCTGCCGATGCAGTACGTGCGCAAGAAGCCCAAGGGCTTTGGCCGCATGGCGCAGATCGAGGGCAACCTGAAGGAAGGCGAGCGCGTGCTGCTGGTGGAGGACCTGACCTCCGACGGTGGCTCGAAGATCAATTTCTGCGATGCCATCCGGGCCGCCGGTGCACATGTCGACCATGCCTTCGTCGTCTTCTATTACGACATCTTCCCCCATGCCCCGGCGAACTTCGCGCGGGCGGCGATCGAACTGCATTACCTGGCCACCTGGCGGGATGTGCTGGTTGCCGCGCGGGAAAGTGGATACTTCGAGACCGCGACCCTGGACGAGGTGGAGAAGTTCCTGGACGACCCGGTGACCTGGTCGGGTGAACACGGCGGGCGTTCCGACATTCCGGAATGAGGCGCGCGGCCCGCAAGCCGCAGCCAGCAACATTTCGCCGCACCGCACACAGGCTATTGTGCAATGCAGCATGAGTTGTTATCTGTGCTCCAGGTTCCAGAGCGTCGGCTGACGCGCGTGAATACGGAGAATTCAGATGACCGACAACAAGACGGACGAAACGCCGAAGGTCGCCGAAGCGGCACCGAAGGCGGAAGCCGCACCGAAGACCGAGGCTGCGGCCCCTGCAACGACTGAAGCCAAGGCGGCCCCGGTCGCGGAGAAGGCGACGCCCGTGAAGGCCGCGGCGCCCAAGGCCGCTGCCCCGAAGGCGGCAGCACCCAAGGCTGCTCCGGCGAAGAAGGCCCCGGCCCGCAAGGCCGCGCCCGCAAAGACAACCGCCAGCGCGAAGAAGGCCGCGCCTGCTAAGACGACGGCCAAGGCGACCGCTGCCAGCAAGCCTGCTGCGGCCCCCACGGCCCGCACTGCAAAGGCCGCGCCGAAGGCAGCACCGAAGAAGGTGGCTGCGACCGCTGAAACCGTGGCGAGCGCCTTCCGGCCGGACATGTTCGCCGCGCTGCGTGAGAGCATCGCGATCGTTGTCGAGACCAACCGTACCGCGGTCGAGACGGCCATGGAGCTGCAGGAGACCACCACCAGCTTCGTGCAGGGCCGTCTGGCCGCCGGCGCCGCAGTCGTGGATCGCATCGGCAGCGCCGAGGGCCTGACCGAGATCGCCGACCTGCAGCGCGAATATGCCGAGTCGGCCTTCGAAGCCTGGTCGACCCATTTCGGTGTGGTCAGCACGACCTATCAGGATGTCCTGGCACGCGGTGTCGAACTGGCGACCCAGCGCGTCAATGCCGCCACCGAGCAGGTCCGCGAAGCCCGCTGGATCTGATCCGGCCGGTTCTGCTGCTGGCGCACAAGAAATTCGGGAGAGGCCTTCGGGTCATGTAGCGTTCCCGATATGAAGGGGGTCACCATCGCGGTGGCCCCCTTCTGCGTTCGGGCGGTGCCCGCTCAGCCCGCCAGACGCTCCAGTCCCGCCTGCAGATCGGCCTTCAGGTCATCGGTGTCTTCCAGACCGATGTGCAGCCGCACCAGCAGGCCCGGGCCGGACCAGTCGGTGGCGGTGCGGAACTGTTCCGGCTTCTGATGGATGACGAGGCTTTCGTAGCCGCCCCACGATGCACCCAGGCCGAACAGCTTCAGCCCGTCGATCATGCGGGCCAGGTCGTCATCGCTGTAGCCGTCGCGCAGGATGATGGAGAACAGGCCCGATGCGCCGAGAAAATCGCGTTTCCAGATGGCATGGCCGGGATGGCTCGGCAGACCGGGGTGCAGCACGCGGTCGACCTCCGGCCGGGTCTCGAGCCAGGCGGCAATATCCAGCGCGTTGACCATGTGCTGGCGCAGCCGCACGGCCAGGGTACGCAGCCCCCGCAGGCCGAGATAGATATCGTCCGGACCGACACACTGACCCATCGCCTGTGCGGTCTGGCGCAGCGGCTGCCAGGCCGCTTCATTGGTCACGACAACACCCAGCATGGCGTCCGAATGGCCGACGATGTACTTGGTGGCGGCGTGGATCGAGACATCGACGCCATGGTCGAAGGGGCGGAAGAACAGCGGGCTGGCCCAGGTATTGTCCATCAGCACCATGGCCCCGGCCTTATTCGCCTCCGCCGCGATGGCCGGAATGTCCTGCATCTCGAAGGTGTGGGAGCCGGGCGCCTCCACATAGACGATCTTCGTGTTGGGACGGATCAGCTCGGCGATCCCGGCGCCGATCAGGGGATCGTAATAGGTTGTCTCCACCCCGAACCGCTTCATCACCCCGTCGCAATAGCTGCGGGTCGGCCGATAGGCGGAATCGCTGACCAGGATGTGGTCACCGGCCGAGACATAGGACGTGATCGCCGCCGCGATGGCCGCGAGGCCCGACGGGAAGGCGAAGGCGCTGTAGCCGCCCTCCACCTCCGCCATCGCTTCCTCGAACGCCAGCGACGTCGGGTGGCCGATGCGCCCGTACATGGTGACGGTCTCGCCCTTCTCCCGCCGCGCGCCGTTGGCCTTCATCGACGCCATCGAGGGATTGAGGATCGTGGAGGTGTGATAGACGGGCGGGTTCACCACGCCGAGATTGCTTTCCGGGTCACGCCCGGCGGTGACGATGGTGGTGTCCTGCTTCATGGTTGTCTGGCTTTCCCCTGGTTGCGTGCGCATGCATGGCGCTGGCCGGTGCCCTGCAGAATGGCGATCCGATACTGGTCGCGATACTGACAGAGCTTTTGCCTTCAGGCCAAGTGCTGCAATGCGGTAAACGCCGCCTTGCAATGCAGAAACCCTGTTGTGTTGTCAGAAACCCGGGCATAGGCTGCGCGAGTTAAACGCACCTCGGACACAAGTGGTGCTTCCGGACCGGCAGGGCAAAGACCCTGCTGGCCACATACAGGACGGCACTGCGAATATCCGGGGATCGGATGAAACAGGGAGTTTTCCAATATGAAAGTTAAAGGCGCAATCATTGCTGCCGCTGCCGTGATGGCAGTGTCGACAGCGGCGAACGCGGCCACGCTCGACGACGTGAAAGCCAAGGGCTTCGTCCAGTGTGGTGTGTCGACCGGTCTTGCCGGTTTTGCCTTCACGGATGCCAATGGCGTCTGGGACGGTTTCGATGTCACCTTCTGCCGTGCGACCGCTGCGGCCATCTTCGGTGACGCGAACGCCATCAAGTTCACGCCGACCACGGGCAAGACCCGCTTCACGGCACTGGCTTCCGGTGAGGTCGATATCCTGTATCGCAACACCACCTGGACGCTGAGCCGCGACGTCGACCTGGGTTTCACCTTTACCGGTGTGAACTACTACGACGGTCAGGGCTTCATGGTCCGCAAGAGCCTGGGCGTGAAATCCGCCAAGGAACTCGACGGCGCCACTGTCTGCATCCAGACCGGCACCACGACCGAGCTCAACCTGGCTGACTTCTTCCGTGCCAATGGCATGAGCTACGAGCCGGTTCCGATCGAGACCAATGCCGAGGCGCAGCAGAAGTACCTGTCCAACGCCTGTGACGTGTACACCACGGACGCTTCCGGTCTGGCCGCGACGCGCGCAACCTTCGAGAAGCCGGGCGAGCACACGCTGCTGCCGGAAATCATCTCCAAGGAGCCGCTGGGTCCGCTGGTTCGCCAGGGTGACGACCAGTGGGCGGACATCAGCGCCTGGGTGCTGAACGCCCTGATCATCGCCGAGGAAAAGGGCGTGACCAAGGCCAACGTCGCCAAGCTGGCTGCGGACGGTTCCGCTGATCCGGAAGTCAACCGCCTGCTGGGCAAGGAAGGCAGCTACGGCGATATGCTGGGCCTGCCTGCCGACTGGGCCGTGCATGCGATCGCTGCCGGTGGCAACTACGGCGAGATCTTCGAGCGCAATGTGGGCGAAAGCACCGCAATTGGTCTGGCCCGTGGCCTGAACCAGCTCTGGAGCAAGGGCGGCATCCTCTACGCACCGCCGTTCCGTTGATCTGAATATCGGGCGCGTCATCCAGGGGTGACGCGCCCGTTTTCTTTCTGACGGGGAGGCGACTGGCCGGACTGATATTCTGTCCGGCGCCGTAGTGCGAGGGGGCTCTGTGCCATGGCCACGATCTCCAGTACCGGAGACACGAACTTCCGTATCGGGATGTTGATCTACGACACCCGTTACCGGTCCTACACCATCCAGATTATTGCTTTGATCGTTTTCATGCTGGCCGCCGCCTGGCTGGTCAGCAACGTGATCCAGAACCTTGCCCTGCTGGGCAAGACATTCAGCTTCAGCTTTCTGGGCGACACGGCGTCATACGACATCAACCAGCGCCTGATCGACTATTCATCGACCTCGACACATGCGCGGGCTGCTGTTGTCGGCATCCTGAACACGCTGCTCGTTGCCATCCTGGGCTGCATTACGGCGACGGTCGTCGGCGTCATTGCCGGTGTCCTGCGCCTGTCGAACAACTGGCTGATCGCGCGCCTGATGACGATCTACGTCGAGGGCTTCCGCAACATTCCGGTGCTGGTCTGGATCCTGATCACCGTCGCGGTGATCAACGAGACCCTGCCGGCACCGAACGAGTTCCGGGGTGCGGACTCCGATGCATCCCCGCTGCTGGGTGGCATGCTGGTGCTGACCAACCGTGGCTTCTACATTCCCGCCCCGGTCATGGGCGACATGTCGATGGCGGTCGTCATCGTCTTCCTGCTGTCCGTCGGCGTGATGATCGGTTTCCGTCGCTGGGCGAAGAAGCGCCAGGAAGCGACCGGTGAGATCCTGCCGCTGTTCCCGATCTCGCTGGCGATCCTGTTCCTGCCGACGATACTGATCTTCTTCATCCTCGGGATGCCGATAACGCTCGAATACCCGGAACTGAAGGGCTTCAACTTCAGGGGTGGCGTCTTCATGCGCGACAGTCTGATCGGCCTCTGGCTGGCGCTGTCGCTCTATACCGGTGCCTTCACGGCGGAGATTGTCCGCTCCGGCATCCTGGCCGTCAGCAAGGGCCAGTCGGAAGCGGCATTCGCGCTTGGCCTGCGGCCCGGACGGACCATGAACCTGGTGATCCTGCCGCAGGCACTGCGGGTCATCGTGCCGCCGCTGATCAGCCAGTATCTGAACCTGACCAAGAATTCCTCTCTCGCCATTGCCGTTGGCTACATGGATGCCACCGGCACGCTGGGCGGCATCACGCTGAACCAGACGGGGCGGGAATTCGAGACCCTGATGCTGCTGATGGGGTTCTACCTGGTCGTATCGCTCAGCATCTCCATGGTGATGAACTGGTACAATGAACGCGTCAAGCTGAGGGAGAGGTGAGATGAGCGACAGCCGCAAGCCCTTCGTCGCTTCGGGCGACATTCCGCCATCACCACCACCCTCCAGCGTGGTCGGCCCAATTGCCTGGGTGCGGGCGAACCTGTTCTCCAGCATTTCCAACACGGTCATGACCCTGTTCGGGGTCTTCATCATCTACAGCCTTCTGGCGGCGGTGATTCCCTGGCTGTTCATTGACTCGGTCTGGAACGCGACGTCGCTCTCGGATTGCCGCAGCATCGACAATGGTGCCTGCCTGGCGGTGATCAAGGAACGCTACCTGCAGTTCATCTACGGCTTCTATCCGGAAGAAGAGCGCTGGCGGCCCATCCTGAGCTTCTTCCTGATGATCGTCGCCGTTGCGCCGATACTGTTTGCCGGCGTTCCCCGGCGGGTCCTCTATCTCTCCGGCCTCTATCCGGCGATAGCCTACTGGCTGATCTGGGGCGGCACGATCTGGGGTCCGGTCGGTGTCGTGCTCGGCCTGGTCCTGGCGGTGGTCGCCTATCGGCTGATCACCACCACGCTGCCAGCCGTTGTAGGCCTGATCGGTGGCGGCCTGGTCCTTGTCCTCTGGTGGCTGTTCGGCGTCGAGATCTTCGACGGTGCGCTGACCAGTGTCGTGGATATCGGCCTGCCGGTAGTGGAATCCAGCAAGATCGGTGGCTTCCTGCTGTCTCTCATCATCGGTGTCAGCGGCATTGCGGGATCCTTCCCGCTGGGCATCGCCCTGGCGCTCGGACGGCGGTCGAACCTGCTGTTCATCAAGGCATTGAGCACCTGCTTCATCGAGTTCATTCGCGGTGTGCCGCTGATCACCCTGCTTTTCGTGGCTTCAACCCTGCTGAACTACTTCCTGCCGCCTGGGACCAGCTTCGACGTCGTCCTTCGGGTCGTGATCATGGTGACGCTGTTCGCGTCTGCCTACATGGCGGAGGTGATCCGTGGTGGTCTGGCGGCCCTGCCGAAGGGACAGTACGAGGCAGCGGATGCGCTGGGTCTGGACTACTGGAAGTCCATGCGCCTGATCATCCTGCCGCAGGCGCTGAAGATCTCCATCCCGGGCATCGTCAATACCTTCATCGGCCTGTTCAAGGACACGGTCCTGGTGTCGGTGATCGGTCTGCTCGACCCGGTGGGTATCCTCAACCCGATCCGTGCCGACCAGAACTGGAACGGCATTGTCTGGGAGCTCTATGGCTTCATCTCCATCTTCTTCTTCATCTTCTGTTTCGGCATGTCCCGCTATTCGCAGTACCTGGAGCGCAAGCTTCAGACCGGGCATGGTTGATCGCGCACAGGAAAGGTCCAACCCATGAGCGAAGTGGCAATTGATCGCGAAATTGATCGTTCCAAGTTGCAGGTGTCCGACGAGGTCGCCATCGAGATCACGATGATGAACAAGTGGTACGGGGACTTCCACGTGCTCCGCGACATCAGCCTGACCGTGAACCGGGGGGAGCGGATCGTGGTCTGCGGCCCGTCCGGTTCCGGCAAGTCCACCCTGATCCGCTGCATCAACCGGCTGGAGGAGCACCAGAAGGGCACGATCGTCGTCGACGGGATCGAGCTGTCCTCCGACCTGAAGAACATCGACAAGATCCGGTCGGAAGTCGGCATGTGCTTCCAGCACTTCAACCTGTTCCCGCACCTGTCCGTGCTGGACAATTGCACCCTCGCGCCGATCTGGGTCCGCAAGGAACCGCGCAAGGAAGCCGAAGACCGCGCCATGCATTACCTGGAGCGGGTGAAGATCGCCGATCAGGCGCTGAAGTTCCCGGGCCAGCTTTCCGGCGGACAGCAGCAGCGTGTGGCCATCGCACGATCCCTCTGCATGAACCCGCGCATCATGCTGTTCGATGAGCCGACATCGGCCCTCGACCCGGAGATGATCAAGGAAGTGCTGGACGTCATGGTCGACCTGGCCGAGACCGGCATGACCATGATCTGCGTCACCCACGAGATGGGCTTTGCCCGCCAGGTGGCGAACCGGGTCATCTTCATGGACCAGGGCCAGATCATCGAGCAGAACGAGCCGGAAGAGTTCTTCAACAATCCGCAGAGCGACCGGACCAAGCTGTTCCTGAGCCAGATCCTCAGCCACTGATCCGGCGGCCCGCTCCCCCCCAAAACAATGACGCGGCCGGATTGCTCCGACCGCGTCATCCTCCCCTTCCCGGCCTCCTCCCCAGTAGGCCCGGCGGAAAAGCTGGTATCCTCGACCTGTCAGGCGGCGTTCCGTGCCAGCCGCTCGGCGGCAGGTGCTGCCTTCTTCAGTTCCGGCATGACTTCGCGCGCGAACAGCTCGGCGTTGCGCATCGATTCCTCGTGCGGCATCCCGGCGTAGGAAAACACGCCGTTGAAGCCGTCCGCGCCGATGGTGTCGGCGGTCTTCATGATTTTTTCGAGACACATCTCCGGCGTGCCCCAGACCTGCAGGTTCATGAAGAACTCGGTTGCCGCGTCAGGGCCGTTCTTCAGCAGGTTGTCACGGAACTGGGCGTAATATTCATAGCCCTTCATGTTCTGCATGTGGTCGCCATCGAACTGGTAGTGGTCCATGACCGTCTTCCAGTAGCCGCCGATGTACTTCAGGGCCATCTCGTAGGCGCGGTCCTTGTTCTCGTCGCAGAATACCCAGCCACCGGCGATGGGCGCCGGGGCGTCCGCATTGTTCACCTCGCGGTAGATCGCGCGGTATTCGTCCAGCTCCTTGCGCACGGCGGCCCAGGGCTTCTGCGGAATGATCAGGATACCGACCCCCAGCCGCGCCATGATGCGGGCTGATTCGGGGCTGACGGCGGCGGCATAGGTGCGCCCGCGGAAGCTGCTGTGCGGGTTCGGGCGGATCTCGACGCGGGGCTGCTTGTAGTGTTCGCCGTCGAACTCGGCGTGGCCGGTCTCCAGGCTGTCGAGCACCATGGTCGCGGCCTCGACGAAGCGTTCCCGGCTTTCCCCCATGTCGAGACGGAAGCCGTCGAACTCCACCTTGCCCGCACCACGACCGATGCCGAGAATGAAGCGGCCCCCCGACATGTTGTCGAGCATGGAGATCTGTTCGGCGGCCCGCAGCGGGTCATGCCAGGGCAGCACCACCACCATCGAACCGATCTGGATCGTCTTCGAGCGCCCGGCCATGTAGCTGAGGAACATCAGCGGGTCGGGGCACATGGTGTAGTCGGTGAAATGATGCTCAACGGTCCAGACACTGTCGAAACCCATGGGCTCCGCAGCCTCGGCCAGGGCCATGTCAGCTTCATAGACTTCCCGGTCCGTGCGTTCCTTGCCCGGGTTCTGGAAGATCACGCCCATACCGACATGCATGTGCCTACTCCATCGTGTCAAAGTGCTACTCGCGGGTATTCTTTTGCCGGAAAGATCCGGCTGGGTCAAGTGGTCGCAGCAGGAATGGCGAAATTTTCAGCGCCGCGGCAGGCAACAGCCCGATTATCCGGCAGTCGGATTCGGTGCACGCCGGGAGAATCCCGGAGGACGGGAATGTGCGGCAAGGTGTGCTCGAATCCGGAGGAGGGGCGTGCTCAGACCCGGAAGGGTTGGCGCAGGCCGTCACCGTCGGGGCGCAGGACCATGGCGGAAAGGTCGCCCGCCGCGCGATAGGCGATCACGGCGTCCGATGCCCGATCCGCCGTCGCCACCTGTCCGCCATCCATCTGGGCCTGGCGCTGGACTTCATAGAGCAGGCGATGCCCGAGCAGGCCGGAAAGCGTCGGTACCGGCCAGTGGGTGGCGGTCCCTGTTGCGGATTGCGCGGCCTCACCGCTCGCGAGCGGATTGGAGGGCGCATCCTGCTGACCGCGGCTTTCACTGATCCGTTCGGCGGGTGTGACGGGTCTGTCGGAAGCACTGCCCCGGTCCGTCGGCGACACGCCCGGCACCATCGCGCGCGGAACCAGCCCGGTATTGGCGCTGACCCCGTTCACACGCATGTCGAGACCGTGAAAGACTGTCGCATCCCCCAAATATAAGTCCTTGGGGAAACCTTTACAAATAGTTAATCAGAAATCATGGTTAATTTCTGACGAATTTGTTTAAAATCTTACGCAAATCGCGGCTATCAGCCCTTTGGTTTCATCATCTTCTCGAGCTGGCGCTGCATGGCGTCGAGCTGATCCTTCATCTGCTCGATATCCCCGGAGGAACCGGTGGATTTCGGCTTGTCGGCAGTCTCGGACGCGGGCCTGGCAGCCGGCGCTTCACCCGTGGGGGGTGTCCCGTCCTGAACGGCAGCGAACGGGTTGAACATGCTCATGGCCTGGTCGAACAGGGCCATGTTGCGCTTCGTCGCCTCCTCGAAATGCAGCAGGGGCGAACCCAGACTGCCGCCGAAGCGGGTGCGCATCTCATCCTGGTTCTTCGAGAAGGCATCCATCGACATGTCGAGATAGCTCGGCAGCAGACCCTGCAGGCTGTCGCCGTAGAAGCTGATGAGTTGACGGAGGAAATTCACGGGCAGCACGTTCTGGCCCTTGCCCTCCGCCTCGAAGATGATCTGTGTCAGCACGGAGCGGGTAATGTCCTCCCCCGACTTGGCGTCGAACACCACGAAATCGATATCGTCCCGCACCATCTCGGCCAGATGGTCCAGCGTCACGTAAGAAGAGGTTGAGGTATTGTAGAGCCGCCGGTTCGCATACTTCTTGATGGTCACCGGACCCTCTCCGGCCTTGTCTCGACGGGACATTCAGCAACTCCGACCAGGTTTGTGCGCCACCCTGTGAGGTCAGGACGCGTGGACCTGGAACTATCGCCGTTTCATGCTGCATTGCGCAAGACGTATTCGCTCTTGCAGCGAAGCCGCGGCAGGCTCGCCGATTTCATGAAGCCAGCAAATGCTGTAGATTGGTGCTGATGACAGCGCCAGCATCCGATCCGTCTGACCTTGACCGCCTCGCCCGACAGTTCGTCGATCTCTGGCAGGAGCAGGCTGCCCGGGCCTCCGCCGATCCCCGGCTGAGGGAGAGCTGGAAAGCCTTGAGCGGAATCTTGCATGACCGCAGTACCGACCAGGAAGGACACGGGGCCGAAGGGAACGGACCCGGACCCGACAATGAGCCGACGCATCGGCCCGCGGCCGCTGGCGCTGCATCTGGCGACAGCGGGGGCGACGCTGACCGGGGCGATGGCGGCGCTGCCGCTGGCGCAGTCGGGCGGGATACCCTGGCACCCTGACATCGCCGACAGGGCCGGCGGTCTGCTGGCCGAGATGAAGGCTGCGGACGGTACGCGGCTGGGTGCCGCAATCGCCGCCGAGTGCGCCCGACGGATGCAGGCCACCCTGGCGGGGATCGAGAAATATCAGACCCATCCCTGGCACAGGATCGCCCAGGACCCGCCCGCGGTCTGGCGACAGGGCGCGGTGCGGTTGCTCGATTATGGCCTGCCAGACCGTCCCGACGCCCCGGTGGTCATGTTCGTGCCGTCGCAGATCAACCGCGCCTGGGTGCTGGACCTGCTGCCCGACAACAGCATGCTGCGCTGGCTGGCTGCGGAGGCCGGGCTGCGCCCGCTGCTGCTCGACTGGGGCACGCCGGGCAAGCCGGAACGCCGCTATGATGTTGCCGCGTTTCTGGGCGGCCCGCTGTCTTCGGCACTGGATGCGGCGGTCAGCCTGAATGGTGATCGCCCTGTTCCGGTCGTCGGCTATTGCATGGGGGGCACGCTCTCGGTTGCCCTCAGCCTGCTGCGCGGCGATGCGGTTTCAGCCCTGGCACTGCTGGCCTCCCCCTGGGACTTTCATGCCGACCTCAGTCCGCAGGCGGAAGCGTTCGCGGCGTCATTGCCCATGTGGCAACCGGTGCTGGAGGCCTTCGGAGAGATGCCGATCGACCTGATCCAGGCCTTCTTCGCCGCGCTGGACCCCAATCTGGCGCAACGCAAGTTCGCCCGCTTTGCCAGACTGGATCCGGCAAGCGAGAAGGCCCGGCAGTTCGTCGCGCTGGAGGACTGGCTGAACGATGGACCGGCGCTGCCGCCCAGGGTCGCGCACGACTGCCTTGTCGGCTGGTACAACGAGAACCTGCCCGGCACGGGGCGCTGGCAGATCGGTGAAACGGCAATACGTCCCGGCGACCTGCGCATGCCCGTGTTTGCCGCCATTCCGACCCAGGACAGGATCGTCCCACCGGCATCCGCGCGCGGCGCGGTGGTTGACCTGCCGGATGCCACCGTGATCGAACCGGCAGCGGGACACATCGGCATGGTCGTCGGCTCCCGCGCCCGGCGCAGTCTCTGGCAGCCGCTCGCCGCGTGGCTGGGGGCGGTGACATGAGGCAGATGACACGAGGCTGTGGTTTCAACATGTTGCGCCGCAGCAAGAACACACGATCCGGGTCGCGACATACCGACACATTAACCAATCCACCGTTGCCGCAAACCGGAGAAATCGCCACTCTTTTCGCAATGCAGCAATCATATGCTGCGTCGCAGCATGTCCTGCATGACGCGACGTGAGGCATGATATGCTGTCCGAGAAACCACCAAGGAGGAATTCCTGAATGTCCGATATCGTCATCGCATCCGCCGCCCGTACCCCGGTGGGCACCTTCAACGGGGCGTTCGGGTCCGTTCCCGCCCATGATCTCGGCACAGTCGCCATCAAGGGCGCGCTGGAGCGCGCCGGAGTGGAAGCCGCCGAAGTCTCGGAAGTCATCATGGGCCAGATCCTGACTGCCGGTCAGGGCCAGAACCCGGCCCGCCAGGCTTCGATCAATGCGGGTGTGCCGCAGGAGAGCCCGGCCTGGGGCGTGAACATGCTGTGCGGCTCCGGACTGCGCACGGTCGCGCTCGGCTGGCAGGCAATCCGTAACGGCGACAGCAAGATCGTTGTCGCCGGTGGCCAGGAGAGCATGTCCATGGCGCCGCACGCGCAGCACCTGCGTTCCGGTGCCCGCATGGGCGACATGAAGTTCATCGACACCATGATCCGCGACGGTCTCTGGGATGCCTTCAACGGCTATCACATGGGCAACACGGCGGAGAACATCGCCCAGCAGTGGCAGATCACCCGCGAGCAGCAGGACGAATTCGCCCTCGCCTCCCAGAACAAGGCCGAGGCGGCGCAGAAGGCCGGTCGGTTCAGCGACGAGATCGTGCCCGTCACCATCAAGGGCCGCAAGGGCGACACGGTCGTGTCGGAGGATGAATACATCCGCCATGGCGCAACGATGGACATGATGACGAAGCTGCGTCCGGCCTTCGCCAAGGACGGCTCCGTCACCGCCGGCAATGCCTCCGGCATCAACGATGGTGCCGGTGCGGTCGTGCTGATGACTGCCGACGAGGCGGCGAAGCGCGGCATCACCCCGCTGGCCCGCATCGTTTCCTGGGCCCAGGCCGGTGTCGATCCCGCGATCATGGGCATCGGCCCGGTCCCGGCGACACGCAGCGCTCTGGAGAAGGCAGGCTGGACCGTCGATGACCTGGACCTGATCGAGGCCAACGAGGCCTTTGCCGCGCAGGCCTGTGCCGTCGGCAAGGAACTGGGCATCGACCCGGAGAAGCTGAACGTCAATGGCGGCGCCATCGCCATCGGCCATCCCATCGGCGCCTCCGGTACCCGTGTGCTGAATACCCTGCTGTTCGAGATGCAGAAGCGCGACGCCAAGAAGGGTCTTGCCACCCTGTGCATCGGCGGCGGCATGGGTATCGCCATGTGTGTCGAGCGCGACTGACCCGAACGACTGACGAACCGTCCCGATCCGCGTCACTGGCGAAGTGCCGCGGGTCAGGGGCGGGCGTCGCACCCACCTCCCCCAAGAAAAAGAAACCAAGGAGTCCAATCAGATGGCACGAGTTGCACTCGTCACAGGTGGCACGCGCGGTATCGGCGCGGCCATTTCCACCACCCTGCGCGATGCCGGGATCAGCGTTGCCGCGAACTATGCCGGCAATGACGAGGCCGCCAGGGCCTTCACCGCCGAGACCGGCATCCCCGCCTACAAGTTCGATGTCTCCGATTTTGACGGAGTGCATGCGGCAGTGGCGAAGATCACCGAGGAAATCGGCCCCATCGACATCGTGGTCAACAATGCCGGCATCACCCGCGACGGCACGCTGGCTCGGATGAGCAAGGAAGCCTGGCAGGCGGTGATTGACACCAACCTGGGCGGTTGCTTCAACCTGGCCAAGGCGACCTTCGACGGCATGAAATCCCGCAGCTTCGGCCGCATCGTCAACATCGGCTCCATCAACGGGCAGGCCGGCCAGTACGGTCAGGTGAACTACGCAGCCGCCAAGTCCGGCATTCACGGCTTCACCAAGGCGCTGGCGCAGGAAGGCGCGCGGTTCAACATCACCGTCAACGCCATTGCTCCGGGCTACATCGACACCGACATGGTCGCCGCGGTTCCCGCCAACGTGCTGGAGAAGATCGTCGCCAAGATCCCGGTCGGTCGCCTGGGTCACGCCGACGAGATCGCACGCGGCGTGCTGTTCCTGGTTTCCGATGACGCGACCTTCGTCACCGGCTCCACCATGTCCATCAATGGCGGCCAGCACATGTACTGACGGCCCGACAGCCAGTCAGGCGAAGTTTCCAGATCGGTTCCATCAAATGATGGAATCGGCCCCGGCCCGTTCCCCCACCCGGCCACCCATTGAGGATACTGCCGTGGGTGGCCGGGTGGGGGAGCGGGCCGGGGCCGCAATCAGATAGTGGACCGATCCACGGGGGCGGTATCCGGGATGCGGATGCCGCCCCTACTGTATGCAGCGACAGGATCAGGGGGCGGTGTGGCGCGCCGAGAGGCCCAGGGTGCCGATGATGCTGGCGGGCGGCTGGCGTTGCAGGCCCAGCAGCCGGATGATCGGCAACGGGTCCTGAAGGCCGGTCGAGAGTTCCAGCATGCCACCCCTGGTGATGAAGGCGGCAAGCTGCTGTCCGATGGCACGGCTGGCATCCGTGCCCATGCTCGCGCCCATCTGTTCCGCCATCGCGCCGAACTGGGCACCGATCATCTCCGCCGTTGCGCCAGGCCGCTGTGCAGCCTGTGATTCCAGAAGCAGTTTGCGCAGGCCCTCATCCGTCAGCGTGACCTGCGCGCGCGCGAGGCTGGAGGACAGGGCAACCATGTTGCGTTGCGGCGCGGGTGCGACGCGCAGCTTCTCGAAGTCAATGGCGGTCAGATCGACCTCTGCCGTCATCTGTGCCAGACCTTCACCGGACATGCCGAGCACGAGCGCGCCGGTACTGTCGGCCAGCCCCACCTTCAGCGCGAAGGCTGTCCCGAGACGCAGATCCTCGACACCATTCGCCTTCAGCATCTGCATCAGCATTGCCGCCTGTGGCGGGGCCGAACTGCCGCCCTCCAGCGGGCCGGAAATGCCGTCCATGCGGAAGGCAACTTCCACCAGCCCGTCGTCGCCGATCCGCATCCGCTCGATCGTGGTCAGATCGATCCGGACCGGTTTCCCGTCCGGGCCGATGACATCCATCCCCTCCATGGCGAAGGAGCCCAGGTCGATCACCGGCACCAGTTCGGCGAGGGACTTGCCTGCCGCCCATGCCCGCGCCTTCTCCAGACTGTCGGTACTCAGCGGCTCGCCGAAGACCGTCCGCAACCAGGCCGGCAGCGCGGCGTAGTCGCCGGTCCTGCCGTGATAGCGGGCGATGTCGACGTTGTTGTCATCCCGCCCCTTCTGGCTGAAGCCCCGGACATCGAAACTGCCGCCCCTGAGGCCATAGGCATCCTGAAGCTCGAAGCGTTCCATGCGCAATGATGCCGCCTCGCCGAAGTCGGCCTTCAGGCCCACCATCTCGGCGAGTCCCGTTCCCAGATCGAGGTCACGGGCCCGCTCCATCAGTACCAGGAAGGACTCCAGGTGGCCGATCAATACCTCCGGTTCCGGCTTCGCTTCCGGATCCCGCGTGGCGAGATCCTTGATCAGGGCCCGCCAGACATCGAGAACCCGTGGATCATAACGGACGTCTGCCATCTGGTAGCTCTGCAGCGCCAGGGACAGCGGCCCCCGCATCATGCGGGCGACCTCCGGGTTATCGGCGACCTGCACGCTCTCGGGCAGGTTCAGCGTGACTGAAAGGCCGGAGAGGCTGGCAGCACCGACATGACCGGAATCCCCGCTCTGCCAGTCCGTGACGGACAGACCTTCCAGGGTCATCTCGGCCGAGCCTTCGGCTTCAGCCGATGCGGTGCCGACGGCGGAGGCGGCAATTCCCGTCAGCACGATGCTGTCCGCACCATCGCCGCGCCAGCCGGTCACCACCGCTGAGGGGAGGGCGATGTGCACCACAAGGCCTTCCTTGCTGCCCAGATAGGCGGGGGACGGGGTCGCAACCATGTCCTCCACGCTCAGGGCGTCAAAGCTGACCGATGTCACTGCGCCATCCGCCGGATCGAAGACCAGGTCGCGCATGCCCTCAAGGCGGCCTTCGCCGCCGGAGCCGAGCGCTTCGCCGCTGGCCTGTCCCTCGACCGTGACACCGCGCCAGCTCACCTGGCGGATCAGCAGTTCGCCCGGCGCCCCGGCCCGACCGGTCTGCAGTGCCGTTTCCAGTCGTGGCCAGTCATACCCGTCGACATGGATGCCCCTGACCGAAACAAGTGCCGGATAGGCACTGCCATCCGCCCCCGGCAGATCAACCGGCAGGCGCAGTTCCGTCAGCCGCAGTTCATCGTTCCAGTAGTCCAGCGACAGACCGGCATATCGCGCGCCGGTAGAGTCGGGCAGGCCCGCGATATGGTCATCCAGCGCGGCGGCGACCTGTCGCTCGATCAGCCAGGGCAGGCCGAACCGACCGCCAAGCACCCCCAGAATCGCAATGAGGAACAGGCCAATCACGACTTTCGTGCGGTTCATCGAACAGCTCCAGCAAGGGGACGGAAGATCAGGGCGGGCAGCACGGCGGCCCATGGTCCTGCCCGCAGAACGCGAACCCGTCATCAGCAGCCATTGGAGAGGACCGGACCGGGGTGCGCAACGAAAAAAGGGCGCCTGCCATTGCTGGCAGACGCCCTGATCTTCGGCCGTTCCCGACGCCCGGACCCCTGCGGGTCAGCGCCGGAACCGGATCAGCAGCTTACTGGCCGCTGACCACCAGAACCGCACGACGGTTCTTGGCGTTCTTCACGCCGTCACCCGTCTCCACGGCAGGCTGGCTCTCGCCAACACCCGTTGCGGTGATGGCGGAGGCCGCAACACCGTTGCTCACCAGGAACTCGACGACCTGGCGTGCACGCTGGTTCGACAGTGCCAGATTGTACTGGTCCGAACCGCTGGTATCGGTATGCGCGGTCACGGAGACGGCACCGGCCTTGCGCTTGGCGAGGTTGCCGATGACGCTCTGCAGCCGACCCTTGGACAGGTTGGTCAGGTTGGCCTGGTCAAACCGGAAGTAGATGTTCTGGGTCAGGTCGGACATCCGGGCAACCGGCTTCGGTGCCGGGGCGGGTGCCGGGGCAGGCTGCATCTTCGCCATTGCGGCCTCGAAACCGTCGCGGCAACGGAAGATGTGCAGCAGCTGCCAGCCTTCTTCCTGCTCCTGGATCCAGCA
>BQJF01000054.1 GCA_021604565.1 Minwuia thermotolerans | reverse complement strand
GGCGACGTAGGTGAAGTCGGAGACCCACAGCCGGTTGGGAGCCGGAGCCTGGAACTGTCGATTGACCTGATCGAGCGGGCACGGCGCCCCCTTGTCGCCGACCGTCGTCCGGATCGTCTTGCCGCGAATGACGCCCTGAAGTCCGAGTTCCCGCATCAAACGAGCGACGGTGCGGCGGGCGACGTCATGGCTCTAGCGCCGTAGCTGCTGCCATGCCTTGCGCACGCCGTAGACGCCGAAGTTCTCTTCGAAGACTCGGCGGACCTCGACTTTCAACGCGAGATCACGCCGCGCACGCTCACACAGCAGCGACGGGTCGCGTCGCCGGGCCAGGTGATCGTAGTAGGTGGAAGGGGCAATCGGCAGCATCCTGCAGATTGGTTCGACCCCGAACGCCGCCCGATGATCGTCGATGAAGGCGATCATCGCTTGAGTGGGCGGTCGAGCTCCGCCTGGGCGAAATATGCTGACGCCTTACGCAGGATCTCGTTGGCCTGCCTGAGTTCACGGTTCTCCCGTTCCAGAGCCTTCAGCTTCTCGGTGACGTCACTCGGAACGCCGGCGACAACCCCGTTGTCGATCTCGGCCTTCTTCACCCACCCCGACAGCGTCCAGGGCGCACAGCCGATCTTGCCCGCAGTGGAGGTGATCGCCGCCCACCGAGACGGATACTCGCCCCGATGCTCCCTCATCATCCGAACGGCTCGCTCGCGCACCTTAGGTGAAAACTTGTTCGTCGTACTGCTCATGATGGCTCCTTCTTCTCAGGAGTTGGGGCCTCCGGTAATCCTGGGGCGGTTCAGGAGTATCATCAGCGGTCAACAGAGGACCAAACCCTGAACAGCGCTAACCTATAAACGCGGACTCAAAGGGGAGCAGGTCAACAACCACTTCAACTTCGATCGTCATCTCACCCGTCGGACCGACTTCAGGCAGCGCCGCGATGCGGGGCTTGCTGAATGGCAACAGTTGGCGATCTGACCTCACCCAGATATGGTTCTGCTGCGCCGGGGTCAAATTACTCTGACAATGCCTCAAACAGACAACGTCACCCTGCCGCGACCGATCAGGATCAGGAATACATCCCATATCGTGGCGGGCAGTTCGCGGAACCAATAGAAGATCGATTTTCGCATTCCCAATGCTGCACGATCACCCGGCATCCTAGGGCATCTTGCAGGCAGGCCGGCAAGTCGGAAAAGCGCCCAGCAGCGGAACTGATGATAGGGGCTCGTGCAAACCTCCACCACAACAGAGTCCTCCAAGTTTCGGATCAAATCGTGACAGAGATAGATCGACTGCAAGGTATCACAGGCTCGATCTTCGACGAGGATCAATGCAGGATCGACTCCAAGGGTCACAAGTTGGTCACGCATGACATGAGCTTCTGGCGGGCCATAGCGGCCGGCTCCGCCGGTGGGCATGAAAACAACATCCCGGTTAACACCACCAACGGCGAAGGCACCATTGATGCGTCGGCGAAGTGTGCCACTCGGCGATCCGTCCGGCCGTACCGCTGCGCCGAAGATGACCAGAACACGTTTCATCTCACGCGTTTCAATTTAGTGCCTGATGCGCACATTATCCCGCATCTCCCATATAGCGGCACAGGCCCGGCGGATTGGTGTCACCCGGACTGCCCTTGATTGTGTAAGCAAAACCGGGCAACCCGTCACGGGTGTTAAGGCGGTCGAAGTAGGTCGCAAGACCCTTGGCGCGCCGGGTCAACCGCGTCTGTCCCGTCGAGATATCGTGGACCCGTTCGTTCCGCAACTCAAGGACGCGTTCGCGAAGGCCACGCACTTCGTCGGCCGTAAATGTGAATTGAACCTGTTGACTTGGTTGGTGACGCACGGCCACAGCCAAGCCATAGGCCAGAATGAATTTCGTCCCATCCTTGCTTGATTTGATGGTCAGAGGCGGTCGAATGACCAACGTCAAAGGCATGTCCTGACCATCAAGTTCAGCGGTGAAACCTTGATTTCTAAACCATTCTTGATTCCATTCGAAAGTCTTGCGCCACTTCTCTCGCATTCCTTCCAGTGCTTGTGCGAGAAGTGCCGGATTCTCCGCAATCGCTCGTGATACAGTAAAGCGTCGGTTGCCCAGGAAGGCCTCGGTTGCAACCTGTTGGCTGCGGGAGCCCTGACGATACCTTCCCTCCCAGCTGAACGAGCCGGCCGTCGTCTTGTGAAGAGTGATCTTGGCATTTCTCAAGGCAATATAGCTCCGCCGCAATGAGATCTGGTCGCCGACTGGCTCGCCATTCTTCATAAACTGCAGGTCAAGATTGATCGTGTCACAGCCCATATCCCGACCATCGAAGTTCAGGTTCTGTAACGCGAATTGCAGCCACAAATGACCATCAGGTTGCAACCATAACGGCACTTCATCAGGAGAGAGACCGCCGACCCAAACCGGCACACCATTGGTCATGACACGGTAAACCACCGAATCCGCATCAATTGGCAACTTGTCGGCACTCTTGATTGTGAATGTCGTGAAACCCTGGCCAGCGACCCGTGCTTCTGGATCTCTCAATTGTGCTTCCAAATCGGCGACTGAGGGCACATTCCAAACCCGTGGCGGGACGCTAGCATGCGCGCTTGAGATGACCGAATACCAAGGCGAATACTTAGCCTGTCGAGAAAAACAATCTTCAAATACCGAACGATTTGTCTTATTCCAGTCAATCGTGCATGTAGCATCGCTACAATTGAAACTGATTTTGGAAATGATGCTTTTCTGGGAAGGGTTTGATTTGACCTTGAAACAGATTTGTTGCTTATCCGACGCTTGCAGATGTCCGTCTTCCACTCTGCGATTAAACACCGCCCGATAGGTCTTGCCTCTGGCCGGCATGATATCGGCGAAGACGATGTGCTCGTTCCCTTCCAGGCGCAGGGCCGAGCTGGGTGGCGCCACTGGTTCTAGTGGCGCTAAAATCGCTACTGATTGATCAACGAAGTTACCGGACTGTCCACCGCTGGGCGGTGTATGGACCGCGGCGCGAAATGGAACCGCGTGGGCACTGAAAGACGGATCGTCTTCCGCATCCGACAACAAGGCGCCGTCCAAATCGGGAATTTGCTTTATCATCTGTACTATTTTTGAGGCGACGTGCTGATTTTTGAGTAGATGGCTTCGCAGCTGAGGTCCGATTTCGTCCAATCGCGGATTCAATCCTATTAATAACTTGCTTTTAATTGATGCACGGCCAACACCGATCCCAGGTGGCAAGGGTGGAATAAAGCGAAGATGAACATCGACCATACCGTCACGGAGATCAATCATGTCCAGATAAAGATAGTAGTCCGGGGATTGTGGTCGATGTGATGCGGGTTTGAAGCGATTCGTCCAGAATTCCTTATTCGCAGTCTGTGCCAATGTATCTAATAGCGCGTGACGGCCATTTTCCATAAGCCAATTTTCAGGAATATCTTCTGGTTGATAGTCAATCCATACAAGTATCGGTCGTTCTTTCGCTAGCACCATTTTCTCTTGAACAAAAATCATAAAAAATAGGGCCGCAGCAATCGTAGATAAACGTAATATATTAGATATCTGGAACAAAATATCTCCTCCTTCATTCAACTAGGTTGACTTCAGAAATTAAACTGGTTGGCAACGTGACAAATAGCTTACGCGCGCATTCAGATTCGGCACATCGACGAAAATGCGCTTTGGCGAGCATCGTCGCTCGGTATTGCTTGTCGGCGTCAAAGACACATCAACATCAACCAAACGTTCAATGCCCTTTGGGCATTCAGGAATACTGACGACATCAGCACGCTGCAAAGATGCTTCCAGCACAGCCAAATTTACCCGGTCACCACCAGGCGCACGCCGATAATCATCCAACACGCGCGAAATCAATGGTCGCGGGCTCTTGCTGTGCACACCCGGCGGGCCCATCCACAGGGGTTCTCCTCGATAGACACCAGTATACCCCGCACTTGAGTCGATAACGTCATCGCTTGCTTTACATTGAATGCGCAGGCCAGAGATTGAGATCGTGAAATCGCCGGCACCGAGCATGGAATAGAAGCTCGCCTCCGGCATGAAGAGAATTGAGGGCGCTTCGAAGAAAATGTCCGGCAAATGGAGAGTCTGGCGTCGGAGATATGCCGTTTCGATCGCGGTGATTGGCGCTTCGCTCGGGCAGAGCCGAAACCAGCGAGAACCAAACAAGCCCGTATCAACTTTCAAGGCGCCTTTTTGACCAACTGGCACGATCACGGAACTGCCCGAGGAGACGCGGCAATTCTCCGTGGCGGCAACGGAGGTGACCATCGGAACGATCTTCATCTTGATCGCCCTTTCCCCCAGCTGGTTGTCAAAGCTGATGGTGGTCATGGTGAATGGCCAAGCTGCCGCAAAAGCGAAATAGGCGATGATTTGCACGAAAAACAGAACCGGTGAAGGTAGAAGCCTTTGTTCGATGCCTGCGAGCAACCTGTCGGTTCGCGATTTCGGTATGATTCTCAGAACCACTGCAGCCCAGGACAATGCGCCTCCTAGTCCAAGTGCTGCTGTAATTGAGGCCAGCCATTCAGTATAAGCTCCAATCCAGAGTAATGCGAGCGTGCCCCCAATGATCGTCGTCAAAATATTGATATAATACATTGAGGTGCTCCGCTCCCCAAATCTGGGCCACCGGCATCTGGAGTTTTACGGCTCTATGCCCTGAGCCCATTGTTTGGACCGCCGGAAGTTAGGTTTTTCCGGCTCGATCACGGTGACGGGCTGGTTTCGCCGCCGGGATTATGTACGGCGATCGGGACGTTGTATCCGATCGCGCTGTTAGGTCTGGCCTCGTTGTAATCTCTACGCTAATCCTCCAGCTTTTCGCGGGCATCGGCAAGCGTCATGAACCAGTGGGCATTCAGGCATTCGGTTCGGAACTTGCTGTTGAACGCTTCGATGAACCCATTGTCCGTCGGCTTGCCTGGACGAGAGAAGTCCAGTGTTACGCCGTTCGCATAGGCCCAGAGATCCATATCTCGGGCGATGAACTCACTGCCATTGTCGACCCGGATCGTCTTCGGACACCCGACCTGTCCGCACACGTGTTCAAGCGTCCGGACGACATCCTCGCCGCGGTAGGAGAAGCGCGGATCGGTTGCGGGGCAGAAGCGCGAATGGGTGTCGACCACGGTCAGGGTACGGAGCTCCCTACCGGTAGCCAGCTGATCATGAACGAAGTCCAACGCCCAGACCTCGTTCGGTCCAGCCGCCCCTTGACGATCTTCACGCAGCTTCGCCTACACACGGCGCTTGGGATGCTTGTTTCTCAGCTGCAGCCCTGACTCGCTGTAGATCCTTCGAGTCTTCTTCATGTCTATCATCCAGCCCTCACGGCGTAGCAGGATGTGCACGCGTCGGTATCCGTAGCGGACACGCGTCTCAGCAATCTCCTTGATCCGACGCTCAAGTCCGGCCTGATCGGTTCGACGGGATTTGTAGTGGTAGGTCGATGTATCAAAGCGGAGCGCCCGGCAGGTCCTTCGGATCGACACGCCCCAATCGTCCAGCACCCCATCGACCAGTTGTCGCTTCCGAGCAGGCCTCAGAGCTTTCGGCGGATAACGTCCTGCAGCATCTCGCGATCCAGAGTCAGATCAGCGACGATCCTCTTCAGACGACCATTCTCTTCCTCGAGCTGCTTCAGCCGCCGCATCTCGTCGGGTAGCAAGCCCGCGTACTTCTTCTTCCAGTTGAAATACGTCGCCTGACTGATTCCAGCCTTCCGACAGATCTCAGCATCCGGCGTTCCCTCTTCGCCCTGCTTCAGAATGTACCCCTTCTGGGCGTGCGAAAACTTCGATGCTTTCATGCTGAGCCGCTCCTTCTCCCCAGCCAGGGTTCAGGCGGAAAACTCTAACTCAAAACGATCCAGTTTCCGGGGGGCAGAGCATTCGTTGCTGGCCGGTACTCCGATTGCCGAGCCTGTCGCCCGTTACGGGCCGTTCGTAATGAACACCTAAGCCGAGACCAGGGGTGCCATCCGGGACTACCAGTCCGGTCAAATGGGTTCGATCGAGCGGGGCTGACCCGCCTCTTTCAGTCCGACCAACTTATTGGCATGCTGATGCTATGGGGATTTCAGACATTACCATCGAGGCCGTGCTCGTAGCCTGCAAAGAGTTTGATGAGCTTGGAAGAACAGAGTTTCTTCGGAAATATGGCTTCGGCGCTTCGCGGACATACAAGCTGTTCCGCGATGGCAAATACTATGATTCAAAGGCAATCATCGGCGCTGCGCACGGGCACCTTGGGCTCGGTTACAAAGCGCTCGAGGCCAAAGAGTTCTCTGGCGGTTTGCAACAAACAGTCAGAGTGATTGAGCAACTCGGATTTGAGGTGGAGAAAGATCCTGTGCCTACCCGTAACCCGGATTGGTCACGAGATGAACTGATCCTTGCGACAGAATTCTACCTTCAACATGCCCCCAGAATTCCAGGGCAACATAGTCGTGCGCTGATCAACTTGGCCGATGAGATACGGGCGGCAGCGGCCGTGCTGGGCCTAAAGGGCAACGAGAAATTTCGGAACCCGAACGGCGTTTATATGAAGCTGATGGAGCTTCGAAAATATGACGATGCCTACCAGGGCATTGGATTGGGCCACGAGCGTCTTCGAGACGTTGAACTGGAGGTTTGGACGCTGCCCGAAGGAGTGCTCCTGCTCGAGGCAAGGAGGGTCCGTAAACGTATCCAGGCGTTCCTTGAAGAAGGCGGAATAGTCCCGAGAGTTGAACGCCCACTGCCAAAGTCCGCGGTCCTCCAAGGCCTCATCGAAAGTGAGGATCCAGTAGACAACCACGTGGCCGAGGTGCTGATTGACTGGCAGGACGTCAAACGTCAGGAGGGACTTTCAGCCTACCTTGGACGTGAGCCGGGCCAGATAAAAAAGTATGGCGCAAAACATATCGTCGAGCAGCGTGTACGTTCACGTGCCAGTGGCTTCGGTGAGGTTGCCGGTTTTGGCGAGACCTATGAAAATGTCGTCGACAAACATCCCGACAGGTTTCCTGCGGATGTTGTTGAGATTGCCAAGAAGCGATTGGCAGATTTCGGACTGATGGAACCGACGGATGATCGGCAGGAACTCGAACGAAGAACGCGTGAGCTGCTATCTCGTCCAGATCTGATCAATGAGCCCCCTGCTGGTAACCCTAATCCTTGCAAGGCTATCGCATCAGGGTATGCGTTTATTCGTGACCCTCGTGTCGTCGCGTTCACTCAATTTCGAGCACGAGGGAAGTGCGATCTTTGCATGCAGGATGCTCCCTTCAAGAGAGCAGATGACACGCCCTATCTCGAGACACATCACGTTCTGCCGCTTGCGGAAGGTGGACCAGATACAGTTGAGAATTGTGCTGCTGTTTGCCCAAACTGCCACCGAGCATTGCACTCTGCGGGCAATCGAGATGCGCTTGCTGAGAAGCTAAGGGCGAAGGTCGCGGCTGATACCAGTCTAACCATGTTGCCATCTGGAAGCCTGGACAAAGAACATGCGTCTGATGCCAAAGCCAACCCAGATGACCTCCAATAATCATGCTTAAGCATGCGTATTTTGAAAGCACTCTCCGTGAGTTTGTTGATATCAGCCCAGACCATATTCTGGGGCGCCTGGCTCGTGTCCATGGCTTTGACGTAGACCTAGCCCAGCGCGACGCCTGGCTTGGCCAGATTGACATACTGAAGCGAGAGCTTTCACGGTTTGCGGAGGCGACATTGTTCTTGGAGTTCGCCATTCCACGAATGGGGAAACGCGCCGACGCTGTGCTGCTTTTGGAAGGCATCGTCTTCGTCATTGAGTTCAAGGTTGGGTCGACTAGCTTCGACCGAGCTGGGATTGACCAGGTGCACGATTACAGCCTCGATCTGAAGAACTTCCACCTTGGAAGTCATGACCGGCTCTTGATACCAATCCTGATCGCTACCGAGGCACCTGAACAATCTGAACACTATTTGTCGCTCGCGGATGACAGGGTGGCCGAACCGCTGCGTGTGGGAGGGCAGGGGTTAGGGCAGGCGATTGCCGAACTGCTCCTGCAACATAGCGAACTGAGATTGGATCCTGCCACGTGGCTGCAGTCGGGATACCGACCGACGCCGACCATCGTGGAAGCTGCCCAAGCCCTATATCGGGATCACGACGTCCAGGAAATCTCCCGGTCTGATGCAGGTGCCACGAACTTGTCGTCCACAACGGACTTCATCAACGATGTTGTGAAACGCGCTCAACAGAACAACGAACATGCGATCTGCTTTGTTACAGGCGTACCGGGTGCCGGCAAGACGCTTGCCGGGCTCAACATCGCGACACAACGGGCCGAAGCCGAAGGGCAAGAGGCGGCCGTATTCCTTTCCGGCAATGGGCCGTTGGTCGACATTCTTCGGGAGGCTCTCGCGCGGGATCAGGCAAGCCGAAACGCAATCCGGATAGGTGAATCGAGACGACGCGTTGCCAGTTTCGTTCAGAACATTCATCACTTTCGCGACGACGCCATTCGCGACGAGAGCCCGCCTCATGAGCAGATCGTGATCTTTGATGAAGCGCAGCGCGCCTGGACCCGAGATCAGGCCAGCCGGTTTATGCGCGACAAACGGCAGGTCCAAGACTTTGACATGTCTGAGCCTGAATTTCTCATCAGCGTGATGGACCGGCATAAAGACTGGAGCGTGATCGTCTGTCTTGTCGGGGGAGGACAGGAGATCAACACCGGTGAGGCGGGGCTATCCGAGTGGGTGGAGGCGCTTCAAGGGAGTTTCCCAGACTGGTCCGTTTACGTTTCCCATCGGCTTGAAGATCCAGACTACATCTGGACACAGCAGGCGCGCGAAGCCCTTGAGCGACCGCAGGTGACTATTGCGGAGTCACTTCACCTTGGAGTCTCTCTGCGCTCATTCCGCTCCGAAGCGGTTTCTGAGTTCATCGGTCATGTGCTGGAGAACCGGCCAGAAGCTGCACGTGACTTATACGAGACCATCCAGGCCACATATCCGATCAGGATAACGCGAGACTTGGGTGAGGCTCGAGCTTGGTTGAAGGCACATGCACGTGGCACTGAGCGATATGGCCTGGTCGCTTCATCGGGCGGCTATCGTCTGCGCCCTGAAGGTATCAATCCACGGCAAAAGATCGATCCGCCCAATTGGTTTTTGAACTCCCGGGAGGATGTTCGATCTGCCTACGCACTCGAAGAGGTCGCCACCGAGTTCGACATTCAGGGGCTCGAGTTGGACTGGACTTGCGTCTGTTGGGATCTGGATCTGCGGCGAGAGCAGGCCTGGGCCGCCCACAAATTTGTGGGCACGCGGTGGCAGCGCGTCGGGAAAGAAGATCGGAAGCTGTTTCTGAAGAACGCATACCGAGTTCTGCTAACGCGAGCTCGACAGGGTATGGTGATCTTTGTGCCGAAAGGGGACAGAAGTGACGCGACGAGGCCACCAGGGGCCTATGACGGCATTGCAGACTACCTTGCGCAATGCGGGGCTGTGGAATCTGATCACGGTTCCAGGCTGGAACAGGACTAAACCGTAATCGCGGACTCGAAGGGGAGCAGGTCACTGGGGCACGTCACACGATATATCCTTTCCAGCATTTCATGATAAAAATAGGCAACAATGACGTAATAGATAATTATTGTTATGACTCAGGTATTTGAAAAGCAGCTTAGTTGTGGCAATCAATTTCGAATTTTATAAATTCAATTGTCGGAAACGGCAAATGAAACCGAGGTGACTAAGGATCACCGTATAAAGGAAGGAGATTGATCATGGGACTATTCAGTGGAACAAGCAAAGGTGGCTCGGGCGGGACTGGTCGCGGGAAGGACCGGAGCGGTGGACAACGCGGCGGTCGCCGGGGCAGCTCGGGCGGCGGTACGGGAAAGCGCGGGAAATAGCAGAGAAGGTGACAGATGGAACGTAAGATTTCAGTCTAAGTTCGTACTGTCGAAGTGCCCTGAAACGGCAAGCGCTAGAAGAGCGCGAAAGAGGTGCAGAAGGTGGGCCGTCAGATTGACGGCCCACTCCCTTTGGGAAATTGAAAAAATGAAGAAGACACTATTTGCAACTCGCCTTAAATCAAAACGTCGCGTTAGAAATCTATCTCAGGCGGATCTGGCAACAATTCTAGGTGTGTCGACTGTAACGGTGCATCGATGGGAGAATGGTGAGGCGTTACCAGATGGAAAGCATGTGCAGAAGCTAATTAGCAATCTTGATTTTCGGATGAGTGAGTTAGATCAACTATATGAGCAATTTTATCTAAATAATGAAGTGGTAACGCAGGAATATTACGTAGGAGGTTATGATTTTGTCTATGAAAAATATCCTACATGGGAGGATTTTTTGCAAGATCTAATAGAATTAGATTTACAAGAAACTAAAAATTTGAGCCTAGAACAAGAGGGGACAGCAGAGCATTGGGCTCCGATATTTGAAAGAAATCCATCAACTTGGAGACTTGTTGTATACAACAACAGAATAGTTGGTTATTGGCACTATTTGGTGATAAACAGGAATGCATTTAATAGTGTGATTTCTGGAAATTTTCGCGAAGAAAACACTACAGAAGATCAATTAGAAGAAATAATTGAAGAAGGTAGATATAGAATGTTGATTTCCCATGTTGTGCTAGATGGTGCTCATCGTGTAGAGAAAGCCAGGGCGACTCTTAGAAAATCATTCGTCTTACATTTGCGTGAATTGGCAAAAGGGGGGTTTTTTTTCGAAAGCATTTGCGCGTACGCCTTTACAAAAGAAGGTCGACGTCTTTGTGAATTGCTGGGTATGAAAGAATATGGTGATGAATATATAGACGATAAGGCAGTTTTTTGTGTTAAGGGCGGAGATATTGGGCGGAAGGGCTTGCTAAGTCGCGATAAGGCGATTGCCCGCCTTTATCGTGATCAATTTGTGTCTACCGATTAATAGCCATCGACAATGCGTGCTTAAGTGAATTTGAGGCGTTTCCCACACTACACCACCCTCACCCCCTGATAACGTCCTTTATCGTTTTCGGCTGTAGGTGCGGCGGGTAGATAGCGTACAGCTTGCGTGCCTAGAGACGGTTCTTCTCAGCGAGGCGTCTATAGTGAGCGCCAGTCGCTGTTAGCCGGCAGCCGCCCGAGAATATTGCTGAATGCCACATGTGCTCATGGTCGGTCGGAGTCACTAAGCCGTGCCGATTGCATTGTTGGAGTTCTCGATAAACTCGCACGTTGTCGTCGTTGACCGGTATATGCGCACAGGCGTCAGCTTCCTCGCCGCGATCTGGCTCGAATGTTGGGTCGAGCTTGTAGACGTGTGAAGCGGCCGGAAAATATTGCGGCAGACGGCGCAGAACCTCCTTAGGAACCTTTGGGCTCACTTCCCGCAGAGTTATGAAGCTCTGCACATTGGCCTTGTAGATTGGCCTTTGCTCCCAACCACCCAGGGTCTGGTCGACATGTGCGTACAGAGCGGCCGGTGTGATCCGGCCAACTACGTCGCTTGCCGCACCCTGCAAGCCGTCGAGCAGAATGTCTGTAAATGTGCCATGCCCGCTTGTTTCTTCAGCCGAACCGTCTCTGTGACACGCGGTCAAGATCGTCACGCCATTGCCGATATGTGAGACGGTGCCGCTGTCTCCCAATCCGGAAATCTGACCGGCGAACCCGGATTGACAGCTGTCCAATAGGATTACGGTTGATTTGATTTTGGGATGCGCCTGGTTGGCTTGCTGGAGGACGCTACTGAGATTGATGCCCCAATTTGGGTCCCGGCCATCTTGAGTCACCAGGAATCCGCTGTTTGTCTCATCATCCACGATCCCGTGGCCGGCGAAGTACAGGAGCGCGGTTTCAGCTTCGCCAGCGAAGAGGTTCTTGATGGCTTCATGAAGCTGTTGGGCATTGATCGCCCCGTCGCTACTCACAAGGCGGCGTACATCGAAATTCGGCGAACCATCGCCGTTCTTCTCGAGTGCCATGCTGATCTCAACCGCATCGTTTACGCAGCCGTTGAGCTCGTAGGGGGGTGGGTAGTCGTCAATGCCAACTACGAGCGCCTTTTTCATCGGGTTCGCCTATCCCAACCTGTCGAGAAAATTGACGACGTTGTCCTGGGCCCAGAGGTTAATCCGCTCTCCAGAAATGACGGATGGTAACCTGGAGAGCTGCATCGCCGGATCGCGATAGCCATGGATGAGAAGCAGAGGCATGTTCTGGTCGATGGCGCACTTAAGTTCCCAAAGCTGTCCATCGGCTCGAGGGGTGTTGGTTGTGATGATCCCGATCATGCCCCGGCAATTGTTGATCCGTTGACGGCAGTTTGTCTTCCAGCTTGAGGACCAAGGTTCTTTTACGGAGTAGTCCGTAAATTCGATCGGGGTGTTGGCATTGCGTTTCTGCCCTACGAGTAAGTCTCTCAACGATCGGTCCTCAATTGCAAAGCTGATAAATACCCTCGCCATGCTCAACCCTCTATATGTTGTGCTCACTAATGCCCAAGCACCTAATTATACAGCAATAGTCGGAAAAGGGGAAGAGTTGTGGTTTCTGCAACTCGGGGAATGACCTGCTCCCCTGAAACGGCTCTTCTTCATCGTCTGTCTCCTCATGCGAGGAACAGGCTAACCTCAAACTGTGCCGACGCCTGCGACGCGACGAGACATGCAGCCATAACAGCCAGCGACAGGCCAATTTGATGATCCGGCATATTACACCCCAGCATGACGATCCTCATCCGAAACGGAGTGTACCAGCATCGGGAGGAACGCGCACGGCGGTCTACACGGGAGGGTTGCGGACCATCCCACTCCCCATCAAAGGTGTTTAATAGGCCGATAGTGTCAGAGGAAATTCAGGGTGGCGCTGTCTGGCCTAGTTTAGGCTGGCCGGATGTGCAACCCGTTCCGCTCACGATACTATGCGGTTCTGGTGGAGCCACTTCGGGCCGATCTTTGCTGCAAAACTCCAAAAGTGGCAGCGGGGAACGCTCGCCAGCGCATCCAGTGGCGATTGCGCTTAGATGAGGTGCTTGTCCGCGTCAACAGCAAGCAAAAAGCGCTCTGGCAAGCCGTCGATCACAAGGGTGAGGTTTTGGAGGTCGATTTAGCGAAGACGCGGGATCGGAGGGCGGCGCTGGCTTTCCTGAGACACGCGGTAAAGCGGCTCGGCCCACCTCGAAGTATCGTCACCGACCGCCTTCGGTCCTCCCGCGCGGCGCTTTCGAACCTCGGCATTGCTGGCCGTCAGGACACGGCGAGGTGGTTGAACAACCGGGCGAAAAATCCATCAGCCGTACCGATGACAGAAGCGATCCATGCAACGTTTCCGAAACGATGCAACGCTTCAGAAATTCGTCTCCATTCACGCTGCCATCCATAATCACTTCAACCTCGATCGCCATCTCACCCGTCGCACGGACTTCAGGCGGCGACGCGATGCGGCGCTTGCTGAATGGCGACAGTTGGCGACCTGACGTCACCCAGATACAGCTCTACGGCGGCGGGGGCAGATTGCTCTGAAAATGCCTCGTCCAGGGTTGGGATATCGCAGGTACGACGGGCGAACGGCGCGACTACTCAGTCTGCACGACCTGGCTGGTCGATGGCCGCAACTGTAATCTCCTCGACGCCTGGCGGGGCCGGCTCGAGTGACCCGACATGCGGCGCAAGGTGGTCGCTCTCAGGCGACAGCACTCCGCACAGCCCATCCTGATCGAGAAGGCGGGCCAGGGCCTCAACCTGGTTCAGGATCTCCAGCGCGAGAGGCCGGACGATTTGCCCCGCCCCATCGGTACCGAGCCCCGGGGCGACAAGGCCGACCGCATGGCAGCGGCATCTGCCCGCATTGAATCCGGCGAAGTGCTGCTGCCCGAAGACGCGCCCTGGCTGGATACGTTCCTTCACGAACTCCTGGCCTTCCCGAACGGCCGACACGACGACCAGGTCGACAGCGTCTCGCAGTTCCTCAACTGGGAGCGGAAACGACAGGACGATATACCCCTAAACGCAATAGTAGAGACGATCCTGAACCCGATAAACAGCCTGTTGGGTCATCACCGCTGGTAAACCGGGCCATCAGCCCGAATGACCAGGGGGACGGGACAGCACTGCCATCACGGCAGGGGGAACGAGCAAGAGTCAGCCGACGACTTGCACATTGCATTGGACTTCGGTCGCGGGGGAAGCATGCATGCTGTCGGGACCGGCGACGCGAACATGCGCGTCCTGCCGGTCCCCGCCCGGCCTCCGTATCGCGGTCCGGGCTTCACGTGGTGACAGCGCCGGCATCGGGCCGGCGTGGAACAAGCACCACGGAGACAGACCATGCAGAAACTCAACACAAGACAGATCGCAGTTCTCGACCACGCCGCGCGCCTTAGCGACGGCCAGCTTCTGCCGCTGCCGGACGGCATGCAGTTGAAGGGCGCAGGCCTGGCGGCCATGCTCTGCGCCCTGGAACGCCGTGGCCTGGCCGAGCGCTCGGCGGATGACGCCTGGATGATCACCAAGACCGGCCGCGCAGCAGTTGCTGGGCAGGGCAGGGCCGAGGTCAATGAGAGCAAGGACGAGAAGAAAGCACCGCGGAGCGCAAATCCGGAACCGGACGAGGTCGATACCGGTTCGACGCCGCTGTTCCGGCCGGGCACGCGGCAGGCGCAGCTGCTCGACCTGCTGCGGCGGGGTGAGGGCGCCGACATCGACGAGATGGTGCAGTTCACCGGCTGGCAGCCGCACAGCGTGCGGGCGGTGCTGACGAGCTTCCGCAAACGCGGGATCGAGGTGAGCCGCACGAAGGAAGGCAACGGTGTCAGTGTCTACCGCGCCACGCTGTCCGCCAGCGTCGGTGGGATGGCGGCCTGAAGGCGCCCTGACGATGCAAAGGCAGAACACCATCCGCGCAGGCGGCGACGGCGACGTCGCCGCCCGCAATGCCATCGACACTCGCGTCCGAGCCATGTCCCGTGATGAGCTTGCCGTGCCCTGGCAGCGACGCTGGCGGCGCCCGCCGCCGAAGGGTCTCAGCCGCCGGCTGCTGGAATGCAACGCGGCATGGCTGCTGCAGGCCGAAGCGCAGGGTGGACTGACAGCCGCAACCCGACGCCGCCTCGACGTACTTGGGGGCGCCGGCCGGGGCAGCAGCGATGGTGCAGTGGAAGGCCAAGGACGCCCCGGCAAGGTCGATGGCACGACGCCACGCCGCAAGCTGCGTCCCGGCAGTCGGCTGGTCCGACAGTGGCAGGGCCACAGCCATGTCGTGGAAGTCATCGATGGCGGGTTCACCTACGAGGGGCGGTCATACACCTCGCTCACGGCCATCGCCCGGGAGATCACCGGCGCGCGCTGGTCGGGCCCCCGCTTCTTCGGTCTGAATGCCTCCGCACCGGAAAGGAAAGCGACCAGGAACGGAGGGGCGCAACGGTCAGACCAGAAGGGAGGTCCTTCCACCACGATGCACGAGGCCGACCACGATGACTGAGCGCGGACGGCGAGGGGGCAACGGATCAATCAACCACCGCAGTGCCACTGGCGGGTTATCGCGTGGCGTCGGTCGCAGCCGGTCGGTCCGCTGCGCCATCTACACCCGCAAGTCCACCGAGGAGGGGCTGGAGCAGGCCTTCAACTCGCTGGATGCGCAGCGCGAGGCCTGCGCCGCGTATATCCGCAGCCAGCAGCACGAGGGCTGGACGGAACAGCCCACCCGATACGACGACGGCGGCTTCTCCGGCGGCTCGATGGATCGTCCTGCCCTGGTATCGCTGCTGGATGACATCCGGGCGGGCCGCATCGACACGGTCGTCGTCTACAAGGTCGACCGCCTGACCCGGTCGCTTGCCGACTTCGCGAAGATCGTCGAGCTGTTCGAGGGCCAGGGTGTCTCCTTCGTCTCCGTGACCCAGCAGTTCAACACGACCACGTCCATGGGACGCCTGACGCTGAACGTGCTGCTCTCCTTTGCCCAGTTCGAGCGGGAGGTTACCGCGGAGCGCATCCGCGACAAGATCGCGGCCTCGAAGAAGAAAGGCATGTGGATGGGCGGCGCGGTGCCGATCGGCTACCGGGTCGAGGACCGCAGGCTGGTGATCGACCCGGACGCGGCGGCGACCGTCCGGCACATTTTCGGGCTTTACCTGAACCTCGGGTCGGTCCGGGACGTGAAGGACGCATGTGACAGGCAAGGCATCATTACTGCGACCCGAACCAGCCGCACCGGCCGCACAACCGGCGGCACGAGCTTCAGTCGCGGCCATCTTTACTGGCTGCTGAGGAACCCGGTCTACATCGGACGAGTGAAGCATCGAGGCCAGGCATTTGATGGCCAGCATGAACCGATCATCGATGACGCGACGTGGGGCGCGGTCCAGGAGGTGCTCGACGGTCGGGCGAATCACCGGCAGGTGCCGGTCAACGTCCCGTCATCATCTCACCTTCTGAAAGGCCGACTGTTCGACGATGCCGGGGAGCCGCTCTATGCCACCCAGGCCAGCAAGCAGGGCCAGCGGTACTTCTACTACACGTCAAAGCATCTCGTTGTCCGCAAGGCGGACAGCAGCAGCGGCTGGCGATTGCCCGCCCCGGAACTAGACCAGCTGATCATCGATCAACTGGTAGTCTTGCTACGTGACCCGCTCAGGGTGATGGACCTGCTGGCGCATGGCCAGGACGCCAGCGACGCAGTGACACAAACAATTGATGCGGCCAACCGTGCAGCGGATATCCTGGCCAGCGCGGACGGCATTGAGCGCCGGTGCATGCTTGATGCCTTTCTGGAACGGGTCAAGCTGCGGGAGAGCGGCATCTCTCTCCGCCTTCGACCGCCCGCCATTGATGGCGAGTCTGGCCCTGGTGGCCCGGGGACCGGACCCTCGGGCGATGGCGATTGGACCGAATCCGTGGTCGTCGAGCTGCCGGTTGAACTGTCGCGTCGCGCCAATGGCAGCCGCATCGTCCTGGGCGGCGGCGATCAGGCAACCAACGGGCCCGATCCGAAGCTCGTTCAACTGATCGCGGACGCGCATCGCTGGAACCGGATGCTGGCCGAGGGGACCGTTGCATCGCTCCGCGAACTGTCTGACCTGGAACAGCTCGACCGAAGCGACATCGGGCGGGTGCTGAACCTTGCGTACCTTGCACCGGACATCGTCGAGGCCATACTCGACGGACGGCAGCCGCCGGCGCTCACGGTTTACGGTCTTGGCCGCATGTCATCGCTTCCGCTGGACTGGTCCGAGCAACGCCGGGTGCTCGGCTTCAACGCCTGACCCCGAAAGCCAACCCAAATGATGGTGGGGAGGTCGAATTGGGCCATAAGAGACTCGGGCCGCATTCAGCCGGAAATCGTCTCCTGAACGGCGTCTCCCGGCATGCCCTTCACCGCCTCCACGCCCGCAAGGCCGCAGAAATCGCGGGTCTCGCCCAGGACACGGTGGGGTCGTGGGTTCGCGGGAGAAAGGATGGTGGGCGATACTGGATTCGAACCAGTGACCCCAGCGATGTGAACACTGTGCTCTACCAACTGAGCTAATCGCCCCCACCATTGCGGCACCGAAAAGGTCATGGACCGTTGGCGCCGCGGAGCGCGCTTGTCCTAGGGCCGCTGCTGGCTGCTGTCAAGCGATCTTGGCCGTTGACCCATGGCGCGGATGGCGGTCAGCTTGACAGGGCAAGCGCGCACGATAGAACGGCGCCGATCAAGGGTATCAGTCGCATCCGAGTGTGTGGCAGGGAGGAACAGATGGCACGGGCTCTGGTTTTTCCGGGACAGGGGTCTCAGACGGTCGGAATGGGCGTTGCGCTGGCCGAGGCTTCGGCGGCGGCACGCGAGGTATTCGAGGAAGTGGATGATGCCATTTCCCAACCGCTTTTCCGTCTGATGAAGGAAGGACCGGAGAGCGATCTGGTCCTGACGGAGAATGCACAGCCCGCGCTGATGGCGGTTTCCATGGCCGTCATGCGGGTGATGGAGCGTGAAGGCGGTTTCGATCTTATTCGCAGCGCCAGGTATGTGGCGGGCCACTCCCTCGGTGAATATTCGGCCCTGGCCGCGGCCGGGTCGATCGGCCTTTCCGATACGGCGCGGCTGCTGAAGCTGCGCGGGCAGGCCATGCAGCGCGCGGTTCCCGTGGGGCAGGGTGCGATGGCTGCACTGCTGGGGCTCAGCCTGGAGGATGCGGCGGCGGTGGCCGAGGCCGCGGCCCAGGGCGAAGTCTGCCGGGCGGCCAATGACAATGCCGAGGGCCAGGTGGTGGTTTCCGGTTCCTCCGCTGCCATCGATCGGGCAGTGGAGATCGCGAAGGAGAAGGGCGCGAAGAAGGCAATGCGCCTGCAGGTCTCCGCCCCGTTTCACTGTCCGCTGATGCAGCCCGCTGCCGACGAGATGGCCGAGGCGCTGGGCAATGTGGCGATTTCCGCGCCGAAGGTGCCGCTGATCGCGAATGTCACGGCTTCGGCCGTGGACGACCCGGAGCGTATCCGGGCGCTGCTGGTGCAGCAGGTGACATCCATGGTGCGCTGGCGCGAATCAGTGCTCTACATGCGTGACAATGGTATCGAGGAACTGGCCGAGATCGGTTCCGGCAAGGTGCTGGCGACAATGACCCGCCGCATAGACCGGTCCGTGTCGGCCAGGGCGGTGAACACGCCGGATGATATCGAGGCGTTCCTGGGCACGCTTTGAGCGGTAGAGAGGGTTCCTGCCTTTCAGGAGGCAGCCGGACCAGAAGGAGAGAGACGATGTTCGATCTGACTGGCAAGACAGCACTGGTGACCGGCGCGTCCGGGGGAATCGGTCGGGCCATCGCGGAGTGCCTGCATGCGGCCGGCGCGACTGTGGGACTGCATGGCACGCGTCAGGCGGTGCTGGAGGAAGTGCAGGCCGCGCTGGGTGACCGGGCGCATGTGCTGGTGGCGAACCTGGGAGAGGCCGGGCAGCCGGCGGAACTTGCCAAGGCCGCCGAGGCGGCAATGGGCAGTGTCGACATTCTGGTCAACAATGCGGGAATCACGCGCGACAACCTGGCCATGCGTCTGAAGGAAGAGGACTGGGACGCGGTGATCAACGTCAATCTCAGTGCGGGTTTCCAGCTTGCCAAGGCCCTGATGCGCGGGATGATGAAGCGGCGCAACGGTCGGATCATCTCCATCACGTCCATCGTCGGCACCACCGGCAATGGCGGCCAGACCAATTATGCGGCGGCAAAGGCCGGTACCGCCGGCTGGACCAAGTCGCTGGCGCAGGAGGTGGCGAGCCGCGGAATCACGGTCAATTGCCTCGCGCCCGGTTTCATCGAGACGGCCATGACGGACGCGCTGGGCGATGACCAGAAAACCGCGTTGCTGCAGTCCATTCCTGCCGGTCGCATGGGCGTCGGGGATGACATTGCCGCCGGGGTGGTTTATCTGGCCTCTGACGAGGCTGCGTATGTGACCGGTCAGACCCTGCATATCAATGGCGGGATGGCCATGATCTGAACGCTGAAAGTGGCGGATTTCGGGTGGTTCCGTTCGCTTTCCCTGCCAGATAAAGTGTGTTAAGAGCCGCCCGTTTCGCCCTGGTCCGATGGATCGGGACGTCAATTGAAGTTCATCGAAGCCGTGTTCCGGGGCAGGTGTTCCGGCATGTGGTCAACATCACTGAGTGAGATTTCAGGGACAAAGGAAACTGGACATGAGCGATACAGCAGACCGCGTGAAGAAGATCGTCGTGGAGCATCTCGGCGTTGAGGAAGACAAGGTGAAGGACAACGCGCATTTCATCGACGATCTGGGCGCGGACAGCCTGGACACGGTTGAGCTGGTCATGGCCTTCGAGGAAGAATTCGGTATCGAGATTCCCGATGACGCCGCCGAGAAGATCCAGACGGTCAAGGACGCCATCGACTACATCTCAGCCAACGCCTGATCGTTCAGTTCGGCCAGGAAAGCAGATGATGCGTCGTGTAGTCGTGACCGGACTGGGGGCAGTGACGCCCCTGGCGACCGGAGCCGAGGAGACGTGGGCCCGATTGCTGAAGAGCGAATCGAGCGCCGCCACCATCCGAAAGTTCGAGACAGCAGATCTCGCCACGAACTATGCGTGCGAGATCAAGCCCAAGTCGGAGGAGTTTCCGGACGGCTTCAACCCTGACGAATGGGTGGAGCCGAAGGACCAGCGCCGTGTTGACGGCTTCATCGTCTATGGTCTCGCTGCCGCCAAGCAGGCGCTGCTGGATTCCGGATTTGTCGCCGAAACGGAGGAGCAGCAGTTTCGCTCCGGCGTTCTTGTCGGGTCCGGGATCGGCGGTCTGCAGGGCATCGAGGAGGGGGCCCGGATCCTGGCGGAGAAGGGACCGCGACGCCTGTCGCCGTTCTTCATCCCCGGACGTCTGATCAATCTGCTTTCCGGTCACATCTCGATCGAGAACCAGTTCAAGGGGCCGAACCACGCGGTGGTCACGGCCTGTTCGACCGGTGCCCATGCCATTGGCGATGCCGCGCGCATCATTGCCCTGGACGATGCGGACGTCATGGTTGCCGGGGGAGCGGAAGCGGCCCTCAGCCGTATCGGCATTGCCGGGTTCGCGGCGGCAAAGGCACTGTCCAGCAACTTCAAGGACAACCCGGAGGCGGCCAGCCGTCCCTGGGACCAGGGACGCGACGGCTTCGTCATGGGCGAAGGCGCGGGCATCGTGGTGCTGGAGGAACTGGAGCACGCACGGGCGCGCGGCGCGAAGATCTACGGTGAAGTCATCGGCTACGGCATGTCCGGCGATGCCTATCACATCACCGCACCGTCGGAAGATGGCTCCGGAGCCTATCGCTGCATGGCTGCAGCACTGAAGCGTGCCGGGATCAACAGTGACGAGATCGACTACATCAACGCCCATGGCACCTCGACGCCGCGTGGTGACGAGATCGAGCTGAAGGCGATCCGGCGGCTGCTGGGTGAGGATGTGTCCGGTGTGACCATGTCCTCGACCAAGTCGTCCATCGGACATCTGCTGGGCGCTGCGGGCAGTGTCGAGGCGATCTTCTGCCTGATGGCGATGCGTGACAGCGTGGCACCACCAACGCTGAACCTGGAGAATCCTGACGAGTCATCGGCCGGCATGGACCTTTCGCCATTGCAGCCGACGGAGCGCAGGATCGATGTTGCCCTGTCGAATTCGTTCGGCTTCGGCGGCACCAATGCGAGTCTGATCTTCCGTCGGCTGGATTGATCCGCCATGCGGTCGGCGCTGCGGCTGGTGCTGCTCGTCGTCGTTCTGGGGACCGGAACCGCTGCACTGTTCGCATGGAACTGGTGGCAGGGCGCTGACGCACCAGGTCCGCTGACGCAATCGCAGACTGTCGTGATCGAGCGTGGTACGGGACCGCGCGCGATTGCCGATACGCTGGTGCAGAACGGTGTCATTGACGACCGGCTGCTGTTTCTCGCCGTTCTCAGGGTGCGCGAACAGGGCACACGGCTGAAGGCCGGAGAGTTCGGCTTTGATGCCGGTCAGAGCATGAACGCCGTCATTGCACAGATTGTTGCCGGACGGACTGTGGTTCGACGTCTGACGCTGCCGGAGGGACTGACCTCCGTCGAGGTGGCAGATCTGCTCAACGGGATCGAGGGCATGACCGGCAAGGCCCATGTGGCCCCGGAAGGGTCGATGCTGCCGGAGACCTATCATTTCCAGTTGGGCGATCCGCGACAGCAGATCATCCGGCGATCCCGGATCGCTATGCGGGATGCCCTGCGGGAACTCTGGCCGCAACGGCAGAAGGATCTGCCGCTGGAGACACCCGACGAGGCCGTGATCCTTGCCTCGATCGTGGAAAAGGAGACAGGCGTCGCGTCGGAGCGGGCCAGAGTCGCAGCCGTCTTCATCAACCGGCTGCGCAAGGGGATGCGGCTGCAGTCGGACCCGACAGTGATCTATGCGGTCACCAGGGGCGAGACGACGCTGGATCGACCGATCTCCCGCGCCGACCTGAACCTCGAATCGCCCTACAACACGTACAGGACCGGTGGCCTGCCACCTGGACCGATTGCCAACCCGGGCCGGGCATCAATCGAAGCTGTGCTTAACCCCGCCGATACGAATGACCTATACTTTGTGGCAGACGGTACCGGTGGCCATGCCTTTTCCCGCACCCTCAAGGAGCACAACCGCAATGTCCGGCGCTGGCGAGAGCTCAGGCGACAGAACGACTGAAGGCGGTATTGCAGATGCCGGGTCCGGATCGACGGTTCGGGCCGGAGAGGAATCGCTGCTACGGGCGCTCGACATGGTCGGTGAAGGTGCTGCCCTGTTCGATGCGGACGACCGGTTGACGGCATTCAACCAGACCTACAGGAACATGTGGGACGAACTGTCGGCGCGCATCCGGATCGGCATCAGCTACGCGGAGTTGCTCGGCATGGCATGGGATGGTGGCGTCGTACCACTGGAAGTGCGCTCCAACCGGGACGACTGGATCGCATTAGCCCTTGGTCAGCATCTGACACTCGACACACCCTTTGATCGACTGACCCAGGACGGTCGCTGGCTTCGGTTCATGAACCAGGCCTATGACGACGGCATACTGGCCATTGTCTCCGATGTGACAGCCGCGAAGAATGCCGTGCTGCAGGCCGAGCAGCAGGAGAAGGCACTCAGGGATTTTGCTGCCGCGACCGCGGATTGGGTATGGCAGCAGGATTCGGAATTCCGCTTCGTGACCCCGGACGCCAGCGCAGGCATCGGTGTCGGCGACGATATGGCCAGTTTTCTCGGCCAGACCCGCTGGGACGCACTGGGCATTGATCCTGACGAGGACCCCAAATGGCATGTGCACAGGGAGACCTTGTGGCGGCACCAGCCGTTCCGGGACTTCCGCTATGGTTTCCTGAATCACGCCGGGGAAATGCTGCATGTGCGGATCAGCGGCGTTCCGATGTTCGACCGGAATGGTGAATTTGTCGGTTATCGCGGCACGGGCCTCGACGAGACGGCGATGATGCGGGCCGACGAGCGGGCGCAGACAGCCGAGCGTTACCTGAAGCTGGCGATAGAGAATACCGAGCAGGGCTATGCCATGTTCGATGAGCAGAACGAACTGTCGATGTGGAATGCCTCGCTGGAGCAGATTCTGAAGGATAGTGGCATTCGCCTGGTGCACGGATTGCCTCTGGACAGGCTGATCGCGATCTACCGATCCCCGCTGCAGACGACTCCGGTCGGCAATATCCGGGAAGCAATGCGGTCGCGCATTGACCCGGCAATTGATTCATCGGCGAGCGTCTTTCAGCAGCAGATCGGTGACCGATGGTTCCAGATTCGGGAGCAGAGCACTCCGGAAGGGGCGATTCTGACGATCTGGACCGACATCACGGGACAGCGCGCGCGCGAGGAGGAACTGCGCCATTCCCGCGATCACCTGGAAGAGCGGGTTCGGGCCCGTACAGCTTCCCTAGCACTGGCCAAGGCGGAGCTGGAGGAGGTGATCGAGAAGCGGGTACTGGCTGAACGCCGCCTGAAACAGAGCGAGCACCAGTTGCGACAGCTCGTCGAGGGGTCGATACAGGGCATCATCATCCATCGCGAGCATCGCATCCTGTTTGCCAATCCCTCGTTCGTGGAGCTGTTCCGGTTGCCCTCGGTGGAAGCTGCAATGGCACTGGAGGATATCAGCAAGCTGATTGCGCCGGACGAGCGGGAACGGATCATGTCGATCGCCGACTCGCGCGTGAAGGGCGGTGAACATCCGAACCGGTTCGAGGTCCGGTTCATGCGTGCGGATGGTTCCATCTTCTGGGGCGAACAGTTTGTCTCGGTCATCGATTGGGAGGGTGAGCCCGCGTTGCAGGTCGCGATCATCGATGTTGACGAGCGCATGCGGGCAGAGGACGAATACCGCAACATCTTCGAGCACGCGACGGAAGGCATCTATCGTTCCACGCTGGATGGCAGGCAACTGCGGGCCAATCCGGCACTGGTCGCGCTGAACGGCTATGACAACGAGCCAGAGATGCTGGCCGCCGTGCATGACATTTCTGCCGAGTGGTACGTGGAACCGGGGCGTCGCGACGAGTTCATCGCGCAGATGGAACGCGATGGGCGGGTGATCGATTTTGTCTCCGAGGTCTATCGCCATCGCAATCGGGAACGCATCTGGATTTCGGAGAACGCATTCGTGGTGCGGGATGCGCATGGGGAAACGCTTTATTACCAGGGGACCGTCCGCGACATCACCAGTCAGTTGCGGGTGCAGCGGGAACTCATTGCAGCGAAGGACGAGGCCGAGCGGGCCAATCAGGCGAAGTCGCAGTTCCTTGCCAAGATGAGCCATGAACTTCGAACACCACTGAATGCCATCATCGGCTTCTCGGAGATATTCAAGACGCAGATTTTCGGGCCGCTCGGCAGCGAACGCTATCTGGGATATGCGGATGATATCCTCTCCAGTGGTCGCCACCTGCTCGACCTGATCAACGACCTGCTGGACCTCGCCAAGGTCGAGGCCGGTGCGGTGGTGCTGCAGGAAGCCTCCATCGCCCTGGCGGATATCGTGGCGGAAGTGGTCGAACTGATGCAGCCGATCTCGAACAAGGCCGAGATCGCCATCACGGTCCGGGACCTGGAGACCTTGCCGGTGATGAATGTCGATCCGCGCCTGGTCAAGCAGATGCTGGTGAACCTGATTTCCAACGGGCTGAAATTCAATCAGGCGGGTGGCAGCGTGACTGTCCAGGGCGTTCGGGAGCCGGGTCGCGTCGGGATCATCGTGCACGACGACGGCATCGGTATCGCCGCGAAGGATCTGGAAACCGTGCTGAGGCCGTTTGGTCAGATCGCGAACCAGATGGTGGCCGAGGAGAAGGGAACCGGCCTGGGTCTCCCCATCGTCAATTCCCTGATCGAACTGCACGGCGGATCACTCGAGATCGTCAGCCACGAAGGCAAGGGAACGTCGGTCAGTCTGTGGCTCCCGGTGGAGCGGATCGTCGAACAGGGATCCCTGCCGCTTGCGGAGCTGCATGGTGCAGGAAAGACTGCCTGAATACCGACCTGCGATTCGAAGGAAACCGACATGGCCATCACCAGCATGACCGGCTTCGCCCGCCGTGAAGGCGTTGCCGATACCTGGAAGTGGGTATGGGAAGCGCGCTCGGTCAATGGCAAGGGGCTGGATGTGCGCTACAGGCTGCCATCCGCCTTCGATACGCCCGACTCCGAACTGAAGCGAAAGGCACAGGCGCTGCTGTCCCGCGGCAATGTCAGCATCTCCCTGCATGTCGATCATGACAGGCCGGCAGAAGGCAGCCTGACAATCAATCGCGACTGGCTGCAGTCGTTGCATCAGGAAGCTGTCAGGTTGTCCGGTGGCGCAGCCGTGGATGTCGCGGGGTTGCTTGCCGTGCGCGGGGTTGTCGAGGTGGCTGACCAGCAGCCTGACGAGAGCGAGCTGGCGCAGCGCGACAAGGCCATACTTGCGGATCACGCAGGCTTGCTGACCGACCTTGTCAAGGCGCGGGAGGAGGAGGGCGCGCGGCTGCAGGCCATCATCGCCAGCCTGATCGACGAGATCGAGGCGCAGGTCGCGGAGGCCGCAACGGCAGAGGCGGCGCGACCCGAACAGCGCGCCATCCGGTTGCGGGCGACCCTGCAGGAACTGCTGGCCATGGATCCCCCCGTGACCGAGGAACGGCTGGCACAAGAGCTGGCCCTGCAGGCGACCCGTGGTGACATTCGGGAGGAACTGGACCGGCTCTCCGCCCATGTCGCGCAGGCGCGCGATCTGCTGGTCGCCGGGGAGCCTGTCGGCCGACGACTGGACTTCCTCTCGCAGGAGTTCAATCGGGAGGCCAATACCCTTTGCTCCAAGTCAGGCGACGTGACCCTGACCCGGGTAGGCATGGCCATGAAGGCCACGATCGATCGCCTGCGGGAGCAGGTTCAGAACGTCGAGTGAGTGAGGAGAGACGGATGCCCGCTGGCATGTCACGCAAGGGACTGATGTTCGTGATTTCCTCACCCTCCGGTGCAGGCAAGACGACCATCGCGCGGCAATTGCTGGAGCAGGAGCCGGAACTGTCGATGTCCGTCTCCATGACCACCCGACCGCAACGCGCGGGGGAAGAGGAGGGGCGGGATTACTTCTTTGTCGACCAGGCGATCTTCGATACAACCGTCAGTGCAGGCGGCCTGCTGGAACATGCGACAGTGTTCGGCAACAGCTATGGCACCCCGGTTGCGCCTGTCGATGCGGCGCTCGCGGCGGGCAGGGACGTGCTTTTCGACGTGGACTGGCAGGGTGCACAACAGATGCGCCAGCGGCGGAAGTCGGACATTGTCTCGGTCTTCATCCTGCCGCCGAGCGCCGAGGAACTTGAACGGCGACTGACAACGCGCGGCCGTGACCCCGATGATGTGGTCCGTCAGCGCATGGCCAAGGCCGCAACGGAGATGAGCCACTACGCCGAGTATGACTACGTGGTGGTGAATGATGATGTCAGCCGCTGTCTCGGCGATGTCCGTGCGATCCTGCATGCGGAGCGGGTGCGCAGCGACCGCCTGCCTGATCTTGCCGATTTCGTCGAAGGGCTGAGCGGTAGCTATCAGCCCGCGACCTGAAGGTTCCGGGCCAGCGCGGCGAATTCCTCGATCGAAAGTGTCTCCGCCCGTCTTGTCGGATCGATGCCAGCCCTGTCCAGCAGGGCAGCCGTGTCGCCGCCCAGCGCCTTCAGGCTCTGGCGCAGCATCTTGCGGCGCTGGTTGAAGGCGGCGGCCACCACCCGTGACAGGGTGGCCATGTCGGCTTCGGCGCGTGGCTTCGGCAGCGGCACCAGGTTGACCACGGCGGAAGCAACCTTCGGCGGCGGGGTGAAGGCACGGGCGGGCAGATCCATGACGATGTGGCAGTCGGCGGCCCAGCCGCACATGACAGCGAGCCTGCCGTAGGCCTTGTCACCGGGGCGGGCCACGATGCGTTCCGCCACTTCCCGCTGGAACATCAGCGTCAGGCCGGCGAAATGCTCCAGTTGCTCCAGCCAGCCGAACAGCAGGGGGGTGCCCACATTGTAGGGCAGGTTCGAGACGACACGCGCTCCGGGCGCCAGTTCAGCCGTGGCATCGAAACCGAGAGCATCGCCCTCGACGATCTCCAGTCGGCCATCACTGACGGCGCGGATCTCCTCCAGCGCAGCGAGGCATCGCTGGTCCTTCTCCACGGCGACGACGCGACGCGCACCGGCGGCGAGCAGGCCACGGGTCAGGCCACCGGGACCGGGACCAACCTCCAGAACGTCACAGCCGGTCAGGTCGCCCGCTTCCCGCGCGATGCGGCCCGTCAGGTTGAGATCCAGCAGGAAATGCTGTCCGAGCCCCTTGCGCGCTTCCAGCCCGTGTGTGCGGATCACGTCGCGCAGGGGCGGCAGATCGTGCAGGCCGGTCATGCTGTGGCGCGCCGTTCCGCGATCTCGCCAGCCAGCCGGATGGCCTGGATCAGGCTGTCAGCGCGGGCAATGCCCTTGCCTGCGATATCGAAGGCCGTGCCATGGTCGGGGGATGTACGCACGATGGGCAGACCCAGGGTGACATTCACCCCCAGGTCGAAATCCAGCGTCTTCACCGGCACCAGCGCCTGATCGTGGTACATGCAGATTGCCGCGTCATAGCGGGCGCGGGCACTTGCATGGAACATGGTGTCGGCGGGCAGGGGGCCGACGACGTCATGGCCTTCCCCGCGCAACTGTTCGACGGCGGGGCGGATGATGGCACCATCTTCCGGCCCGAGCGCACCACCTTCGCCCGCATGCGGGTTCAGTCCGGCGAAGGCGACCCGTGGCGGCTGGCAGCCGAAATCCCGTTTCAGGGCGTTCAGCACGATGCGCCCCACAGCAACAAGCCCGTCCGTGGAAAGCGCGGCAGGCACTGCAGACAGCGGCAGATGAATGGTCGCCGGCACGACGCGCAGGCTCGGACCCGCAATCATCATTACCGGCAACTCCGCACCCGACAGTTCGGCGATGAACTCGGTGTGTCCCGGATGCCGGAACCCGACGTCATAGAGCAGGGCCTTGTTGATCGGATTGGTGACGATGCCGGATGCCTCGCCCGACATGCAGGCGGCGACGGCGCGCTCGATGCTCTCGATCACCAGCGGCGCGTCGCGGCGGTCAGGACTGCCGGGGCCGGCCCTGACCGTGCCGGAGACCGGAAGGACGGGCAGGGCCACATCGAATACACCCGCTGCCTCCGCCGGGCTGCTGATCTCCACAATCGGAACGTCACTGGTCGCACTCAGTAACCGGGGGTCGCCAACCAGGGCGAAGACAGGCAGGTGCTCCAGTCGCCGGGCTTGCCACGCCGCCAGTGTGATCTCGCTGCAGATCCCGGCTGGTTCGCCCATGGACAGCAGCAGGGGGCGCGGTGACATGGTCAGCGCAGATCGATGATGGCGTCACGCCGCAGGTCGCGCAGCGCGCTGCGTGCCCGCCGGTTCAGCTTGGCCAGGATCAGGTTGTTGCGGACCTGATCGC
>BQJF01000053.1 GCA_021604565.1 Minwuia thermotolerans | reverse complement strand
TTCGGACAGCGTGAGCGACGCTTTGGCGGACGCAGTGGCTGACAGTGACCTGCGCCTGGGTGCCCGGATCGGGTCCGCCGTGGTCCTCGGCACGATTGTCATCCTGGCGGCGCTTGCCGGGGGTGTCTGGTTCAATGTCGTCCTGGTCGTCGCAGGCAGCGTCGCCGCCTTCGAATGGTCGCGGGTGACCGCCTCCGCCGATGCGCAGGCCACTGCCGGACGGTTCCCGCTCCCCATGGCCGTCGGTCTGCTTGGTGGCGTTGCCGCGATCGCGCTGCTTGATCTGGGAACCACCATGGGCATCGCGCTCTCCGCGGTGCTTGCTTCGACAGTGCTGGCCGGACTCCTGGCCCGGTTCGCGGACGGGCGGGCAATATGGACCATGCTCGGGGTCGCGGTGATCTGCGGGGCGATGCTTGCGCTGCTGGTGCTCCGGCAGTGGGGGGCGTGGCCGCTGATCTGGCTGCTCGCCTGCGTCTGGGCCAGCGACATCGGTGCACTGGCGGCGGGCCGGACATTTCAGGGGCCGCGTATCTGGGTCCGTGTCAGTCCGAACAAGCGCTGGTCGGGCGCTGCGGGGGGCGTCGTGGCTGCCGCTGCGACGTCCGTGGTGATCGGGCTCGGGGCCGGCTTGGGGGGCACGGAAGGTCTGTCTGTTGCGGCCCTGCTGACCGGTGGTGTGCTCGTCTCGATCGTCGCACAGTGCGGCGATCTGGCGGAGTCCGCATGGAAACGTCATTTCGGCGTGAAGGATTCGGGTACTATCATTCCCGGACACGGTGGAATCATCGACCGGGTCGATGGTCTGGTGGCGGCGGCAATCATGCTGGCGCTGATGCCGGATGTGATGGGATTTGCCGCATGAGCGCCACAGCCGGTATCGCGAGCCTGCCGCACCCGAACCGGGACGGGGCCATTGCGGCCATCGGGCCGCAGAAGACGGTGACGATCCTGGGCGCGACCGGATCCATCGGCCTCAGCACGCTGGATCTGGTTTCACGTCACACCGACAGGTTCCGTATCGACGCCCTGACCGCGAACAGCAATGTTGCCGAACTGGCCGCGCTGGCGCGCCAGCATGGTGCCCGGCTGGCGGTCATCGCCGATCCCGCGCTGTATGGCGATCTCCGGGATGCCCTGGTCGGCAGCGGGATCGATGCGGCTGCGGGACCGGAGGCGCTCGTGGAGGCCGCTTCAGGTCCGTCCGACTTCGTCATGGCCGGGATCGTCGGCGCGGCAGGGCTTGCGCCCACGCTGGCCGCGATCCGGCGCGGGGCTGACGTCGGGCTGGCGAACAAGGAATGTCTGGTCTGCGCGGGCGATATCGTGATGCGCGATGTCCGGCGCTTCGGCGGGACGCTGCTGCCGGTGGACTCCGAACACAATGCGATCTTCCAGGTCTTCGACCGCGACCGTGCCCAGGCCGTCCGGCGCATCGTGCTGACCGCTTCAGGCGGGCCGTTCCTTGACATGGGGATGGAGCAGATGGCGCATGTCACGCCGGCGCAGGCCGTGGCGCACCCCAACTGGTCGATGGGGGCCAAGATCTCCGTCGATTCCGCGACGATGATGAACAAGGGCCTGGAGATGATAGAGGCCTGGCACCTGTTCCCCGTCGCCGACCATCAGATCGACGTGCTGGTGCATCCGCAGTCGGTCATCCACTCGATGGTCGAATATGTCGATGGCTCGACGCTGGCGCAGCTCGGCAGTCCCGACATGCGCACGCCGATCGCGTCGTGCCTGGCCTGGCCGGAGCGGATTGCGGCCCCGTCGCCGCGCCTTGATCTGGCCACACTCGGCCAGCTTACTTTCCAGGCGCCGGACCCGGTTCGATTCCCGGCGCTGCGACTGGCGCGGACCGCCATGGAGGCGGGGAAGGGCGCACCCACCGTGCTGAATGCGGCCAATGAGGTGACGGTCGCCGCATTCCTGGCGGGCCGGATCGGGTTTCTTCGCATTGCGGAGATTGTCGAAGCTGCTCTGGAAATGATTGATTCAGGTGCGCCTGATACGATTGAGGCCGTCATGGCACTGGATGCGGAGACACGTGTCCGGACGGCTGCCCTGCTGGGCTGATGTGGCTGGCACGGCGCTGTACAACTGATCCTGCAAGGGAACCTGCATGTTTCTGATCGACTACATCCTGCCGTTCCTCGCCGTCCTGACGGTGCTGGTGTTCATTCACGAGATGGGTCATTACCTCGTCGCCCGCTGGTGTGGCGTCGGGGTCGAGGCCTTCTCGGTCGGTTTCGGTCGGGAGCTGTTCGGCTGGTATGACCGTCGCGGCACACGCTGGAAGGTCTCGATGATCCCCTTCGGCGGTTACGTGAAGTTCCGTGGTGACAGCGGCGCGGCCAGCACCCCCGACCATGCCGGCAACGTGCAGGACGACGACCCGGAAAATTTCCACAACAAGCCGCTGGCGAAGCGCGCGGCGGTTGTCGTCGCAGGCCCGCTGGCCAACTTCCTGCTGGCGATCGTCATCTTCGCGGGCATGTTCACGGTCTGGGGCCAGCCCTTCACGACCGCGATGGTATCCGACGTGGTGGCCGACAGTGCGGCAGCGGAGGCCGGCTTGCAGCCCGGTGATCTGATCGTCGAAGCGGGTGGCGAGGATGTCGTCTCTTTCGAGGATCTGCGCCGCATCGTGTCGCTGAACCTGGACAGGCCCCTGCCGCTGACCGTGGAACGTGATGGCACGCTGATCGATCTGGACGCACAGCCGCGTGTGGTGGTGATCCAGGACCAGTTCGGCAATGACAGCAAGGTCGGCATGCTGGGCGTGCGCGCGGTGGAGCGTGGCTGGCGCGAGCTCGGCGTCGGCAGTGCCCTGGTCGAGGCGGTGCGCCAGACCTGGGTGATCACCAGCAGCACCCTGTCCGCGGTCGGTGACATGATCACCGGTCACCGCTCGGTGGAGGAACTGCGTGGACCGGCCGGTATCGCGGAGATTTCGGGGCAGGCGGCGAGCTTTGGCATCGCCTCCCTGATCAATATCGCGGCCTTCCTTTCGATAAGCCTCGGGCTCATCAACCTGTTTCCGATCCCGATGCTGGACGGCGGCCATCTATTGTTCTATGCCGTCGAGGCAGTACGGGGGCGTCCGCTGGGTGAAACGACTCAGGAAATCGGCTACCGTCTGGGCTTCGCCATGGTCATCGGCCTGATGCTTGTGGCGACGTTCAACGACATCGACCGTTTCGGTGTGGTTGATTTCATGAAGGGTCTGTTTTCCTGATTCCCGGTGACGGGCCAGACCGGAGATAGAGGGTTCCACGGCGTGTCGCGACGGCTGATCCTGATTACTGTGCTGGCCTGGCTGATGCCGTTCGTTGCGAACGCGCAGTTGATCCAGGATATTGTCGTCGAGGGGAACCAGCGGATCGAGGCGGAGACCGTCCGTTCCTACATGCAGCTCGAGCCGGGCAGCCCGTTCGAGGCAACGCGACTGGACCGCGCCCTGAAGACACTCTACGGCACCGGCCTGTTCGCCGACGTGAACCTGCGCCGTCAGGGGAATGCCCTGATCGTGACCGTCGTCGAGAACCCGGTGATCAACCAGTTGGTCTTCGAAGGCAACAAGCTGCTGAAGGACGACCTGCTCGCATCGGAAGTGCAACTGCGGTCACGGGTGGTCTATACCCGCGCGCGGGTGCAGAGCGACGTGCAGCGCATGCTGCAGATCTATCGCGCCAGTGGCCGTTTCGCCGCCACCATCGAGCCGAAGATCATCCAGTTGCAGCAGAACCGGATCAATCTGGTCTTCGAGATCAATGAAGGCGATCCGACCGAGATCAGCGCCATCCGGTTCCTCGGCAACACGGTCTTCGATGACGACGATCTGCGCTCCGTCATTGCCACCAGCGAAAGCGCCTGGTGGAACTTCCTGAGTTCGACCGACGTCTATGACCCCGACATCGTCGCGCTGGATCGCGACCGTCTGCGGCAGCATTACCTGGAACATGGTTACGTCGATTTCCGTGTCGTCTCGGCAGTGGCCGAACTGACCCGCGACCGGGAGGACTTCTTCATCACCTTCACGCTGGAGGAAGGTGAGCAGTACCGCTTTGGTGCCGTCGATCTGAAAGCGGATGTGAAGGACGTCGATCCGAAGGAACTGCGCCAGGCGATCACCGATGAGACCGGCGAGATCTACAATGGCACGCAGGTGGAGAAATCCATCAGCGACATCCAGTTCCAGCTTGGTCGCAAGGGCTTCGCATTCGTCGATGTGCGACCCCGCACCCAGCGCGACCGGGAGAAGCGGACCGTCGATATCACCTATGAGGTCCGTGAAGGCCCGCGGGTCTATGTCGAACGGGTGGATATCGAGGGCAATACCAGAACGCTGGACGAGGTGGTGCGCCGCGAGGTGCAGCTGATCGAGGGCGATGCCTTCGATACCGCGAAGATCAGCCGTTCCAACCGCCGCATCCGCGCACTGGGCTTCTTCAAGACCAATGACATCACGCCGGAGCAGGGTTCAGCCCCCGACAAGGCAATCCTGAAGGTCAAGGTCGAGGAACAGCCGACGGGCGAGCTTTCGGTCGGTGCCGGTTTCTCTACGACAGAAGCCGTGATCGGCGATGTCTCGATCAGCGAACGCAACCTGCTGGGGCGGGGCCAGAACCTGCGGCTCTCCTTCTCGCTTTCGCTGCGTCGGCGCGAAGTCGATCTGAGCTTCACCGAACCCTATTTCCTGGACATGCCCATCGCTGCGGGTATCGACATCTTCAACACCAACATCGACTTCCAGGATGAGTCCTCGTTCGACCAGAGCACTTCCGGCGGGCGCCTCAGGACCGGTTTCTCCCTGTCCGAAGCGCTGCGGATGAGCCTGAACTACCAGCTTCGTCGCGACAACATCAAGAACGTGGGCAATACAGCGTCGCTGTTCATCCAGCAGCAGCAGGGCGTCTCCGTCACCAGTTCGCTGGGGTATGAGCTGAAACTTGACCTGACGGACGATCCGATTGATCCGCATGACGGCTCGCTCTCGACCTTTGGCCAGGAACTGGCGGGTTTCGGCGGTACGGTGCGTGACCTGCGGACTCAGGCGCGGCATACGCAGTTCTTCCCTGTCTCTGAAGAATGGACCCTGTCACAGACCGTGCGCGGCGGCGCGGTCGTCGGCCTGGCCAAGGATGTCCGCATCAATCGCCGTTTCTTCGTCGGTGGTGACACGTTGCGCGGCTTTGCGGCCAGTGGTGTCGGCCCACGGGACGTGGCAACGCGTGACGCACTCGGCGGCGAGTTCTTCGTCACGGGTTCGACGGAGCTGACCTTCCCGCTTGGCCTGCCTGATGAACTGGGCATGTCGGGCCGGTTCTTCAGCGACTATGGCTCCGCGTTCGGTGTGGTGGCCAATGGCGGTGTCGAGGATGATCCGTCGCTCCGCCTCGCGGTTGGCGTCGGTGTGACCTGGCGTTCACCGTTCGGGCCGCTGCTGTTTGACGTGGCCCGCGCGATCCTGCGCAACGATCTTGATGAGACGGAAGCCTTCCGCTTCAGCTTCGGTACACGCTTCTGACGCTCTCCGGTTGCCGCCGGTCGGTAACCTGTGCTGTAAGGAACATCTGGTTTCTGCCGTGAGAATCATTGGTTCCCCTGCGAACGTGTAGAATTGAGGAAACACCCATGCGTGCCATCTGGCTTGCCGCGATCTGTATCACGCTCATGACGATTGGTGGCCAACAGGCCGCCCGGGCGCAGTCGATGCCGCCTGCGATCATCGCGACGATGGACTCGCAGCAGATCCTGCGTGAATCCAAGGCGGCCATCAGCATCGCGAACCAGATCAAGGGTTACATGGACAGTCTGCAGCAACTGGTCCAGGCAGAGGACAAGGCACTGAAGGCGCGCCAGGATGAGTTGCGCCAGCAGGCAGCCATCCTGTCACCCGACGCCGTCGAGCAGCGCAAGAACGAGTTGCAGAAGAGCTACACCGATGCCCAGCGCATGGTGCAGGATCGCCGCCAGTCCATTGGCCAGACCCAGCAGCAGGCGGTCGAGGTGCTGAAGGGCCAGATCCTTGGCATCATCGAGGAGCTGGAGCGGGAACGGGGCTTCAATCTGGTCCTGGATCGCAACAGCATCAGCTGGACCAGTGGCGCGCTGGATATCACCAAGGAGATCATCGCGCGCCTGAACCAGCGGCTTCCCTCGGTCAAGGTCGGGCGGCCTGAAGGTTTCTGATGCCCGACGCGCGGTTTCATCGACGGCTCGGCCCGTTCACGCTTGGCGATCTGGCGCAGAGGACCGGGTTGTTCGTGGTGCCTGAGGGCGTTGACCCGTCGATCCAGATCCGTGATGCCCTGCCGCTTGAACAGGCGGGTGACGGTGACCTGAGCTTTCTCGACAACCGCAAGTATCTGCCGGCCCTCGCCGAGACCCGGGCGCAGTTCTGCGTGATCACGCCGGAGCTTGCCGACCGCGCTCCGGCGAGCACGATTGTCCTGCCGACACCGCATCCCTACCTGGCCTTTGCCATGGTATCCCAGGCGCTCTATCCCGGCCCTGAACCGGATGGTGTCATTCATCCGACTGCCTTCATCGACGACAGCGCGATCGTGGGCGACGGCGTGTCAGCAGCGCCTCATGCTGTCGTGGGCGCGGGCGCGGAGATCGGTGACGGGGTCGTGCTTGGTGCCAATGTCTCGGTTGGTCCGGGTGTCGTGATCGGCGCAGGCAGCCGCGTAGACGCCAATGCCTCGCTGGAGACCTGCATCCTGGGATCGCGTGTGCACGTGCAGTCCGGGGCGCGGATCGGCCCGGGGGGATTCGGGTTCGCGCCGCATCCGCAGCGCCATGTCGCGGTGCCCCAGGTGGGCCGGGTACTGATCGGCGATGACTGCCATATCGGGGCCAATGTCTGTGTGGCCTGCGGTTCCGGCCATGACACGAAGATCGGCAGCAATGTCTGGATCGATAATCTGGTGCAGATCGCGCACAATGTCGAAATCGGGAACGGTTCGATCATCGTGGCGCAGGTAGGGATTGCCGGTTCAAGCAAGCTCGGCCAGTTTGTGCAGGTGGGTGGTCAGGCTGGCATTTCAGGCCATGTGAAGATCGGCAATGGCGTGAAGATCGGTGCGCTTTCCGGCGTGATGAACGACCAGCCTGACGGTGCCGCGGTTCTGGGGCAGCCCGCGATGCCGGTACGGGAGTTCTGGCGCCAGCTTGCCGCCATCCGGCGGTTGGGCACGAAGAAGGGGACGGATACATGACGGACACGGATGCGACCATCGTGGATGACATGGCTGGCCCGGTTGATATCAACCGGATCATGCAGATGATCCCCCACCGCTATCCGATGCTGATGGTTGATCGTGTCGTGGATATCCAGCCGAACCACAGCGCTGTCGGCATCAAGAACGTGACCATCAACGAACCGCACTTCGTCGGCCATTTTCCGGTCAAGCCGGTGATGCCGGGTGTGCTGATCATCGAATGCATGGCGCAGACATCAGCCGTGCTGTTCGCGCGCACGCTGGGCAAGGGGATGGAGGGCAAGGTGGTCTATTTCATGACCATCGACAATTGCCGCTTCCGCCGTCCGGTGGAGCCGGGTGACCAGTTGCGGGTCCATGTCGAGAAGCTGCGGGGTCGCGGCGACATGATCTGGAAGATGCACGGCAAGGGCTATGTCGATGACAAGGTGGTGGCCGAGGCCGACTTTGCCGCCATGATCCAGGAAAAGCTCTGAATGGCCGATATTCACCCGACAGCGGTTGTCAGTGACGACGTGACCCTGGGCGAGGGTGTGCGCATCGGTCCCTTCTGCGTGGTCGAGGGCGAGATCACCCTGGATGACGGGGTCGAGCTGGTCTCCCACGTGGCCCTCGCGGGGCGCAGCCGCATCGGCGCGCGAACGCGGGTGTTCCCATTCGCCTCCATCGGCCATCCGCCGCAGGACACCAAGTACAAGGGCGAACTGTCCCGCCTGGAGATCGGGCAGGACTGCACGATCCGCGAGCATGTGACGGTCAATCCCGGCACCGAAGGCGGTGGGATGCTGACCACGGTCGGCAATGGCTGCCTGCTGATGACCGGTGCGCATATCGCCCATGACTGCCATGTCGGGGACCATGTGATCATCGTGAACAACGTGCTGCTGGGCGGGCATGTGGAAGTCGATGACTGGGCCATCGTCGGCGGCATGACGGCGGTGCATCAGTTCGTGAAGATCGGCAAGCACGCCATGGTCGGCGGGGCGTCTGCGCTTGGCACCAGTGTCATTCCCTACGGTCTGGCGCGGGGCAATCTGGCGCGGCTGGACGGGCTGAACCTGGTCGGCCTGAAACGTCGCAACTTCAGCCGCGACGAGATCAGCACGCTGCGCCGCGCCTATCGCTTCCTTTTCGGGCCGGAGGGCACGATGGAGGAGAAGGTCGCGGACGCGGAAAAGCTGTTTCAGGGCGAGGCCGGGGTGGATGACATCATCGGCTTCATGAAAGCCAATTCCTCCCGCGGTCTCTGCACGCCCCGCAAGGATGCGGCGGCGGCGCAATAACCCATGGCCGACCTGCCCAAACGGCTTGGCATCATTGCCGGTGGCGGTGACGTGCCGGGCGATGTTGCGGCGGCGGCGGAAGCCATGGACATCGGTGTGCATGTGCTGGCATTCGACGGGTTCACGGAGCCGGAGCTGCTGGCTCGTTACCCCCACGACTTCATCCAGTTCGACCGGGTCGGCGATATCCTCGCTGCCCTGAGGCGCGGCGGTTGCGACAGTGTCTGCATGGTGGGCAGGGTTGCGCGCCCGGACTTCTCCAAGCTGCGCCCGGACCTGGCAGGTATCAGCCTGCTGCCGAAGGTGATTGCCGCGGCCCGGAAGGGTGACGACGCGCTGCTTCAGGTGCTGGTTGGCTATTTCCAGAAGAAGGGTTTCCGCGTTGTCGGCGCCCACGAGATCAAGGGTGATGTGCTGGTGGAGGAAGGCCCCCTCGGGTCTGTGCTGCCGGACGAGGCCGCGCAGCAGGACATTGCCCGTGCGGTCGTCGTCGTGGAGGCTCTGGGGGCCCTGGACATCGGTCAGGGCGCGGTGGTGCGTGACGGGCTGGTCCTGGCCGTGGAGGCCGCCGAGGGCACCGACAGGATGCTGGAACGCTGCGTCGACCTGGTGAAGGGCACGGGTGGTGTGCTGGTGAAGCTGACCAAGCCGGGGCAGGATCACCGGGTGGACATGCCGACCATCGGGCGGGAGACGGTCCGCCGGGCCACCGCCGCCGGGCTGAGCGGTATCGCCGTCGAAGCGGGGGCGGCGATGATCGTGGACCGGGCGGCGACCATCGCGGATGCCGACAGGGCGGGCCTGTTCATCACCGGCATACACCGCGATACCCCATGAGTGCGCAGCAGTTGCCGGGGCGGACGATCATGCTGGTGGCGGGGGAGCCATCGGGTGACGTGCTGGGCGCGCGGCTGATGCGGGCGCTGCGTGACCAGTCCGGCGGCACGGTGCGGTTTGTCGGTGTTGGCGGTGACGAGATGGCGCGGGAGGGGCTGCAGAGCCTGTTCCCGATCACCATCCTGTCCGTCATGGGCCTGTTCGAGGTCCTGCCGCGTGCGCTGGCCATCCGCCGCAGGCTGAAGCAGACGGAGGCCCTGGTGCGACAGGTCCAGCCCGATTGCCTGATCACGATCGACTCACCGGGGTTCAATCGCCGTCTCGTGCAGGCCGTGCAGGACATGGATCTGCTGAAGATCCATTACGTTGCGCCCTCCGTCTGGGCCTACAAGCCAAAGCGCGCGGTGCGCATGGCACAGCTCTATGACCATCTGCTGACCCTGTTGCCGTTCGAGCCGCCCCTGTTCGAGCGGGAGGGACTTTCTTCGTCCTTCGTCGGGCACCCGGCGATAGAGGCGGAACGCAGCTATTCGGGCGATCCGCGAGCCTTCCGCAGCAATCTGGGAATCCCCTCCCATGCGCCGATGGCGGCAGTCCTTTTCGGCAGCCGGATGGGGGAATTGCGCCGGATGGGGCCGATCTTCATCGACGGTCTGCGTCAAGCGGTGTTGCAGGTCCCCAATCTGGTGGTCGTTGCGCCGACGTTGCCGCATCTGAAACCGGCCGTGGAGCAGATGCTGACGGAACTGAAGATTCCCGCGCACGTCGTCGGGCCCGACCTGAAGATGGATGCGTTTCATGCGGCCGACGTGGCGCTGGCCGCGTCAGGCACTGTCGCGCTGGAACTGTCGCTCGCCGGCACCCCGTCAGTCGTTGCCTATCGGCTGAACAGCCTGACAGCCGCCATCGCAAAGCGCCTGATCAGGATCCGCTGGGCCAGCCTGACGAACATCCTGCTGGACAGGGAGGTGGTGCCTGAACTGATCCAGCAACGGTGTCGCGCGGATCAGATCGCCCCACACATCATTGCCCTGTTGAGCGACAGCACCCATCGTGATGCCCAGGCGGAGGCCGGACGGCTGGTTGCCGACATGCTGCGTCCGCCCGGGGAATGGCCTTCGGAAAGGGCCGCCCGCGTGGTACTGAATCTGACAGACAGGAACTGAGGAGGGAACGTCATGGAAGGCGCACGGCTGCTGCACACCATGATCCGGGTAAAGGATCTCGACAAGTCGCTGGATTTCTATGTCCGTCTGCTGGGCATGAATGAACTGCGCAAGACCGATTTCCCCACCGGCGAGTTCACCCTGGCCTTCGTCGGCTATGGTGAGGAGAAGAACAGCACGGTGATCGAGTTGACCCACAACTGGGGGCAGGAGGAACCCTATGACCTGGGTTCCGGCTTCGGGCACCTGGCCATCGGTGTGCCGGACATCTATGCCACCTGCAGCGAGCTGGAGAAGGCCGGCGTGCCCATTCCCCGCCCGCCGGGACCGATGAAGCACGGCGGTTCCGTCATTGCCTTCATCGAGGATCCGGACGGCTACAAGATCGAACTGATCGAGCGGAAGCAGGGCTGAATCATGACCAGCGGTCCCGCCAAGTCCTTCGCTGACCTGCATCGGGCTGACAGGCCGTTCGTCATGCCGAACCCATGGGACCGGGGGTCCGCGCGGATCCTGCAGAGCATGGGATTCAGCGCCCTGGCCACCACCAGTGCCGGGTTTGCCTTCTCCATCGGTCGGCGCGATGCGGAGGGCAGCGTTTCCCGCACGGAGGCGATCAGTCACGCGGCGGAGATCGTGCAGGCGACACACCTGCCGGTGAACGGCGATCTGGAGAACGGCTTCGGCACCAGTCCGGAAGCCTGCGCCGAGACCATCCGTCAGGCACTCGCCGCCGGTCTTGCCGGGTGTTCCATCGAGGACACGACCGCCGACCTGAGCGACCCGATTGTGGACTTCAATCTGGCTGTCGAGCGCATTGCCGCCGCCTCCGAGGTCGTGCGACAGTCCGGCAAGCCCTTCGTGCTGACCGCGCGGGCGGAGAACTTTCTCTATGGTCGCAGGGACATGGACGAGACCCTGCGCCGCCTGAACGCCTTCGCCGATGCGGGAGCTGATGTGCTCTATGCGCCGGGCCTGCGGAAGATCGAACTGGTGCGGGAAGTCTGTCAGGGCGTCTCCCGTCCGGTCAACGTGCTGGCCACGGCCGGTCTGACCGTGGCGCAGATCGCCGATGCCGGGGCGAAGCGTATCAGCCTGGGCTCCGCCTTCGCCCTCGCCGCCATTCGCGGCCTGATGCGGGCAGCGACGGAGGTGCAGGAGAAGGGCAGCTTCGGCTTCGCGGCGGAAACACCGGGCTTCGCCGACATCAATGCCATGATGCTGGGCCGCGACGAGGACTAGGCCGGATCGGTAGCCCGTCCGGACCTGCGTCTGAGGCATGGCAGTGGACGCGCGCTGACCGGCAAAGCGGCTTGCCGTTGCCGTCTGCCCAACCTACCCTCCCGACAGGCTCAATTCAGGGGAGGATAGCCATGATTGGTGTAGTTGCGACGATCAAGTGCAAGGACGGTTCGGCTGAGGATTTCGAGGCTGCAGCGATGCAGCTGGTGGAGGCCGTGAACGCGAATGAACCGGGGTGCCTGTTCTATCGCCTGTTCAAGACCGATACCCCCAACACCTACCGTTTCCTTGAAGCCTACAAGGACAAGGAAGCGACGGAGGCACATCGTGCCTCGGATCACTTCAAGACCATGGGCCGCGCCATGGGTGCATTCATGGATGGCCCGCCGTCGGTCGAGCGTCTGCCGGGCGTCGAGTGATCGAAGCCCGATGAGGGCACTCATCTGCAACGACTGGAAACCGTTCGACGAACTGGAGCTTGGTGACCTGCCCGTGCCGGAGATGCGGGCAGGGGCCGTGCGCATCCGCATCGATGCCTGCGGAATTTCCTTCGCCACCGGTCTGGTGGTACAGGGCAAGTACCAGCGCAAGCCGCCCCGGCCCTTTGCGCCGGGGACGGAGGTCGTTGGTATCGTCACCGAATGCGCCGACGATGTGGACCGTTTCCAGGTCGGTGATCGCGTCATGGCCTTTATCGACTGGGGCGGTGCGGCGGAGGAAGCCGTGGTCTGGGCCGGGCAGGTCTATCCCGTGCCGGACGGCCTGTCGGATGCGGAGGCCATTCCGCTGCTGTCGTCCTACGGCACGTCCTATGGGGCGCTTGTGGAACGGGCAGAGATGAAACCTGGCCAGACCGTGCTGGTGCATGGGGCCGGGGGCGGTGTCGGTCTTGCGGCGGTGGAGATCGCCCGCGATGTCGGCGCCACCGTGATCGCCCGGGCGGGAACGGCGGAGAAGCGGGACTGGCTGCGCCAGCGCGGCGCCGATCATGTGCTCGACAGCCGTGAAACCGATTTTCGCACCAGAGTTCTGGAACTGACGGACGGGCGTGGTGTCGACGTGATCTACGACCCGCTGGGCGGCGACGTGTTTCACCAGTCACTCCGTTGCCTGGACCTGGGTGGACGGCTGCTGACCATCGGCTATGCGGCGGGGGAAATCCCGCAGCTTGGTGTCAATCTGCTGCTGCTGAAGAACGCCACGGTGATGGGCTTCAACTGGGGTACCTACTGGGGCTGGACCCCGGCGGACGAGCGTGTCCGGCTGACCCCGGAACGGGACCGCGTGATGGCAGGTCTCACCGACCTCTGGTCGCGCCGGGCCATCAGCCCGAAGATCCACGCCACCTATCCGCTGGCTGACTACAAGGCGCTCTGGGCGGAGATCTCCGAGCGCCGGGCCGTTGGCCGCGTGGTGCTGCTGCCGCAGGCCTGAGGTCATCCGACGGTACGCAATCGACCCGATCGAAACCGAAGCTTCCCTCCCCCGCAATGCGGGAAGGGAAGCAGGGTTCAGTGCGGCAGTTCCGGCGGGCGCTACTTCGCCGTGACCGCACCGTCCATTTCAGGTTCATGGCGGCGGCTGGAGCGGTCGAAGAAGTCGTTGCCCTTGTCGTCGATGACGACGAAGGCGGGGAAGTCCTTCACCTCGATCTTCCAGACGGCTTCCATGCCCAGTTCCTCGAAGTCCAGCACCTCGACGCTGGTGATCTCGTCGCGACCGACACGGGCAGCGGCACCGCCGATGGAGCCGAGGTAGAAGCCGCCGTTCTTCTTGCAGCTGTTGACCACCTGCTTGGAGCGGTTGCCCTTGGCGACGGAGATCATGGAGCCGCCAAGCTCCTGGAACTCCGGTACATAGGGATCCATGCGGGCAGCAGTAGTCGGCCCGAACGCACCGGATGCGTAGCCTTCCGGGGTCTTCGCCGGACCGGCGTAGTAGATCGGGTGATCCTTGAAGTAGGCCGGCAGTTCGCCACCCTGGGCCAGACGCTTCGACAGTTCGGCGTGCACGATGTCACGGGCAACGATCATGGTCCCCGACAGCAGTATCGGCGTTTCCACCGGCAGCTTGGTCAGGATGTTGCGCAATTCGTCCATCGGCTGGCTGAGGTCGATGCGGACCGCGTTGCTGGCATCGGCCTCCGTCGTCGGCAGGTACTTCGACGGATCACGCTCCAGCGCCTCCATGAACACGCCGTCGCGGGTGATCTTGGCCTTGGCCTGACGGTCGGCTGAGCAGGAAACACCGATGCCGATGGGCAGGGACGCGCCATGGCGCGGCAGGCGGATGACCCGCACGTCGTGGCAGAAGTACTTGCCGCCGAACTGCGCCCCGATGCCCAGGTTCTGCGACAGCTTGTGGATCTGCGCCTCGAGTTCCAGATCGCGGAAGGCGCGACCGGTCATGTCGCCGGTGGTCGGCAGCGCGTCATAGAACTTGCAGCTGCCCATCTTGACGGTCTTCAGCGTCTGCTCGGCTGACATGCCCCCGATGACGATGGACAGGTGATAGGGCGGGCAGGCGGCGGTGCCGAGGGTCGGCAGTTTCTCCGCGAAGAACTGCAGCAGGCGGTCGGGATCCAGCACCCGGCGGGTTTCCTGGAACAGGAAGGTCTTGTTGGCCGACCCGCCGCCCTTGGCGATGAACAGGAACTTGTAGGCGTCACCGCCCACAGCCTCCAGATCGATCTGTGCCGGCAGGTTGGAGCCGGTGTTCTTCTCCTCGAACATCGACAGGGGGGCCATCTGGCTGTAGCGCAGGTTGCGGGTTGCCCAGGTGCGCTGGACGCCGACGGAGAGCGCCTCCGTATCATCGCCATCGACGATGACCTGCTGGCCCTTCTTGCCCGCGATGATCGCGGTGCCCGTATCCTGGCAGGAGGGGAACTCCATGGCAGCGGAGATATTGGCGTTCTTCAGCAGTTCCAGCGCCACGAAGCGGTCATTGTCCGACGCCTCCGGATCATCCAGGATGTTGCGCAGCTGCTGCAGGTGCGCAGGCCGGAACAGGTGGCTGATGTCGCCGAATGCGGTCTCCGCCAGTTCGCTCAGAACGTTCGGCTGTATCGTGACGAATTCCCGGTTGCCCAGCTTCTCCACCTTGACGCCGTCCACGTCCAGCTGGCGGTATTCCGTTTCATCCTCGCCCAGCGGAAACAGCGGCCCATACCCAATGTCGCTAGCCATCTCAAAGACCCCCTTTGATCACCCCAAATTCATGCAGACGCCAAGCAGAACACAAAACGCGGGGAATTGCAGTATCCGCGCAGGCGAATTGTGTGGGACAGGCAGCATACAGCCACCGGGACGGTCTAATCCGTGATGACAATCAGGTTGCCGGCCGTCAGGTCACCGGGGCGGGTTCCGGCAACGCGGATGCTGTCGGTGTTGGAGAGGCCGATGAACAGCCCGTGCGGCGTTGACCAGACCCGGCGCGCAACCTTCTCGTAAGTCGGCCAGCGTTCCAGGTTGCGCAGGATGATCCGATCTTCCGACGGGTCGAAACCGGCGATCAGGTCATGGCCGCTGTCAGGACCGAAGATGAAGGTATCGGGGCCGAAGCCTGCCTGATGCGTTGTCTTTCCGGGCGAGTCCATGTGCTGTCGCACACCGTCGCGCAACGTGGTGGTCGGCTCGGCCACGGCCAACGCGGGCAGGGCCATCGCGGACAGGGTGATGCCGAGCACCGCCGCACAAAGCAGACGGGCACCCCTTTTCAAAAGGGATGCCCGCTGATGTCGTCGTCCTGTCGTCACGCGATCAGAAGATGAAGTCGTCGGTCTCATCCAGCGTCACACCGGCCAGCCCCTGCAGGGTCAGGGACTCGGTCCCGCCGCCCGTGATGGTGATGACCAGATTGCCGCCGGAATCGACGAAGTTCAGATCGCCGAAGCTGATGGACAGGGCGGAGAAGTCGATGACGTCGTCCGTTCCTGCCCCGGCCACGAAATCCTCGATCACGTCGTTGCCGAAGCTGGCGTTGTCGAAGACGTAGAGGTCGTCGCCATCCTCACCGGCCAGGGTGTCGTTGCCACCCGTGCCGCCGTTCAGCGTGTCCGCGCCTGCATCGCCGAAGATGCTGTCGTCACCCAGCCCACCGAACAGAAGGTCGGTGCCTTCGCCACCATCCAGGATGTCATTGCCATCCTGACCGAGCAGGGTGTCGTTCCCGGCCTCGCCGCGCAGGGTGTCGATGCCGCTGCCGCCGTCCAGGCTGTCATTGTCGGCACCGCCCAGCAGCGAGTCGTTGTCATCGCCGCCGAACAGGACGTCCTGACCACCGGCACCGTTCAACTGGTCGTCGCCGACGCCACCGAAGATGGTGTCGAAACCGACCAGCGTGTCGAGGGACGGGTCATCGCCGTTGATGGTGTCATTGCCTTCGTTGCCGAACAGGCTGTCGAAGTTGCCGCCACCCAGGATGAAGTCGTCGCCAAGGCCACCATTGATGGTGTCATTGTCGAACTGACCGCGCAGGGTGTCGTTGCCGTCACCACCGTCGATGGAGTCATCGCCAGCACCGCCGAAGACACGGTCGACGCCGTCACCTGCGGTGATCGTGTCGTTGCCGTTGCCGGAGCTGACCGTGTCGTTGCCGAGACCGCCTGAGATGGTGTCTGCTCCGTCGCCACCGACGATGGAGTCATTGCCTTCGCCACCGTCGAGCGTGTCGGCACCGGCGCCGCCGTTCAGCGTGTCATTCTCCGTGCCGCCGAACAGCTGGTCATCGTCATTGCCGCCGAACAGTTCGTCCGCCCCGGCCTGACCGATCAGCAGGTCGGTACCGTCATTTCCGCTCAGGGAGTCGGAGCCGCTGCCGCCATCGATTGTGTCGAGACCGTCGCCGCCGACAATGGTGTCGTCACCGTCATCGCCGTTCAGTATGTCGTCACCGGCATCACCGAAGATCAGATCGAAGTCGGCTCCGCCGCCAATCAGGTCGGCACCAAGTCCGCCCTCCAGCGTGTCATTGCCGTCGTTGCCGATCAGGGTGTCGTTATCAGCGCCGCCGTTGACCGAGTCCGCGCCCAGTCCGCCATCCACGGTGTCCGTACCCGCGCCGGCATCAACGATGTCGTCATCCGAACCTGCATCGACGAAGTCATTGCCGTCGCCCGCGTTGACCGTGTCGTTGCCGGAACCGGCCAGCACGGTGTCGTCGCCAATGCCGCCCAGGATGGTATCGGCATCGCCGCCCGCATCCAGGAAGTCATTGCCGTCACCGCCACTGACGGTGTCAGCACCAAGCCCTGACTGGATCGTGTCGTTGCCGCCCTGGCCGAAGAAGTGGTTGTCCAGCGCGTCACCGTTCAGGGCGTCACCGAATGCGGAACCCAGGACCCCCTCCATGCTGGTCAGCGTATCGCCCTGTGCCGAGCCACCTGAGGCCGTGCCCAGCGCCAGATCGATCTGTACCGCCGAGGCACTGTCGGAATAGTCGGCGCAATCATCGCCCGCGCCGCCGTTCAGGCTGTCGGCACCCAGGCCGCCCTGCAGCGTGTCGTTGCCGTCGCCGCCGTCCAGCGTGTCATCGCCGTCTCCGGCAACGATGGAGTCATTGCCGTCGAGGCCCTGGATGGTGTCCGCGCCGCTGGTGCCGTTCAGCGGAATGTCGTCGCCCGGCGTGCCGGTGATGACGGTCGGGCCGCCGAAGTCGAAGTCGTCCGCGTCCAGTTCCGCGACCAGCACGCCCTGCAGCACCAGCACACCGGCTGCGCCCAGGTTGATGGTGGTGTCGGTGCCGTCGTCCGTGGCATTGGCCAGCACGTCGGCGAAGTTGTTCAGCGCGGTGACCGCCTGCACGTCGATGACGTCGTCGGTTCCGGCACCGGCCACGAAGCCCTGGATGGTGTCGTTGCCGAAGCCGTCGGCCAGGATGAACAGGTCATCATCGCCGCCGCCGTTCATGAAGTCGTCGCCCAGGCCACCGGTGATGGTGTCGTTGCCCGCACCGCCCTGCAGCGTGTCGGCTCCGTCGCCGCCGTCCAGGATATCGTCGCCGTCTTCACCGATGGCGATGTCGTTGCCGCCGCCGGTTGTGATGGAGTCAGCCCCGGCACCGCCGACAAAGCGGTTGTCCTCCGCACCGCCGGACAGCGTGTCGTCGGCGGAGGTGCCGATGGCACCCTCGAAACTGGAAATGGTGTCGTCACCGAACAGCGTGTCCGAGGTATCGAACGTAACCGGCCCGACCTCCCCGGAAAGGTCGAGCACGTCGAGGCCCGCACCACCGTCGAGGCTGTTGGCCCCGGCACCGCCACTGACGGTGTCGGCACCCACGCCTGCATCAACGGTATCGTCGCCGTCACCTGCCGCGATGGTATCGGCACCACCGGCGCCGAACAGCGTGTCGCCTGCGGCGCTGCCGATCAGTGTGTCGGCAAGGTCGGAACCGATGACCTGCTCGATCCCCGAAACCGTGTCATTGCCGCCGTTGGAGAGGTCGAAGCTGACGCCGGTGACTTCGCCGGCGAAGCTGACGGTGTCGGAGCCCGCGCCGCCAACCACCGAGTCGGCACCCTGGCCGACGAACAGCAGATCGTTGCCGTCACCGGCATCCAGCGTGTCATTGCCTGCATTGCCGCCCAGCGTGTCGTCGCCGTCACCGGCAAGTACCAGATCGGCACCCTGTCCGCCCAGCAGGCTGTTCGCGCCCGCCGTGCCGATCAGCGTGTCGCTGAAGCTGGAACCGATCAGGTTCTCCACGTTCGTGATGACGTCGCCGGCCGCATGTCCGCCTGCAGCGGTGCCGAGGTCGAGGTTGACGTTCACCGCCGACGAGGAGCCTTCGTAGCTGGCGGTGTCATTGTCCTCGCCGCCGTCCAGCGTATCGCCACTGGCGCGGCCCTGCAGCAGATCGTCCCCGCCCAGCCCGAAAAGGGCGTTGCCGAATTCGTCACCGCGCAGGGTGTCGTCGAAGTCGGAGCCGATGATGTTCTCGATCTTGTCGAAGACATCGCCGGTTGCATCGCCACCGGTGGCCGTGCCGAGGTCGATGTCGACATTCACGCCGGAAGCCGAGTTGGCATAGGTGATGGTGTCATCGCCCAGCCCGCCGCGCAGGGTATCGGCGCCTGCGCCGCCTTCGAACAGGTCGTTGCCCAGGCCACCGGCCAGGCTGTCGTCGCCGCCCTGACCGTTCAGCGTGTCATCCTCCGAGCCACCGAACAGCGTATCAGTGCCCGTGCCGCCCTCCATCGAGTCGGCCCCTTCGCCGCCGTTCAGCAGGTCGTTGTCGTTGCCGCCGAACAGCACGTCGTTGCCGTCGTCGCCGATCAGGGTGTCGTTGCCGCTGCTGCCTTCCAGCGTGTCCTCGTGACAGTTGCCGTTGATCGAGTCCGCGCCGTCGCCGCCGATGACGCTGTCATCGTCGTTGCCGGCGTCGATCGTGTCGTCGCCCGCGCCGCCGTTGATCGTGTCATTGCCGAGGTCGGTGGTAATGGAGTCATTGCCCAGACCGCCATTGACGTCGTCGTCGCCAAGCCCGGCAGTGATGGTGTCGTCGCCGTCCTGACCCAGCAACGTGTCGTTGCCATCAGCGCCGTCCAGCCGGTCGCCATCATCGCCGCCGAGGATGGAGTCGTCACCATCGCCGCCCAGCAGCGTGTCGATGCCCTCATCACCCTGCAGCACGTCATTGCCGATGCCGGCCACGAGCGAGTCGGCACCCAGGCCGCCGGCCAGCGTATCGTTGCCTTCACCCGTACTCAGCGTGTCATTGTCGTCGCCACCGTCCAGGCTGTCGTTGCCGAGACCGCCGTTCAGCGTGTCCTCACCAGCATTGCCGGTGATGGTGTCGTCGCCCGCATCGCCGAACAGGGCATCAAGGCCGTCGCCGCCGGTCAGGTCGTCGGCATCGTCACCACCACGCAGGGTGTCGTCGCCCGCGTCGCCGCGCAGCGTATCGAGGCCCGCGCCGCCGCTGATGCTGTCGGCACCGATGCCGCCATCGCCCAGGTCGTCGCCGTCGCCGAGTGTCAGCGTGTCATCGCCTTCCTCGCCCCGCAGCGTGTCGTTGCCCAGGCCACCGTCGAGCAGATCGTTGTTCGTACCGCCAAGCACGGAGTCATTGCCGTCGCCGCCAAACAGCCGGTCAACGCCTGCGCCACCATTCAGATTGTCGTCGTCCGCACCGCCGTCCAGCGTGTCGTCGCCGTCCTCACCCGCCAGCGTGTCGTTGCCTGCGCCGCCGGAGGCCGTGTCCGCACCGATACCGCCGACCAGAAGGTCGTCGCCGTCGCCTGCATCCAGCGTGTCGTCGCCTTCCTCGCCCTGCAGGGTGTCATTGCCCAGACCGCCGAGCAGCGTGTCGTTCTCGCTGCCGCCGAACAGACGGTCGGCGTCGTCGCCACCATCCAGCAGGTCGGCACCGGTCGAACCGGAAAGCGTGTCATCGCCTGCACCGCCGGTGACGGTATCGTCACCATCTGCCGCGCTGACATTGTCGTTGCCGTCCAGCGCGTCGATGTTGTTGGCAGAGCTGTTGCCGGTGATGTTGTCGTCGAAATTGGTCGCGATCAGGTTCTCGAAGCCGGCAACCGTGTCGCCGTCGGCGAAACCGCCGGAACCGACGCCCCCTGCCAGATCCACCGTCACCCCGGCGTCGGAGTTCGAATAATCGATCAGGTCGATACCGCCCAGGGCGTTGATATCGTCCGCGCCAGCGCCCGCGATGACCGTGTCGTCGCCCAGACCGCCAGTGATGCTGTCCGCACCGGCCCCGTCGATGATCAGGTCGTTGTCTTCGCTGCCGCCCAGCGTGTCGTCGCCGTCGCCGCCTTCCAGCGTGTCGCCGCCCGTACCGCCGATGATGCTGTCGGCGCCCAGGCCACCGACCAGGGAGTCCGCCCCGGCACCGCCGGCCAGCGTGTCATTGCCGTCACCGCCGTCCAGTACGTCGTCGCCGCCCAGGCCCTCCAGCTTGTTGTCGGCGGCGCTGCCCAGCAGGGTGTCACCGAAGCCATTGGTGCCGACCGCGCTCTCGATGGAGATCAGCACGTCGCCGTCGGCGTCACCGCCCGTGGCAACACCAAGCCCGATATCGACGTTCACCGCCGCACCGGAGCCGCGATAGTCGGCGGAGTCATTGCCGTCGCCGCCATCCAGCACGTCTGCGCCCGCGCCGCCTTCCAGGCTGTCGTCGCCCGCCTGGCCCAGCAGGGTATCCGCAGCCGCACCGGCGGAGATCAGGTCATTGCCGTCGCCACCCTGCAGCAGGTTCTCGGTGGCCGAACCGGTGATCTCGTCACTGTCGAAGCCGCCGATGGCATTCTCGATGAAGGCGTAGGTATCGCCTGCCGCGTCGGAAAGTTCACCGATGCCCGTGGTCAGGTTGATGCGCAGCGCACCGCCCGCAGCGGAATAGTCCACCGTGTCGGTACCGTTGTTGCCGTTCAACTGATCCGCCCCGGCATCGCCGATGATCAGATCGTCGCCTTCACCACCGGCAATCGTGTCGTCGCCCGCGTCGCCGGACAGAGTGTCCGCGCCGTCGTCACCCCGGACCACGTCATTCTCGGAACCGCCGAACAGCCGGTCATCGTCTGCGCCGCCCGCGACCAGATCCTCGCCCGCTTCCCCGAACAGGGTATCCGCGCCAGCCCGCCCGAACAGGTTGTCGAGGCCCAGTCCGCCGAACACCAGGTCCGCGTCCGCGCCGCCATCCAGTGCGTCGTCACCTTCGCCGCCGGACAGGGTATCGGCACCATCCTCACCCAGCAGGGAATCGATGCCCGCGTCACCGGTCAGGGAGTCATTGCCCAGGCCGCCAAGGATGGTGTCGTCGCCATCGCCACCGATGCCGGTATCGTCGCCCGCGTCGGTCTTGATCAGATCGAAGCCCGCGCCACCGTTGGCGACGTCGGACCCGGCCCCGCCACGCAGCGTGTCATTACCGTCGTCACCGGCAAGCGTGTCGTCATCGTCACCGCCGAACAGCGCGTCATTGCCCGCCCGGCCCAGCAGGAAGTCGGTGCCTGCACCGCCGCTGAGCGTGTCGTCACCGTCCAGTGCGTTGGCGCCGTCGGCACCATCCAGCACGTCCGCGCCGTCCGAGCCCACCAGGCTGTCATTGCCGAGGCCGCCGCGTACCGTGTCATCACCCAGTTCGCCGAACAGGGTGTCGTCCCCGTCGTCACCCCGGATCGAATCATTGTCGTCGCCGCCGGAAATCTGGTCGTTGCCAGCCCCGCCACGCAGATTGTCGGCACCTGCGCCGCCGAAGATCTCGTCGTCGCCGCCGTCGCCGTTCAGGCTGTCGTTGCCGTCGTCACCGAAGATGCGATCCGCATCCGCGCCGCCGTTGGCCGAGTCATTGCCGTCGCCGCCGAAGATGTTGTCTGTCCCGGCATCGCCATTGACCGTGTCATCGCCCAACTGGCCGAAGAGGCGGTCGATGCCCGCGCCACCGAAGAGCTGGTCGTTGCCGTCACCGCCTTCGGCCAGGTCATCGCCGTCGCTGGCCGACAGGGTGTCGTTGTCCGCACCACCGAACAGGTCATCCTGGTCGCCGCTGCCGGAAATGAAGTCATTGCCGGCCAGACCGAACAGGTCGTTCGCGGCATTGGAGCCGGAAATCGTGTCGTCGAAGTTCGACCCGATAACGTTCTCGATATTCAGGTAGACGTCGCCCAGGGCGTCACCGGCGGTGCCGTTGCCGGTCCCGAGGTCGACACCCACGGCAGCGGCGGAGGCCGCGAAGGTGATGGTGTCGGTAGCCGCGCCGCCGTTGATGGAATCCGCGCCTGCGCCGCCAATGATGGTGTCTGCACCGGCGCCGAGCGCCAGGGTGTCGTCACCCGCGCCGTCGGAGACCAGGTCCAGCCCGTTGCCTGCGGTGATGCTGTCGTTGCCGTCGCCCGCGACCAGGGTGTCGTTGCCCGTGCCGCCGATCAGCGTGTCATTGCCCGCTCCGGCGTCGATGGAATCATCGCCTGCGGCACCGTCGAAGTTGTTGTCGCCGCCATCGCCGATCAGCGTGTCACCGGCACTGGTGCCGATTGCGCCTTCGATGTTGGTCAGCGTGTCGCCGGTCGCGTCACCACCGGAAGCCGTGCCAAGACCGATATCGACAAGGATCGGTCCGAGCGAGCCGGAATAGTCGGCGACGTCGATACCCGCGCCACCATCCAGCGAGTCGGCGCCCGCGCCGCCCTTCACCGTGTCGGCACCGTCCCCGCCGAGCAGGGTGTCGTCCCCGGCCAGACCTGTCAGGCTGTCTGCGTCCGCGCCGCCGTCGAGGACGTTGTTGTCCAGGTTGCCCTGGATGATGTCGACACCGCTGGTGCCGATCACATTCTCGACCTTGCGAAGCTGGTCGCCCTCCGCGTCGGAGCGGCTGCCCTTGCCATTGTTCAGGTTGACGGTCACGCCACCGGGGGAACTGGTGTAGTCCGCCGTGTCGATGCCTGCGCCGCCCGCCATGCGGTCTGCGCCGGAACCACCGACCAGGGTGTCATTGTCGTCGCCGCCGCGCATGTCGTCATTGCCGGAGCCACCGAAGATGGAGTCCGCACCCGCGTCGGCATTCAGGATGTCATTGCCGCCCTGGCCGAGCAGCAGATCGTCGCCGCCACCGGCCCGGATGATGTCGGAGGCCGCGCCGCCGTCCAGGCTGTCGTTGCCGAGACCACCTTCGATGATATCGGAGTCCGACCCGCCGAAGATGCTGTCGTCGCCGTCGCGACCCTTCAGGATATCGCTGCCCACACCGCCGGAGAGGGAATCCGCGCCGTCCTCGCCGTCAATGAAGTCGGCGCCATTGTTGCCGAATATCGTGTCGTTGCCGGTGCCGCCGACCAGCGTGTCGCCGCCATCGCCACCGTCGATGCTGTCATCGCCGTCATCGCCCTTGACGGTATCCTTGCCGTCATTGCCGAACAGCCGGTCGTTGTCGGCGCCGCCGCGGATCAGGTCGGAGTCATCGAAGCCACGGACGGTATCCGCACCGTCGCCGCCGAAGATCCTGTCGCGCCCGCCGTCGCCATGGGCCGAGTCATCGCCGGTGCCGCCGAAGATCGTATCCTCGCCGGAGCCGCCCTCCAGACTGTCGTTGTCCTCGTCACCCGACAGCAGATCGTCGGACGATCCGCCACGCAGCGTGTCGTTGCCGAAGCCACCTTCCAGCGTGTCGGCCGCACCGCCGGGGACCGTTTCGGCCCCGGAATCGCCGATGATCGAGTCATCGCCCAGGCCACCGAAGAGCTGGTCGAAGTCCTCGTTACCCGTGATCGTGTCGCCGCCGTCGCCGCCGAAGATGCGGTCGTTGCCTTCCTCGCCCGACAGGTCGTCGTTGCCGGCATTGCCCTCGATCGAGTCCGCGCCGATGTTGCCGCGTACCGTATCCGCGCCTTCACCACCGGTAATGGTGTCGAGGCCGGAACCGCCTTCGATCAGGTCATTGTTCAGGCCGCCATTGATGATGTCGTCGCCGGTCTCGCCACGCAGCGTGTCATCGCCGTCCTGACCCTGGATGGTGTCGTTGCCGACACCGCCCTGGATGGTGTCACCGCCCGCACCACCTTCGATGGTATCCGCGCCGCTGCCGCCGCGAATCGTGTCCGCGCCGTCGTTGCCGAACAGGGTGTCGTCATCCGCCTGGCCATTGATCTCGTCATCGCCGAGACCGCCGGTCGCGAAGTCGGCACCCGTGCCGCCGTCGATCCGGTCATTGCCCGCGTTGCCGTCCAGCGAATCGTTGCCGTCGCCGCCATTGACCGTGTCCTGATCGGTGCCACCGACAATCGTGTCGTCGCCCTGGTCACCAAACAGGCGGTTCACGCCGCTGGAGGCCGTCACGACATCATTGCCGCGCCCGCCCTGAACCTCGTCATCGCCGTCGCCTGCGATCAGGGTGTCGTCGCCGCCGATAGCATCGCTGTTCAGGTCACCGCGCAGCGTGTCATTGCCATCGCCGCCGTCCAGCAGGTCGCTGTCCAGGCCGCCGAACAACTGGTCGTTGCCTGCATCGCCAAAGACAATGTCAGCGCCCGCGTCGGCGCGCACGGTGTCATTGTCGTCACCGCCGGAAATCTGGTCGGCGCCATCGCCGCCGACGATCACATCACTTCCCGCGTCACCGCTGATGGTGTCGTTCCCGGCATCGCCGAGGATCTTGTCGAACGCATCGCCGCCGGAGATCAGGTCACCGTCACCGCCACCGATCAGGCTGTCCTGTCCGGCACCGCCCTCCAGCGTGTCGATACCGCTGCCACCGGCCAGCGTGTCGTTCCCCAGGTCACCGGTCAGCGAATCCGCACCGCCTTCACCTGCCAGGGAATCGTTGCCATCGCCGCCCACAACGGTGTCATCGCCTTCCTTGGCGAAGACAGTGTCATTGCCTGTGCCGCCGTCCACATCGTCGTTGCCGCTGCCGGCGTGCACGAAGTCATCGCCATCGCCGCCGGTGACGCTGTCGTCACCCGTGTCGGCGAAGATCGTGTCGTCGCCCGCGCCGCCATCGACCGTGTCGTTGCCGCCGTCCGTCTCGAAGCGGTTGTTGGTCGCGTCGCCGGTGATGACGTCATCGCCGCTGCCGGAACGCAGTTCCTGCACCGCAATCAGGGAATCCGTGCCGAACTGGGACGTGACAGTGCCACTGTTGAGGTCCGCCAGGACGGCATCGGTCGCATTGGTATAGTCGGCCTCGTCGCGGCCAGCGCCACCGGCAAAGGTGTCGTCACCGAGTCCGCCGCGGAACGTGTCGTCCCCGTCGTTGCCGAAAAGGGAGTCTGCCCCGTCGCCACCGTTCAGCGAATCATTGCCCAGGTCGCCGAGCAGGGTGTCATCCCCGTCCAGACCCGCAATCGTATCGTCCGTCGTCGTGCCGGTAAGCGAGTCGGGATTGTTGGTCCCGACAATCTCGGCGAATCTCACATTGGAGACAGCCGTAGCCTTGAGCAGTTCAACCAGAAGCGACATTAAGGACCTCCAAAGTCCGACCTCTGCTGACCGCAGCATTCCTTGTTTTTGTTCTTAAGGACCAGAATTAGCACAATCTTTACGAAAATGCCAAGCGCAACAGATGCGTGATCCGTCACAGTCCTGCCCGCGGGCGGATGCAGAGCGAGAGGAACGCGAGCCTGGCCTTTGGCGTCCCGCAGGGACGTTAATCCTGTTGGCCCGCACAGACCCTGAGGCTTGTGCAGGCCGGGACGTGCCGAACCCGGCCCGTTAACCAGTCCGGGGATTGCGCCCCAGGCATTTTGCGGCGCTTCAGATTTCAATATGGCCCTACCATTTCCGGGTAATACCCCTTGCCGGGACCTTTGACTTTGGCGAAAAAACGGCCCTACTTGTCGGTCAGGTAGTACGAATCAGGCAAGCGTACGTCACCGCGACGCGGGAACTGGCTTGCCGGTGAACAAGTTCAGGAAGCGATTGCCATGAAGCCGGGAGCACCGTGGAGCATCAAGGGCGTCGACAGCGACGCGCGGGAGGTGGCGAAGGCCAAGGCCAGGGCGGCGGACATGACGCTCGGCCAATGGCTCAATCGTGCCATTGCAGAGGCTGACAAGCCACAGGCCGCCACGCCTGCGCCAGCAGCCCAGCCGCAGGGATCCTCGCTGGATACCGCGCGGCTGATGCGTGCCATCTCCGAGGTGGCGCGCAGGGTCGACCAGGTACGCGACACCCCGTCGGCCCCCGCGGACTCCTCGAAGCTCGAAGCGGCTGTCGACAGTATCGGTCGGCGGCTGACCGGGCTGGAGCGTTCGCTCGCCGCTGCCGCCGACATGTCCGGGATCGTCGAGCGGATCGACGCCGTGAACGGGCGGCTTGAAGCCATGGAGTCCGCACGCGGTCAGGAGGCGTCGCCGCCGGACCTCACGGACGATCTGGCTCCCCTGAAGACAGACATGCAGCGCATGATGAACGGCATGCTCAACCTGGCGCGGAAGATCGATACGGTCGATCAGCGGGCGGAGGAAAGACTGTTCCCGCTGCGGGAACAGCTCGCAGCGCGCGCGACGGAAGTTGCGTCGACGGTGGAACCGGCACCGCAGGACCCGAGGCTCGACCAACTGCGTGATGACATCCAGGAACTTCGGCAGGCTGTCGAGACGCGGGCGGGCGACCCGCAGGAAGCGGCTCCAGATATTGGCGGCGCGGTCACCGCCGCCCTGGCACCCGTGCTCGCGAAGCTCGCGGATGTGGAACGGCAGCTCGAGCAGGTTCAGAAGCCGTCTGTTCAGCCAGTGCCGGAACCGGTTTCGGTTGCTGCGCCCGAGCCGGAACCTGAATTCGAACCGGAGCCTGAGCCTGAGCCTGAGCCTGAACCCGCACCCGAACCGGAGTTCGCGCCAGAACCTGTTGCTTCCACAGGTGAAGGCGTGGAGGCAGCGGACAGCGAGCCCGAACAGGAGGAATTGCCCGCTGAAGAGACCGCCGAACCGGCAGGGGCTTCGGATACGGAACCCGGCGGCGATCAGGATGTGCCTGACGCCGGGGTTGCGGGGGAACTCGAAGATGACGACGCGCCGATGCAGCGTCCGGCACCCGGTGCCATTCAGGCACTGCACGATCTGACGGCGAGTCGTCAGTCGGTCAGTCGCCGCGTCGAGCCGATCCTGCGCGATCTGCCGACAGAGAATACCAGCGACCTTGACGATGACGACCGGCCCGACTTCAGCGCGGCGGAAGAGGAACTGCGTGCCGACGAAGCCCCCACGGAAGCCGAAACGACGGCCCGGGATGAGCAGGAATCCTTTGCCGCTTTCAGGGAGGATGCAGCAACCGGTCAGCCTGATGATGCCACCGAGCTGGCACCGGAGCCACGCGCGCCGCAAGTCCGCGGCGCCGATGCGGATGACACCGACACCGATATCCCCGCAGCGGCTGCACCGCCGGATCGGCCAAGGCGGATCGTGCCCGTGGAAAGCCTGTTGAAGGGCGGAGACGGTGCAGCGCCACAGTACACGGACCACGAGACTGAAGCCGGGTACACCGGGACCGAGACGATGGCAGCCGCCGCCATGGACCAGCCTGCCGCAGGGATGTCCGCGTCCGGACCCATGGCTGCAGGTCACGCGACGCAGGACCAGCCCCGCCGTCGTCGCGGCATGGGCTATCTGGTGCTTGCCCTGATCTTTCTCGCGGTCCTTGCCGGTGGCTTCTTCGTCATCGGCGATCCGCGTTTCAATGACTGGGTCGCGCAGGGACGTCAGGCCGTCGCAGCCCTGACCGACATGGTGCCGGTGGGGGATGAGGAACCATCAGCCACTCCGGAAACCGCATCGGCCTCCGATTCCACCGCGCCGCCCGTTGCGGTGCGCGAGCCGGTCGAAGGCACATCCCCTGCCGTATCGGCGCCGGAGAGCTCTGCGCCGCAGTCTGCGGCACCCGTGGATGCGACGCCCACGCCTGCGCCGGTCGCACCGTCCGAGCCCGTGGCGTCCCCGGCGCCGGAACAGGCTGACGCAGCGCCTGCGGTCGTTGCTGCACCCCCAACTCCAGCCCCAGCCCCAGCCCCAGCAGCCCCGACCCCTGCCGCGCCAGCATCGGCGGAGGATGATCTCGCGGCGCTGCAGGCGCGCGCCAATGCCGGTCATGCGGCGGCGCAGTTCCAGCTTGGCGTGCGCTACCGTGATGGCAACGGCGTCGGTGTCAGCTATGCGGAAGCGGCGCAGTGGTTCCAGCGGGCGGCTGAACAGGGAAATGTCCCCGCACAGGTCGATCTCGGCATCTTCTATCGCCAGGGAGTCGGCGTCGCGAAGGATGTGGATCTGGCCAAGGTCTGGTTTCACGCGGCTGCCCGCGCCGGTCATCCGGAGGCGCAGAATTTCCTCGGCCAGGTCTATGTCGGGGAGGAGCAGGAACGTCCGGACTACTTCCAGGCAGCCCGCTGGTTCCGCGAAGCGGCCGAACAGGGTGTGCTGGATGCGCAGTACAATCTCGCCTCGCTCTACATGGGCGGGCTGGGCGTGCCGCGCGATGATGCCCAGGCCTATTTCTGGTTTGGTGTCGCTGCGGGGCAGGGGGACCAGGACGCGGCCGGCAATCAGGAGAATGTCGCGGCCCTGATTTCCCCGGCCGAACGGGCGGAGCAGGATCAGCGGATCGCGGCATTCAGGCCGGTGAAACAGTTCCAGCCCGCCTCTGGTCAGGCGACGCCCTCCGTGGCGCAGCCTGTGTCCGGTTCGGGAGAGATTCGCCGCCGCGACCAGATCCGTCTGATCCAGCGGCTGCTGATCGCGCGCGGTTATGATCCGGGAGAGCCGGACGGACTGCCGGGCGAACAGACCAGGGACGCCATTCGTCAGTTCGAGACCGACAATGCGATGCAGGTCACG
>BQJF01000052.1 GCA_021604565.1 Minwuia thermotolerans | reverse complement strand
GCCGGAGATCGGTGCAAGCGTGATGCTGGCCACTGCCGCGACCACGCGCCCCCCTTGGCGTCCCGGCGTGTCGGCAGTAGTGTCCGGCCATCGCGACCGGGAAAGGCGCGAGGAGCAAGGGATTCAGCGCGGGGCGACATGACGGAAGAAACCGTTTCGACTGACCAGGGTCAGACCAATGACGAGAAATCCGGCCGCCCGAAGCCGAAGAAGATCAGCGCCCTTCGCGGGCTGATGCCTTTTGCACGGCCCTATCGCCTGCAGATCGTGTTCGCGGTGATCGCCCTTACCGGTGCCGCCGCCGCGACGCTGGCCATCGGCCAGGCGGTTCGACGCATGGTCGACAACGGGTTCGGCTCGTCAGAGGGACAATTGCTGGACGAGTATTTCATCGCCCTGTTCGGCGTCTTCACCCTGCTCGCCGCCTTCACCTTCGCGCGCTACTACACGGTCACATGGCTGGGGGAGCGGATCGTCGCCGACATTCGCAAGGCCGTGTATCGCCACGTCATCGGCCTGGATCGCAATTTCTACGAACAGACCAAGACCGGCGAGGTGATGAGCCGCCTGACCGTGGATACGGAACTGATCCAGACGGTCGTCGGCTCCAGCGCCTCCATGGCGCTGCGCAATCTGCTGATGTTCATCGGTGGCCTGGCGATGCTGATCATCACAAGCCCGAAGCTGGCCGGGCTGGTCCTCGCCATGGTGCCCATCGTCGTGGTGCCGATCATCTTCTTCGGGCGTCGGCTGCGCAAGCTGTCGCGGCTGAGCCAGGACAAGGTGGCAGCGGTCAATGCCCGGGCCGAGGAAAGCCTGAACGCGGTCCAGACCGTCCAGGCCTTCACGCAGGAGGAATTCGAGAGGAAGCGGTTCAGCGACGCGGTTGGCGAGACCTTCGCCGTGGCGCGGAAACGGATCGCCGTCCGCGCCTGGCTGACCGCCATCATCATCCTGCTCATCTTCGGTGCCATCGACGCCGTGCTCTGGCTCGGGGCCACCGATGTGGCCGACGGCACCATGTCCAGCGGCGAACTGACGGCATTCGTGTTCTACGCCATCGTCGTTGCCGGATCGGTCGGCACCCTGTCGGAGATGTGGGGCGATCTGCAACGCGCGGCGGGCGCGACGGAGCGGCTGATCGAACTGTCGCAGGTGGTGCCGGACATCGGCGTCCCCGCCAATCCCGCTTCCCTTCCGGACACGCCGGAGGGGCGCCTCAGCCTCACCGACATCCGTTTCAACTATCCCTCGCGCCCGGAGATTGCCGCGCTGGACGGATTCGGGCTGGACGTGAAGAACGGCGAGACGGTGGCACTGGTCGGGCCAAGTGGTGCCGGCAAGTCGACCGTGTTCCAGTTGCTGCTGCGGTTCTACAATCCCAATAGCGGAACCATCACGCTGGACGGCGTCGACATCACCACCGCCGATCCGTCGGATGTGCGCAAGCGCTTCGGCATGGTGCCACAGGACGCCGTGATGTTCGGCACCTCCGCGATGGAGAACATCCGCTATGGCCGTCCCGAAGCAACCGATGCCGAGGTCCATGCCGCAGCCCAGGCGGCAGGTGCGGCGGAGTTCCTTGATCGCCTGCCGGAAGGCTATGCCACCGAACTCGGGGAGCGCGGCCAGCGCCTTTCCGGCGGACAGCGCCAGCGCATAGCGATTGCCCGCGCCATCCTGCGCGACCCGGCAATCCTGCTGCTTGATGAGGCAACATCGGCACTGGACGCCGAGTCGGAGCGCATGGTGCAGCAGGCGCTGGACAAGCTGATGCACGGGCGCACGACACTGGTCATCGCGCATCGCCTGGCAACCGTGCTGAAGGCAGACCGCATCGTCGTCATCGACCATGGCTGTGTCGTGGCCAGCGGCACACATACTGAACTCATGAAACAGGACGGGCTTTATGCCCGACTGGCCAAGCTGCAGTTCGACCAGGACCGGGCCGCGCTCTCCGGCATCGAAGCGGCAGACTGAGGGCACGACGCCTGTCATGGCCTTGCTTCGTGTGCATCCGGAAGGCTACGCAACATTCGGTCGCCGGTCGTTCGCCTGCGCGCTTGGACGCGCCGGAATTGTCAGCACGAAGACAGAGGGCGACGGCGGCACACCTGTCGGTCTCTTCCCCCTGCGACGGCTGTTTTACAGGCACGACCGTCTGGGCCGACCGGAAACACTGATCCCTGCCACCCCGGTGCAGCCGCATCAGGGCTGGTGCGACGACCCGGACAGCCCCCTCTACAGCCGTCCCGTCACGCTGCCCAGCCGATACGGTCATGAGCGGTTGTGGCGCGCCGATGGCCTCTATGACCTGATCCTCACCATCGGCCACAACGACCGGCCCGTTCGCCCGTCGGCGGGCAGTGCCGTCTTCGTTCATGTCGCCCATCCGTCCATGACCCCGACCGAAGGCTGCGTGGCCTTTGCCGTGGATGATCTTCTGCATCTGCTTCGGGTGCTGCGACCGGGCGACGCGGTCCGGATTCAGCCGCACTGAACTGACGTCGGGTCAGGGTTGCGCGTTCCGGACAGGTGTGGTCGTGTTTCCGTCAACGTAAACAGCAGATCAATTTGGAGACTGACAATGGCTACTCTCGAGGAAATCACCGAAGGCATGCGTGATCGCGTCGGCGATGATTCGGGCCTGGATGCCACGCTGAAGTTCGATTTCGGCGATGATGGCGTGATCTTCCTGGACGGTGCCTCCACCCCGAACACGGTCACCAACGAGGACAAGGACGCCGATTGCACCATGAAGATCTCCAAGGAGAATTTCCTGGCGATGGTGAACGGCGACCTCGACGGCACCACGGCCTTCATGATGGGCAAGCTGAAGATCGAGGGGAACATGGGCGTCGCCATGAAGCTGCAGAGCGTCCTGAAGGGCTGAGCCTGCGCAACCGGCCCCTGCAGACTTTGCGGTTAACGTAGCGGCAATGCGCCGCTACGCTTTCCGTGAATATGTTTGCGGCAGCGGGAGGGCCGGACCATGAATGCACCCAGACACCCCACCGGCGTCGATTTCGGCGCTGACGAGGCGGAGATGCAGCGTTACCAGGCCGAAGGTCTGGAACGCGCGATGAATCTCGGCAATCGCGGTCCCATCCGCTTTGTCGGCAAGGGCACCCTGCACCCGGACATCGTCGAAGCCTACTGGCGCTGCGGCTTCTACGTCTTCGAAGGCGTGCTGAAACCCGACGAGCTGGCCGACATTGAAGCGGACGTGAAGCACCTGCGGTCTCGGTTCCCGACCCACAAGGGCGCCGAACTGGATGCGCAGGGCCGCCGCGCGATGGGCGTGGACAACACGGCCCCGACCCTGTTCTGGTCGAAACCGCTGGGCGACCCCTTTGGCGGCACCGATGCCGCTGCCGGTCGCCATCCGGTCAAGATGTCGGAGCCGAAGGCGGCGGCAGATGCACCGGAGGAGATCGTCTATCTGACGCTCGGGTCGCTTCAGTTCTCCGAGGCCTGCCTGAGAGTCTATGGCCATCCGGAGATCCTGGGCGTTGCTGCCGCAATCAACGGCGACGACTTCGTACCCTTCAACGAAGCTCTCTTCCTGAAGGAGCCTGGACTGGGTGCCTCCGTCGCCTGGCATCGGGATGGGGTGACCCACTGGGACGACCCCGCCTGGGATCAGGGCACACATGGATTCAACTTCATGGCCCAGCTCTATGGCTGCACGCCGGCCAACGGTGTCTGGGTGCTGCCCGGTACGCACAAGCTGAACAAGGTCGATATTGCCGGAATATGTGAGGCTGCGGGTTCAGACCGCCTGCCCGATGCCGTGCCGATGGTCTGCGCGCCGGGCGATGTGGTGATCAGCAACCGTCAGGTCGTTCATGGATCATTCGCCAATACCAGCCCGGACTGGCGGGTGACCGTGAACTTCGGGTTCCACCGCCGACGCTCCGTCCTTGGCGTTGCGGGCGGCGGCATCCACAATGCGCCGACGATCTATGACGATGCACGCATCCGTCGCCGCGCACGCATGATCGGATATGGCATCGATGCGCGCCGTCAGCGCTTCCCGGACGAAACACCCTTTGCCTATCAGCCGCATGTGGAAAGTGGTGAAACCTGGACCTGGGACGATGCCGCCCGTGCCGATGTCCACGACTACAATCTGGAAGACCTGAGTATCTGAGGCGTCAGCCGACACCAGCAGGCGCGATGTCCAGGATCGTCTTGCCGCAGCCCCGCCCCTTGTGGGCATGTTCCATCGCTGCGGCAAAGTCGGCGAAGGCAAAGCGCTTGCCCAGTGCCGGGCTCAGGTGGCCATCGGTGGACCAGGCAATCAGTTCACGCATGTGAGCGGCGGCCTTCTCTGCCTCGAACAGCTTGAACTGCCTGACATCGACACCAAGCAGGCCCGCCCCCTTCATCAGCGGCAGGTTGGCGCGCAGTGCCGGTATCGGACCGCCAACGAAACCGACGACCAGATGCCGCCCGCCCCAGGCGAGGGAGCGGAATGCAGGCTCGAACAGGGGGCCGCACAACGGATCGAAGATCACGTCCGGCCCTTGCCCGCCCAGCACATCGCGCAGCCGCTCCCGCCAGCCATCGACTTCACTGTCGAGCACATGGTCGGCACCACAATCGCTGGCAAAGGATCGCTTCTCCGCCGTGGAAGCAACCGCCACCACTTCTGCGCCCATTGCCTTGCCCACCTGAACTGCGGCGGTACCGACGCCGCCCGCCGCACCGGTCACCACCAGACGCTCGCCGGGCTGCAGGTCGGCCCTGTCGCGTAAACCATGCAGCGCGGTCAGATAGTTCACCTGCAAGGCCGCAGCAGCGCCAATGTCCAGTGTTTCAGGGATCGGAAACACAGCCGTCGCAGGTGCGACCGCCTGCTCCGCAAAGCCACCACGAACAGCGGCCAGCACGCGCTGTCCCACAGCCAGACCTTCGACGCCTGATCCGATTTCGGCTACGGTCCCGGCGACTTCCGAGCCGGGAACATGCGGCAGGGGCGGTTTCACCTGATAGCCGCCAAGTGCCACCAGCACATCGACATAGCCCACACCACAGGCAGCGACATTGACCGTCACCTCGCCTGCGCCAGCACGCGGTGGTGCCGATTCCGTGAGCCGATATCCCTGAATCGATTCCAGATCCGAGCCACTGACGATCTTCATGGTCTCTCCCCCACGCTGCAGGCCACTTCCATGCGCACGATGCCCGTGCGGTGATGCCCTGTCAGCCACGCAATTGCCCGGCAGTCACGCATTTCACGGCACGAAACAGGCCTGCCTACCGGAATGCCTGCAAATTCAGCACGGCACCTCCGCCCAAACAAACTTGATGGTTGCCCAGCAAGTAAGTTACTGTCGCTGGGTAAAGAGGTTCAGGGGAGGAAACAGATGACCCTCAAGATCACGTCCGCACTCGTTGCGGGTTGCATGGGACTGGCTGCCGCAATGGCATCCGCCCCTGCACAGGCAGAAGAACTGCGTATCGCCATCGGCAACACCGGCAGCGGCGGCCTTGTCCGCGGCATGTACAAGTTCGCCGAACAGATCGAAGAACGTACGGAAGGCCGCTATAGCGGCAAGGTCTTCGAACTTTCACTGCTCAACTTCGCCGAATCCATGACTGGCGTCCGAGACGGCATTGCGGATGTGGCCTACGTCGTCCCAGCCTACCATCGCGGTGAGTTTCCCTATGGCAACCTGCTGGTCGACATGGCCACGGCGGGCGTCAATCCGGTCGCCATTGCCGGAGCGGCCAACGAGTATCTGGCGACCTGTGGAAAGTGCCTGGACGAATACAAGGCGCAGAATCAGGTATTCCTCGGCACGTCCGTGATCGGCCCCTACTACATGATGTCCGTCGACAGGATCTCCAAGCCGGAGGACTTCAAGGGCAAGAAGATCCGTGGATTCGGCCCCTTCGGTCGCTGGGTCGAGGCCATGGGTGCCACGGCTGTGGTTCTGGGTGCCAACGACATCTATGAATCGATCAGCCAGGGTCAGCTCGACGGCAACACGCACACGCTGGATGTGCTGCGCAGCCTTTCCATCGGCGAAGTCACCGACTATCTGCTCGATGCTCCGATCGGGGTCTACATCGGCAACAGCATGTTCAACCTGAACCGTGATGTCTGGAACGATCTGTCGGACGCGGACAAGAAGTCCTTCATCCTGGCCGGTGGCTCGTCGATTGCCTGGACCACGGTGACCTACCTGGCTGAAAATCAGGAGCTGTTCCGTAACCCGAGCACCGTTGGTGTCGAGATCGTCGAACCCTCGGCGGCAGTTGCTGAAGCGACGGCGAAGTTCCGTGCCAACGACCTGAAGGCCGTGGCGAAGCTGAACAAGGAGAAGTTCGGCATCCAGGACGCGGAAGAGCAGCTTCAGATCATCAATGGTCTGGTGGAGAAGTGGGCCAAGCTGACCGCAGACGTCGATGTATCGGACACCAAGGCGGTTTCGGACCTGTTCGTGAGAGAAATCTTCGCGAAGATCGATCCCTCCACGCTCTGATCCGAGCCGCTATCGGAAGGAAGACCGCCCCATGAAAGCACTGGGACGTGTGCTGTCATGGCTTGTCGCCGCCTCGACGATGATCGGGGCGGCGGCGGTCATGCTGATGATGTTGCAGATCGTGGCGGACGTGCTGCTGAAGAACCTCTTCAACTGGCCGATCCCGGCAACGTCGCTCATCGTTTCGCATTACTACATGGTGATCGTCGCCTACCTGCCGGTCGCCCTGTCGGAGAAGCTGAACGGTCACATCTCCGTCGAGGTGATCTTCCGGCAGTTCTCGGAACGCTGGCAGAAGCTGGTGATCGGTGCGGTCTGGCTTGTATCGGCAATCGTGGCAGGCGGTATCGCACACCGGCTTTGGTTCGAATCCCTTAAGAAATTCAGCGTCGATGCCAACATCCTGGAGAGCGGTCTGAAGATCATCATCTGGCCGAGCTACTTCGTGCTGCCGCTCGGGTTCGGACTGTTCGCCCTGATCCTTCTCTATCGCTTCTGCAACAGCGTCACCGGACTGGCCAGCGGCCTCGGTGAAACCGCATTTGACGCGGAAGCCCACGAACAGGCGCTCGCACGCGAAGCCGAACGGAACGAGGGCTGAATGGAAAACGAGATCATCGGCCTGATCGGCCTGGGCGTCCTGGTCGCCCTGCTGCTGTTGCGGTTCCCTATCGGAATCGCGCTGATCCTGGTCAGCTTCGGCGGTATCTACATCATGATCGGCAGTCGACCCGCCTGGGGAATCCTGTCTGCCATCCCCTACGATTTCGCCGCGAAGTGGACCCTGTCGTCGGTACCCATGTTCCTGATGATGGGTTTCGTCTGCTACCATGCGGGACTGACCAAGAGCCTGTTCGACGCCTGTCGAAGCTGGATGGCAAGGGTCCCCGGTGGCCTTGCCATTGCCTCCGTCGTCGGTTCCGCCGGTTTCGCGGCGGTGACCGGTTCCTCTGTCGCCTGTGCAGCCGCCATGGGCCGCATCGCGGTGCCGGAGATGATCGCCAAGCGTTACGACGCCGCGCTCGCCACCGGCACGATCGCCGCCGCGGGCACGCTGGGCGCACTCATTCCGCCCTCCATCCTGCTGATCCTGTTCGGTGTCTTTGCGGAAGTGCCTATCGGCAAGCTGTTCATCGGCGGTGTCGGTGCCGGTCTGCTGACCGCCTTTGCCTACGTGACGATGATCTACATCCGGGCCAGACTGAACCCGTCCCTGGCTCCGGCCCTGGACGAGACTCCGCCCCTGTCGGAGCGTCTGGATCACCTCAGCAAGACCTGGCCATTGATCGTCATCCTCGTCGTCGTCATCGGCGGTATCTTCGCTGGCCTGTTCACGGCGACGGAGGCCGGCGCCATCGGTGCCTTCGCCTCCATCGTGATCTCCGCCCTCAAGGGATCGCTGACACGGGAAGCGTTCTGGAACGCAGTGATCGAGACGCTGACCACGACAGGTGCCCTGTTCCTGATCGCGGTCGGTGCCAACCTGCTGACCCGTTTCCTGGCGCTTTCGGGCAGCGGGGAACTGATTGCCTCCGCCATTCTGGGGCTTCAGGCCGACCCGCTGATGCTGATCCTGGGCATGTCGCTGCTCTATCTGGTGCTGGGCATGTTCCTTGATCCGTTGGGCGCGATGCTGCTGACCCTGCCTGTGCTGCTGCCGGTGCTGGAGAAGAGCAACTTCGACATGATCTGGTTCGGTGTCTATCTGGTGAAATTCCTTGAGATCGGAATGATCACACCGCCCATCGGGCTCAACGTCTTTGTCATCAAGGGGGTCGTGGGCAATCTGGCCAGCCTGTCGACGATCTTCCGCGGGATCATGTGGTTCCTGGTGGCGGACGCGATTGTCGTGGCCCTGCTGATCATCTTCCCCGGCATCATCACTTATCTGCCCACGCTCATGGGCTAGGGGATCGCTGCCGACGCACCATCATCAAACTGACACGCACGAAAACCTCAGGAGCGTCTCAATGACCGAAGCTCTCATCGACAGCCGGATGGCTGCACCGGATATCTGCGTCACCCGCCCCCTGATCGAGCGCAATGCGGCGGAAACACCGGACAAGGTCTATGCCGTATTTCCGGACGGAACCGAATGGACCTACCGGGAACTGCGCGAACATGTCCGGCGTACTGCCGCAGGGCTGGAAAAGCTGGGCGTGAAGCAGGGCGATCACGTGGTCAGTTGGTTGCCCAACGGGCAGGACGCATTGCGCGTCTGGTTCGCGATCAACTACCTCGGTGCCGTCTATGTCCCGATCAACACGTCCTACAAGGGCGGGATCCTGGCCCATGTGGTGGCGAACTCCGACGCCAGCCTGATCATCGCGCATGCCGGACTGGCACCAAGGCTGGCGGATATCGACAGGGCCAGGCTGGATACTGTCGTCATCGTCGGCGGCAATCTCGACACATGCGCAGATCTGACAGTGCATGATGCGGACGTGCTCTCACCTGCCGGTGCCGAGCCGTCCCCTCCGCCACGGGAGATCATGCCCTGGGACACCCAGTCCATCATCTATACCTCCGGCACGACGGGCCCGTCGAAGGGCGTGCTCTCGTCCTACCTGCACGCCTACATGACCGGCGCGGCCTACTCCAACCTGCCGGGGGAAGATGGCACGGATCTGATCACGTCCGATGATCGCTACCTGCTCAGCCTGCCGATGTTTCATGTCGGCGGCACCCTGCCCGCCCACATCATGCTGGCGATGGGTGGCTCCATCTCCATCGTGGACGCCTTCAACACGGCCACATTCTGGAAGACCATCAGGGACACCCGGGTCACCTTCGCCATCCTGCTGGGTGTGATGGCACAGTTCCTGGCCAAGCAGGACCCAGTGCCGGAGGAGCAGGACAACCCGCTGCGCACGGTCATGCTGGTCCCCTTCGACTTCGACCCGACCGAGTTCCGCGCGCGTTTCGATGTCCAGACCATCACCCTGTTCAACATGACGGAGATTTCCTGCCCGCTGATCTCCCCTATCAACCCGACCCTGCTGCACAGCGCGGGAATGCCACGCGATGGCGTGGAATGCCGGGTAGTCGACGAGAATGACTGCGAGGTGCCGGTCGGCACCGTGGGGGAACTGATCATCCGCGCCGACTGTCCCTGGACCATGAACCATGGCTACTACAAGAACGCGGAAGCCACGGCGAAGGCCTGGCGCAATGGCTGGTTCCATACCGGCGACGGCTTCCGCAAGGACGCGGACGGCAACTTCTACTTCGTCGACCGCATGAAGGATGCGATCCGGCGCCGTGGCGAGAACATCTCGTCCTTCGAGGTCGAGACGGAAGTCCTGGCGCATCCGGCAGTTCAGGAATGTGCAGCCATCGCCGTGAAGAGTGATGTCAGCGAAGACGAAGTGATGATCGTGGTTGCGGCAGCAGCCAGCAGGACCATTGATCCCGCCGAACTCACCGAGTTCCTGATCCCGCGGATGGCCCATTTCATGGTGCCCCGCTATGTTCGGATCGTTGACCGCTTGCCCCGGACCCCCACGGAGAAGGTGCAGAAGGTCAACCTGCGCGAAGAAGGCGTCACCGGAGACACCTGGGATCGCGACAAGGCCGGCATTCGCGTCCGTCGGGAGAAGCTGAGCGGCTGACACCAGGAAGGGAGCCCTGAACGCGAGTGAAACAGGATCCGGATCAGATCGCGATTGTCGGCGAAGGCCATGGTGACAGTCGTCGAACCCAGGCGGAGCGGCGGGCCGAGTCCGACAGCCGCATGTTGCGGGCGGCGACACAGTTGATCGCCAAGCATGGTTCCGCAGGTGTCAGCCTTGCGAAGATCGGCGTGGCAGCCGGTTACAGCCGTGGCCTTCCGACGGAGCGCTACGGTTCGAAATCCAGGTTGCTGGAAGCCGTGATCGACGCGTCCGATGCCTGGTTCCAGCGTCGCCTGGCAGCACGGCTGGACGGCCTGGCCGGGCTGGCCTCGTTGCGGGAACGAATCCGTGCGCATCTGGAAACCGTGCGGGAATCCAGGGTGCCGACCGTTGCCCTGTTCCTGCTGATCATCGATTCGGCGGCAACATTGCCCGAATTGCGCGCCCGGGTGCAGCGCCTGAACGAACGCTGGCGTCTGGGCATCCTGCGCGACCTCGAGAGTGCCAGAGCCTCGGGCACCTTGCCGGATGACCTGGATATTGAAAGACACGCATTGCTGATCCTCTCCGCCATGCACGGTGTCGCTGTCCAGGCCCTGATCGGTCTTGGCGACGACGAGATCATGATTTCGGCCGAAAGCATCATCCGGGAACTGGTCGACGGAATCGCTGGACCGGGTTGATGCAGACGGACATGGCTCCGCCTCGCGCTACGCACTTGTGACGGGACGGAGTCCGGGCTATTAATTTGCTGGTCAACAAACAAGTTTATGAAACATGGCTGATTCCCCATCTTCGCGCCGTACCCAGTCCCAACGCCGGAACGACTCTGATCGCGAGATGCTTGCGGCAGCGATCCGGCTGATCGGCCGACAAGGGTCCGTCGCCACCAGCCTGGCCCAGATCGGGCTGGAGGCCGGGTACAGCCGCGGGCTGCCCGCAGCGCGCTTTGGAACCAAGCTGGCCCTGCTGGAAGAAGTCGTCGATGCCTCTGAGCGCTGGTTCGAGCGTCGCGTGGCCCGGCAGATCGGCGACAGGAAGGGGCTGGAAGCCCTGTTCTTTCGCATGAGCACGCACCTGCAGGGTGCGCGTGATGATGCCTCCGGCACCATCACCGTCTATCAACTCTACATGGAATCAATTGGCGCGGTCGCGGAACTGCGCCCGCGCATGCGGGCCTATGGCGAGGCCTACCGACAGGGGTTCCGCCGCCATCTGGCGGAAGCCGCGGAACGGGGCGAACTCAGGCCCGGCATTGATCTGGACCAGATGGCAACAACCATCCTGGGCGCTGTCCGGGGCGTGATCGTCCAGTCGCTTGTCGATGGCGGCACGACCGATCTCGAAACAGCGGGAACGCACCTGATCAGCCTGTTCAGGGAAACGCTGTCACCACTGAAACCGACGGATGCCACACCGTCTGCATGATTACACAACACTGAAGGGGAGAAGCACCATGGACGTCAAATCAGAGATCGCCGGGAAGGTCTGGAAGATCGTCACAGCCGTCGGTGACACGGTGGAGGAAGAAGACGAGATCATGATCCTGGAATCCATGAAGATGGAAATTCCGGTCGGCGCACCCGGCGGCGGTCGCATCACCGAAATCCTCGTGGAGGAGGCGGAAAGCGTCCAGGAGGGTCAGGTTGTGGCCCGCATCGAGGCCTGATCAGACATGAACACTCATCCCCCTGCCGGTCAGGAAGTCGCGGATGCCCGCGCCGCGCTGGAAGACGGCGCCCGTCCCCTGGCGGTCGAACGTCAGATGAAACGTGCCGAGATGACCGCCCGGCAACGGATCGCAATGCTTTGTGATCCCGCCAGTTTCCGGGAGATCGGCGGTCTCGTGCGCGACGATGACGGCACGCGGGAAGAACGACCGGCAGACGGCGTCGTCATGGGCTGCGCCCGTATCGGCGACCGGCCAGCCGTCGTGCTGGCGCAGGACTTCACCGTGCACGGCGGATCGAGCGGCAAGCTCGGCAGTGCAAAGATCAGACGCGCGATCCAGCAGGCGATGCGGGACGGCGCGCCGCTGGTCATGCTGCTGGATGGGGGCGGCCATCGCATCCAGGACGGCCAGGATTCCCGCCACTTCGCCAATGGCTCGCCCACGTTCCACGACTTTGCCCGCCTGTCGGGCTGGGTCCCAGTCGTGTCGGTGATGATGGGTGCCGGTTTCGCCGGACCGACCAATTATGCCGGCATGTCCGATTTCGTGGTCATGGTGCGGGGCCAGTCCTGCATGGGGCTTGCCGGGCCGGCACTGGTGAAGGCCGGAACGGGGGAAGAGATCGACATCCAGTCGCTGGGTGGTGCCGGGGCACAGGTGGATACCCACGGCCTCGCCCATCTGGGCGTGGACAGCGAGGCGGAGGCGCTGGGGGCGGTGCGCAAGTACCTGGACCTGCTGCCCTCCAATGCACGCGCGCCCCTGCCCTGCAGCACTCCTCCGCCCGAGGACGACCGTCAGGCGCAGATGGCGAAGCTGGTCCCCGCCGACACGCGCAAGGCCTATGATGTCCGCAAGGTCATCGCCCGGCTGGTTGATCCCGACAGCCAGTTGGAGATCAAGCCGACCTTTGCGAAGAATGCAGTGACCGCGCTGGCCCGGCTGGATGGCCGACCGGTCGGCATCATTGCCAACCAGCCGATGCAGCTTGGCGGCATGCTGACCTCCCCCGCCTGCGAGAAGATCGCGCACTTCGTGGCTGTCTGTGACGCGTTCGGCGTACCACTGGTCTATCTGATCGACGTGCCCGGATTCTCCATCGGATCGTCGGCGGAGAAAAGCCTGCTGGGCCGACGCAGCGCCCGCATGGTCTACGAGCTGGGCCATGCGACGGTGCCCAGGATCTCGATCGTCCTGCGCAAGGGATACGGTCTTGGCTATATCGCCATGTGCGGTGGTCGCAGCTTCGATGCGGACGCCAGCCTGGCCTGGCCGACCTCCGAGATCTGCGCCATGTCGCTGGAGGGTGCGGCCAACGTTGCCTATCGCAAGGACATCGACCGGGCTCCGGCCCCGGACGAACGTCGGAAGGAAATCATCGCGGAAATGCGCGCGCGGGTCAGTGCCCTGCGCGGTGCCGAGGGACTGGGTGTCGATGACATCATCGAACCCGAGGATACCCGAAACCGTCTGATCGAGATCCTGGAACGGGCACCGGCCCGGCGTGAGAACGCAATGCCACCGAAATACAGATCCATCTCGCCGATCTGACGTCCGGGGAGGATGCCGACGGGCATTGGGCAGACGATCAGCGAGATGGATACCCGCAAGCAGCGGGGACACTTATGGGGGAGGACTGACAGATGACAGGCGAAGAGACCGTCAGCGCGGCGTTTGCGGACCCGCGCATTCCGCCGCGTGACCAGTGCGTCCTGCGGCATCTGCTGGACCGGCTTGCCGCAGAGACACCGGACAGCCCCTTCGCCTGGTTTGACGGGGACGAGACCTGGTCCTTCGCCCGGACACGGGCCGAGGCTGCCCGGACGGGCAGCGGGTTGCAGGACCTGGGCGTGGAACGGGGTGAGCGGGTGCTCGTCTGGTTGCCCAACAGCCCGCTGATGCTGCGTTGCTGGTTCGGCATCAACTACATCGGGGCCACCTATGTGCCGGTGAATACCGCCTATCGCGGCAGCCTGCTGGAGCACGTGATCCGCAATGCCGATGCCCGCCTGATGATCGTGCATGCGGATCTGCTGGACCGCCTGAACGACATCGACCTGTCCCGTCTGGAACGGCTGGTCGTTGTGGGCGGAGAACCGGAATTCCCGCGTCTGGCCGTCGAAGGAATCGATGCGCTGGGGTCCATGGGTGATGAGCCGTCGCCCCTGGAACGCCCCATCGATCCGTGGGAACTGCAATCCATCATCTACACCTCCGGAACCACCGGGCCTTCGAAGGGTGTGCTGTCGTCATACCTGCACCTCTACACCATGTCGGTCAGCGCAAGGGACTGGCTGGATGCCTACGACCGTCGCATGGTCAACCTGCCCCTGTTCCACGCGGGCGGCACCAGCGGCACATACGGCATGCTGGCAAAGGGGGCGTCCATCGCGCTGGTGGATTCCTTCAGGACCGACACCTTCTGGGACACGATCCGCCGTTCCGGATCGACCTGTCTTACCCTGCTGGGCGCGATGACACCGTTCCTGATGAAGGCCCCGCCCAGCCCGCAGGATCGCGATCACCCGCTGCGCCACGCCTTCATGGTCCCGCTGACGGAGGATGCGGCGGCGTTCAGCGAACGCTTCGGCGTGGACATCTACACCACCTTCAACATGACGGAGATCAGTTGCCAGCTCATGTCGGAGCGCAATCCGACCAAGGCCGGTTCCTGCGGCAAGGTTCGCGCCGGTGCATCGGTCCGCCTGGTCGATGACAACGACTGTGAAGTCGCCGTCGGCGAGATCGGCGAGATGATCGTGCGCGACGAGCGTCCCTGGGGCCTGAACCACGGCTACAACCAAAACCCGGAGGCAACGGCAAAGGCCTGGCGCAATGGCTGGTTCCATACCGGTGACCTGTTCCGCCGCGACGCCGACGGCACCTTCTACTTCGTTGACCGCGCCAAGGATGCGATCCGCCGCCGAGGCGAAAACATTTCCTCCTTCGAGGTCGAGAACGAGGTCAATGCCCACCCCGATGTGCGCGAAAGCGCGGCGGTCGGCGTTGCCAGCGAACTGGGGGAGGACGAACTGCTGGTCGTCATTGCCCCCGTTCCGGGTCGATCCGTGGACCCGCACGAGCTGCTCGAATTCCTGCGCCCGCGCATGGCGCACTTCATGATCCCGCGCTTCATCCGCATCATGCAGGACCTGCCGAAGACCCCGACCCAGAAGGTACAGAAGCACCTGCTGCGCGACGAAGGCGTCACGGATGACACCTGGGACCGCGACAAGGCCGGCGTGAAGGTCGGTCGCGACAAGCTTGGCGCCCTCGCCTGACAGCCTCAGATACAGAACGGAATTGACCATGGACAACCCGCAACAGAAATCACCGGACTCCCAGGTACGCGAAGGGCTGCAGGCGGTGCTCGACGCCCATGCCGCGACAACGGACGCGGCACGCAAGGTCGCGGTCGACAAGCAGCACGCGCGGGGGCGCTGCACCGCCCGGGAAGGCATTGCCCAACTGCTGGATGAAGGCACTTTCGTCGAGTACGGCGGCCTCGCCAAACCCGCGACCAAGGGCATGCAGGGTGCCGCCGACGGGCTTGTCATGGGCACCGGCAAGGTCGATGGCCGCCCCGTCGTCATCGTCGCCTACGACTATACCGTCTATGCCGGGACGCAGAGTGTGGTGAACCACGGCAAGATCAGCCGCATGTTCCAGTATGCGGAACGTCAGCGGCTGCCGGTGCTGTGCTGGCTGGACGGCGGCGGGGCGCGTCCGCACGACATGTTCGTGCAGTCCATGAGCATGTCGACGACCTTCGTCACCTTCTCCCGCCTCTCCGGCCTCGCCCCCACGGTCGGCATCGTTCCGGGCCGGGCCTTTGCCGGTCACGCCAACCTTGCCGGTCTCAGCGACTGCGCCATCGCCACGAAGAACGCGTCCATGGGCATGGCTGGCCCGCCGCTGGTGGAGGCCGCGCTGGGCATGAAGCTGACGCCGGAGGAGATCGGTCCGGCGGAGGTCCACATGAAGGCCGGGTCCATTGACCTGATGGCGGAAGATGACGCCGACGCCTGTCGCCTGGCGCGCCGCTATCTCTCCTACTTCAGTGGCCCCGCAGAACCCGTTCCTGCCCCCGATCCGCAGAAGCTGCGCGATCTGGTGCCGGAAAGCCCGCGCCGCGCCTATGACGTGCGCAAGGTGATCGAAGGCCTGGCCGATGAGGGCAGCGTTCTGGAACTGAAGCCCGCATGGGGCCGGGCGATGGTGACCGCGCTGGCCCGGATCGACGGACGGACGGTGGGTGTCGTCGCCAACCAGCCGATGTTCCTCGGCGGTGCCATGGACAGTCCGGCCTGCGCCAAGTCCGCCCGTTTCGTCGAGCTTTGCGATGCCTACGACATTCCCATCCTGCTGCTGTGCGACACGCCGGGCCTGATGGTGGGGCCGGAGATCGAGAAGACCGCACTGGTCCGCCACAGCGCGCGCCTGCTGTCCGCCCTGGCCAACGCGACCGTGCCGCTGATGACCGTTGTCCTGCGCAAGGCCTACGGTCTGGGCTACTACATCATGGGTTCCCGCCCGCTGCATCCGGCCATCCTGCTGGCATGGCCGACGGCGGAGTTCGGTGGCATGGGGCTGGAGGGTGCGGCCAGCATCATCTTCAAGGCGGAGCTTGAAGCCATCGCCGACCTGACCGAACGCGCGGAGGCCCATCGCGCCTACACGGAAGAACTGAAGGCCTACAACACCAGCCTGCGGGTGGGGGAGCGCTTCGGCTTCGACGACGTGATCGATCCGGTCGATACACGCCAGATCCTCTCCGCCACCATGGATACCTTCCCCACGCCGCCACAGCGCACCGCCAAGAAGCTGACCATCGCACCGATCTGAGCCGCCGTTCAGTACCCTGATGTAACCCAGGCCGCCTTGCGGTATGTAAAGGGACAGCCTGGCTGACGCGGAAAGAGGAACGGACACGACGATGGCGGCAGACAGTGGGAACAGGCGGGCGGAACCGAAGGAACGTGAGGGCGGGACAGACACCCGTCTGGCGCTGATTCTGGCGGCGGAGCGGATCTTCTCCGAGGAGGGTATCTCCAATACCTCGTTGCGCCGCATCAACCAGGCAGCGGGGCAGCGCAACGAGAGCGCGATCCACTATTACTTCGGATCGCGCGAAGGGCTGGTTGCAGCGATCCTGGAACTGCGTACCACCCCGATCAATGCCGCGCGTGTCAGGCTGATGCGGGAGGCACGGGCGCGACGCGGTACCCTGCCGCTGGAATCCCGCGACATCGCGGAGGCCATGACACGGCCCCTGACTGACCATCTGCGCCAGAACCTGAATGACACCTGGTACCTGCGGTTCCAGAGCATGCTCTGGCTCGACCGGCCGATCTGGAAACAGTTCGAAAAGGACGAGCGGACCGAGGGGCTGAAACTGGTCCTTGATGCCCTGCTGGAGGCCAAGCCGTTCCTGCCGGAGCGCCTTGCGCGCCATCGCTACAGCCTCGCCCTGCAGATGACGGCGAATGCCCTGGCCCGGATCGAACGCGCGGCCTCCGAATCCGCCGAGGGCTGGGACGTGCAACGTGCGGAGCTGGAGTTCCTCAGCCTGGATGACGCCATCGTCGCGATCCTGGATTCGCAACCGTCGCCAGCGGTCGTGGCCGCTCTGCGCGACTCCGACAGCCTCTGAAATCCCGTCGAGGCCGCAACATCAGCCGGGGTTTCGCCAAGAAGCGGCCTAATGCACACGGGTTAGATCCTGTGCGTCGGCACAGCAGTCAAGTTCGCCCGGACATTGCGAATTCCTTCTTGTTTCAGCCCGTTAGCGCCCGATCCGTTCTTGTCGCCGGAATGCAGACCCGGTCTGCGCAGAATCGCGCTTGCCATTCTCGCGCGACGGAATAACCTGTATGAGTTAATTCAGCGAACGGGTACCCCCTACACGTCGTGGAGGTGCCCGACGAGACGATCGAGACACATCCGGGGAGGATCAGATGGGAGCGTTCAATCACCTGCTGTCAGCGAAGGGCGTGCTGACGGCTGCGGCCCTTGGGCTGGCACTGGGCTCGGCCCAGGCGGCCCTGTTGCCGGGCACCGCCCAGGCGCAGGACAGGAAATTCCTGACCATGGCCAGCAACCCGCCGGGCACCACGGTCGGTCAGTTCATGATCGCCTTCACCCAGGTGGTGCAGAAGAACCTGCCGATCGAGATCCAGGTCTCCACCGGCAAGCCGGCCACCAAGTCCGCCATCGATGCGGCGCTGCAGAAGGTCGACCTCTACACCGGCGCGCCGACCATCAACTGGTACATGCAGAACAAGTCGGCGATGTTCGCCAAGGTCAAGAACGCGCCGGAGCTGAACGCCAACCTGCGCGGCATGATCAACTATCCGCTGGGCCCGTACCAGATCATCACCTTCGCCGATTCCGGGATCGAGACGCTGGCCGACATCAAGGGCCGCAAGGTCTTCCTCGGGCCGCCTGCCGGTGCCGCGACCAAGGTCATGACCGACGTCGTGGAGGCCGTGACGGGGCTGAAGCCGGATGAAGGCTACGAGGCCATGCGCTATGACTGGTCCTCTGCGGAGGTCGCCTTCCTGGATGGCCAGATGGACGTCTACATGGTGCCCACCAGCATCCCCAGCGCGCAGATCCAGCAGTTTGCCTTCGTCCGCGATATCCGCATTCTCGGCATTCCGAAGGACGCATTCGGTCACGACCTGATCAAGGCGGCGCTGCAGTATCCGGGCCGCACGGTCTGGCAGATTCCGCCGGGCTCCTACGAGAACCAGGTCAATACGGAAGCGGTCGACACCATCGGTTCCTGGGTCGGCATCCAGACCCAGAAGTGGCTGGACGAGAAGACCGTGTACGACATGGTCAAGGCGTTCTTCGAGAACCTGGACGACATCCACGCCACCGCGCCGTGGATGAAGGCGATCACGCTGCAGACGGCACTGAACGAGATGAACGTGCCGCTGCACATCGGTGCCTACCGCTACTACAGGGAACAGGGCGTCGAGGTTCCGGCCGCGCTGATCCCGCCGGAGGCCATGTGATCACCGAAGCCTCCTGAACGAACGACCGGGGTCTGTCGCCGCGTCGGCAGACCCCTCCCCTCCCGCAACTCGGGTGCGGCGGGCCGGCCTTCGGTCCCGCGCGGGCTACCGGCTTGTCTGCCGCACCCCCCTTTCCGGCGGAGCACAGACCCATGAGCATCGAGACGGAGGTCGTCAAACCCTCCGAATTCTTCTCCACCATCGCGCCCGGCATTCACCTCATCGGTGCCATGGGCAACAGTGTCGCCGTCGAGACCGAGAAGGGTGTGGTGCAGGTGGATACCGGCGGCGGTCGCCGCATGCCGGGCCGCATGATCGCAAAGCTGCGCAGCGTCACCGACCTGCCGGTCCATGCCATCCTCTACAGCCATGGTCACCTGGGCTACAACTTCGGCATCCCCGCCTATCAGGCCCATGCGGCGGAGCGCGGCGACCCGGCACCGCGCCTGATCGCCCACGCCAACCTGGTGCGCCGCTACGACCGCTACATCGAGACCGCGGGCCTGCAGGAGCACCTGAACCGGATGCAGTTCCCCGACGGCGGCCTGGGCAACAACATCTCTGCCGACCAGTTCTGCTATCCCACCGAGACCTTCACCGACAGCCTGACCATCGATGGCGGCAACCGCCGGATCGAGGTGTTTCACGCCCCGTCGGAGACCGATGACGCCATCGGCTTCTGGATCCCGGAGGAGCGGGTGCTCTACGGCGGCTCCGCCGTCATCCAGTCCTGCCCCAACGTCGGCACCCCGCTGCGCACCATCCGCGACGCCATCCGCTGGGCCAAGACACTGGAGGCCATGATCGCTCGGGAGGCCGACCTGCTGATCCCCGAGTGGGGCCAGCCGCTGCAGGGCCGCGACCGGATCGCCGACGTCCTGGGCGTCGGTGCCCGCTCCCTGCGCTACCTGCGCAAGGCGGTGGTGGAGCGGATGAATGCCGGCATGAACGATCACGAGATCATCCACGACATGGAATACCCGCGGGAGATCTTCGAGCACCCGGCCATGAAACCGATCTACGGCTGCCCCGAATACATCGTGCGCGACATCTACCGGGCCGAGAACGGCTGGTGGACCAGCCGCAACCCGACCGACTTGCACCCCGGCAAACCCGACGAGGTCGCCGCCGCCCTGCTCGCCGCCATCTCCGACCGCGCCACCGTCCTGAACACCGCCCGATCCCTCCGCGACAGCGGCCAGCCCCAACTGGCCCTCCACGTCCTCGACCTGCTGGCACAGGGGCCGGTGGAGGACGCCGATGTAAGGGCCGCACGGGAGATGAAGGCCGACCTGCTGGAGACCTTCGGCCAGGAACATCCGTCGGTGGTCAGCCGGAACATCTATCGGTCGGGGGCGATGCGGTTGCGGGGGTGAGCGGGGTGCAACCAGCCTGACAGGAGCCAGAAATGCACCGCTCATGTCCCTTGAAGAAGTGCTCCTCGATTAATGAGGTCCGCGATCTGCGCTTCATCAAGTCCGCGAATGCCCTTGATCCTCGTGCCGCGCAGATCTGCGCCGCTCAACTTGGCGTTAGTCAGATCAGCATCTACCAGAACAGCCTCTCTCAAGTCTGCTCCTGTCAGATCCGCATCTCTGAGATCCGCACCGAGCAGGCTAGCTCTGACAAGATGCGCACCTCTAAAGTTGGCGCGTCGCAAACTCGTTGCAGGGAGTTGTGCACTACTCAATTTCGCACAGACCAGTTGCGCGCCGTCCAATTCTGACCCGATCAAGTCCGCGTTGCACAGATCGGCACCGCTCAAATCCGAATTCTGTAACTTCGCAGCTGTAAATTGTGTTTGGCGTAGGTCGGCCCAGCGCAAATCCGCGCTGTGCATATTAGCACCAGAGAAAATCGCACCCGTGAGGCTTGTGTAGATCAGGCTCGCTCCGCTCAAGTAGGCATGTTCAAGGTTGGCTCCTTCCAAATTTGCTCGATCCAATTCAGCGCCAATCAGGAGTGTTCGCGTGAGTATGCAGTGGCCCAAATCAGCACGGCGCATACAAATTTTTTCGAGATTCTGACCCGCAAGAATTGTTCCTCTCGCAGATATTCCTGCAAACAGCCGTCTTCGCGCCAGCTCTGCAAGGTTGTCATCAGGCATAATCAGTCGTAGGACCAGGCTACGAAGGTGGCGATGTCTCTCCATCTTCGCAGCATCTTCCCCCGGAAAGAAGTCGAGGCTACCGGAAGTGTCTCCCGATTCCCCGAAAGGCCCGGCGACCTCGGCCAGTGCCTGAACAAGAGCGAGCAGACTGGTCTCCGAGTAGCGATGACGGATCTCATTCTGCCGCCACGACTCGGTTCGTCCGCTACCCTCATGCGCCGGAAAGCCATCCGTAAGCGCCCGAGCGAAGACAGGCTTGAGGGCCGCCAAACGTCCTTCGGCCCATTCGGATGGTTTGGACAGCCTAGTCCCTCTGTACGCTCGTCGTTGGTTCGACGGTGGGAGCAGATCGATCCCACCGCGCCACGCCCGCTCCTCATCAGTCCATTCAGGTGCTTCAAGGTCCGATGCGATCTCGCCTTTCAGAAAGCCAAGTATTTCCTCTGTTATCGGTGCACCACCGGTCAGCGCAAGCCAGCGACCGAGCAACTCCTCTTCCGAGATACTGTCACTTTCCAGATTGCCGACCCATTGCAGACCTGCATCGGCCAGCGCCAATGCAACCAGATAGTCACCGAAACTCTTGTGAATGAATTCGAAGCTCTTCTCATCGCCTTGCCCCTCCGTCCGCGTATGCAGCATCAGGGCGACATTCTTCAACTTGGCGAAATCCTTGTTGAGCAGCTTTCTCCCTCCTGACGGACGAAGAGCTCCCAATGCTCGTTCATAGTCATCCGTGCTGCCGACCCGCCCGCCACCATGCCAAGCGGCAAGGGCGAAACCGGCCATGAGGGTGAGGAACTGGGCAAAGCTTTCAGGCCCCGCGGGGTGGCCACTGCCATCCGCGCCCCAGTTCCGCTGATGAATGTCGTAGAGAATCTTGCGGAACAGAATCCCGCGATTGTCCTCGACCTCCTTCCATCGCTCATCGGCCAGCCCCGAAAACAGCAGCAGGTAACAAAGCAGCGGCTCCACACTGAATTCATCCAGATTTCCTGGCCGCAGGCCCGGCGGTATTTCGGTGCCCTGCTGGCGATGTGCGGACTGCCATTTCTCCCAGTAGGCCGGTCGGTCGTCCTTCACGGCCAGCATATCGTCGGCCTGCTCAACCATCCGACCGAACTGCTTCGCCTTCTCCTTTACCCAATCGCCAATGCTCTGCCCACGCCGTGGTGCCGGGGCCATGGGCAGGACTTCCAGCCATTGTTCGGGGGACAGCCCCAGCCTCTCCCGCGCCTCCGAGACCGCGATGTTGCGCCCCAGGACGACGGCCCGGACGCGACCGTCCCCCTTTTCAGATCCGTCCAGGCTGACCACCAGGTCGCGCAGGTTCCTGACCATTTCACCGAACCGGTCCGGGTTCTGCGCCTCACCAAGCTCGTCGAGACCATCGAAGATGAGAAGGCAGTCATCCTGTCCGGCCCGGCCAAGCCATGAAAGGGGATCAGATTCAGCATCGAAGCCGCCGCCATTCGCGTCGGTCAGATGTTGCCGGACATGATCACGCAGGGCATCCGTGCCCCCGATCCGGTGCAAGGGCACGAACAGCACGCATTCCTCCGGCTCGGCACCAACCTCCCATGCCAGCATCTTCGCGAAGCTTGATTTACCGCTGCCCGGCGCACCGCCAATGAGGCGGATACGATCCGAACTGTCGCTGTTTCTCCACCATGCGAGAACGGTCTCCCGAAGGTCCTGTACATGGGCCTCCAGCTTCCGCTCTACGCGGCCGCGGTGCTTTTCGCGATCCTCTTCGGCCACCTCTTCATCAGGTGGCGGGTGCCTGATGGTCGAATAGATGCAACGTGGCGGAATGTAGAGATCATGCAGCGTGATGCGATCCTGTCCGAAGATCGGATCAACCATGATCTCCCGCCCGATGCGGTCACGGTGCTCGTCCCATTGCCGCTGTCGTTCGGCGGGAACCGAGGTTCGATCATCAACCAGGTTGCCGTAGTATTCCGGGTCCGCTTGCCTCGCGGCAGCGAACGCATCGGTGAAGGCCGCATTCAGCGCCTTTTCCAGTTCGCTCCTTCTCTCGGCCAGCGGGCCGGTGCAGATGGCCAGCACGATGTCCCGCCGTGCGCTTTCATAGGGCAGGAAACTTCGGGGGCGGTCCAGATGGTGCCTGTAGAGCATGATGGGCGAAATCCGCATTCGCTCCGCAGATGCCCAGAGCAGTTCGGTGGTCATTTGCTGCAGACGAGTGGGCTGCACGTTCCAGGGTTCACCCGCCAGGACCCGAGCAACTGTTTCGGCCAGAGCCTCCTGCCAGAGAAACCACGCCCGCTCACCTGCCTTGCCACCCTTCTTCGGGCGCAGCTTGACCAGTGCCTCGAGGGAGAAGCGAAAGGTGCCGTGTGGTTCGCCTGCCGCGCCATAGGCCATGGCAACGGCGACGGTCCTCGCGACATCCTCCCGGTCGATGGTCTTCTCGCTTGGTTCGATCCGTATCGCCATGGTCCCGCTCCCATCCCACAACCGGAAGGGTAGTCGAGGAGCGGGGTGCACGGGAAGGAGTCTCTCGGGTCGTGCCCCTTCCGGGTGCGAGGAGTGGTGGATCAACACGGCCGCCAACCACATTCACCCTTCCCGTCCCCCCATCCGGGCGCTACCTGTGCATCACAGACCAGAACCGTCACATGGAGAGACCGACATGAGCACCACCGGCAAGCAGCTTTTCACCACGCTGGAGAGCAATGGCACGCTCACCGTTGCGATCGAGGATGTGAGCTTTCCCGATCCGACAGGCAACAAGGTCCTGGTGAAGATGGAGGCGGCGCCGATCAATCCCTCCGACCTGGCCATCCTGACCAGTGCGGCCGATCTGGAGAATGCCGAATATTCGCCCGGCAAGTATGTCGCCACCATGCCCGAGCCGTTCAACACCGGATCGAAGGCCCGGCATGGGCTGAAGCTTCCCGCCGGCAATGAAGGTGCGGGGACGGTCGTCGCCGTCGGCGACAGCGACGCGGCCAAGGCGCTGATGGGGCAGCGCGTCGCCTGCGTGCCGGGCAATGCCTACAGCCAGTACTGCATTGCCGATGCCGGCATGTGCCTGCCGCTGGGCGATCACACGTCCGAGGACGGGGCCAGTGCCTTCGTCAATCCGATGACCGCGCTGGGCTTCGTCGAGAATGCGAAGATGGACAGGCAGAACGCGATCCTGCACACGGTCGGCGCCTCCAACCTTGGCCTGATGCTGACCCGCATCTGCCAGGAAGACGGCCTCGGGCTGGTCAATATCGTTCGCAAGGACGATCAGGTCGACCTGCTGAAGCAGCTCGGCTCCACGCATGTCGTCAATTCATCGGACGACGGTTTCACGCAGCAACTGCGTTCCGCCATCGACGAAACCGACGCCTTCTACGGCTTCGATCCGATCGGCGGCGGCAAGATGGTCGACACGGTGTTCAAGGCGATGGAACAGGTCGCGGTCGGCAAGATGAGCGAATACTCGCGCTATGGCTCCAACCAGCAGAAGCGCATGTTCATCTATGGCCGCCTGAACGTCGGTCAGACCACATTGTCGCCGAGCTACGGCTTCGGCTGGACCCTGTCCGGCTGGCTGCTGTTCCCCTTCCTGCAGATGGCCGGGATGGAAACCATGGGCCGGATGCGCCAGCGCGTGCTCGAAACCCTGACCACGACCTTCGCCAGCAGCTACAAGCGGAAAGTCAATCTCGAGCAGATGCTGACCAAGGACGCGGTGACCGACTATCGCACCATGAAGACCGGCGAGAAGTATCTCGTCACGCCCTGGAGCTGAGGGCGCGCTGAAGCGTTCGCTGAAACATTCCGTCAGATGACGGAACTGCACCGGCCCGCTCCCTCACCCGGCCACCCACGGGATCATCCTGAATGGGTGGCCGGGTGAGGGAGCGGGCCGGTGCAGCGATCTGCCAATCGAAAACTCTACACCCGCTTCTTCTGGAAGAAGCGGCGGAGCAGTTCGGCCGAGCGGTCGGCGTCGATGCCGGGATAGATTTCCGGGGCGTGGTGGCAGGTAGGCTGCTGGAAGAAGCGGACACCGCTTTCCACCGCGCCCCCCTTCGGATCGCTGGCGCCATAATAGAGGCGGCGGATGCGGGCGTGGCTGATGGCGGCGGCGCACATGGTGCAGGGTTCGAGCGTCACGTAGAGGTCGCAGTTGGTCAGGCGCGGTGAACCCATGGCCATGCCTGCCTGCCTGAGCGCCATTATCTCCGCGTGACCGCTGGGGTCGCTGCGGGCGTTGGTCATGTTGCCGCTGCGCGCGATGATCCGCTGTGTCGGCACGTGCACCACGACACAGCCCACCGGCACTTCGCTGCGGTTCAGTGCCCCGCTGGCCGCATCCAGGGCCTGGGACATGGGGCTCGGTTTCTCGAAATCCATCATCGGATCATTCCAGCAAACTGCTAATCAATTGCTGACAGCTTGCCCCCGTCCGCCGGGAGTGCCAAGACTGCGGCCAAGCATATCTGCACAGCCCCTTCTGCCGAGGCCCCGCCATGACCCAGGTCACACCCGTCCCGACCGCCCTCGATCTCGCCCGCGACCTGATCCGCTGCTCCTCCGTCACGCCGGAGGATGCCGGTGTGCTGGCGGTGCTGGAACGGTCGCTGACGGCGCTGGGATTCACCTGCCACCGCATGACCTTCTCCGACGTGGATACGCCGGATGTGGAGAACCTCTACGCCCGCATCGGCACGGGCAAGCCGACGTTCTGCTTTGCCGGGCATGTGGACGTGGTGCCGGTGGGTGACAATGCGGCCTGGACCCGCGACCCGTTCGGGGCGGAGATCGTCGACGGGCAGCTCTTCGGGCGCGGCGCCACGGACATGAAGAGCGCCATCGCCTGCATGGTCGAGGCATCGGCCCGCGTGATCGGCGACGGGCTGGACGGCTCCATCGCCTTCCTGATCACGGGTGACGAGGAAGGCCCGGCAATCAACGGCACGGTCAAGGTGCTCGACTGGATGAAACAGCAGGGCGAGACCATCGACGCCTGCCTGGTGGGGGAGCCGACGAACCCCAACACGCTGGGCGAGATGGCGAAGATCGGGCGGCGCGGATCCTTCTCCGGCCACCTGGTGGTCTCGGGCACGCAGGGCCACGTCGCCTATCCGCACCTGGCCGACAATCCCCTGCCCCGGCTGGTGGCCATGCTGGACCGGATCGCGGGGCTGAAGCTCGATGACGGCAACGACCATTTCCAGCCTTCCAACCTGGAGATCACCACCGTCGACGTGGCCAACACCGCCTCCAACGTCATCCCCGCCAGGGGGGAGGCGCGGTTCAACGTCCGCTACAACACGCTGCAGGACGCGGCGGGGCTGGAGCGGATGGTGCGCGACGCCTGTGACGAAGTCGGCGGGCCGTACAGCCTGACCGTGCGCAATTCGGGCGATCCTTTCCTGACCGCGCCGGGACCGCTGACCGAGATCCTCTCCGCCGCGATCCAGGCCGAACTGGGGGTCACGCCAGACCTGTCCACGACCGGCGGCACCTCCGACGCGCGCTTCATCAAGGATGCCTGCCCGGTGGTGGAATTCGGCCTGGTCAGCCAGACCATGCACAAGGTCGACGAGCGCGCCGGGGTCGACGACATCGCCCATCTGACCAACATCTACGAGCGGGTGCTGCGCGGCTTCTTCGGCTGAGTCAGCGCGCATTCGTCAGCGTTCGAGCGGCACTCTGGATGCCCGGATCAAGTCCGGGCAGGACGTAGTTGGGGGTGGCAAGGCATGGTGCGGGTGGCCGGTGCGCTTCACCCGCTCCACCTCCCACGCTGCTCGCGGACTTGATCCGCGAGCCCAGGCTTTCAGCGCATGTGCGGCACTCTGGATGCCCGGATCAAGTCCGGGCAAGACGTGGTTGGGGGTGGCAAGGCGTGTTGCGGGGTGGCCGGGGCACTTCACCCTCGCCACCTCCCACGCCGCTCGCGGACTTGATCCGCGAGCCCAGGCTTTCAGCGCATGTGCGGCACTCTGGATGCCCGGATCAAGTCCGGGCAAGGCGTGGTTGGGGGTGGCAAGGCGTGGTCGGCAGATAACAGGGGCGGATCACCCCTCCCCCAGTACCTCGACGACCGATTCCTTCAGGGCACCGATCACCTGATCGCATTCGGCGGCGGTGATGCAGAACGGCGGTGCGATGCCGATGATGTCGCTTTCCGGCATGGCGCGGGAAATGACACCACGGCGCATCAGGGCCTGATGCACCTTGATGCCGATGGTGTCGGCGGCATCGAAGAAGGTCGGGCCGTGATAGCGGTCCTTGACCAGTTCGACACCCAGAAGCAGCCCCTCGCCCCGGATCTCGCCAACGTTGCCGTGCTCACCCAGCGCGTCGTTCAGGCCCTGCTTCAGATAGGCACCCATCTCCGCGGCATTGGCGATCAGGTTGAGGTCATCCAGCAGTTTCAGGTTGGCGATGCCCGCCGCCGAGCCGATCGGATGCGCGGCGTAGGTCCAGCCGTGACCGAAGACCCCGAACTTGTCGGTGCCTTCCGCCAGCCCCTGCCAGACCTGCTCCGAAACGATGGAGCCGGACAGCGGCGCGTAGGCGGACGTCAATCCCTTGGCAATGGTGATGATGTCGGGCTGCATGCCGAAATGCTCGGACCCGAACATGGTCCCCATGCGTCCGAACCCGGTCACGACCTCATCCGCGATCAGCAGGATGTCGTAGCGTTTCAGAACCGTCTGGATCGCCTCCCAGTAACCCTCCGGCGGCGGCACCATGCCGCCCGTCGCAAGTGCCGGTTCGCCGATGAAGGCGGCCACTGTTTCAGGCCCCTCCGCCAGGATCATCTCCTCCAGCTTCGCGGCGCAGTGATTGCTGAATTCCTGCTCCGTCATGCCGCGATCCTCACGGCGGTAGTAGTAAGGCGCCTCCGTATGTTTCACCACGTCGAACGGCAGGTCGAACTGGCGGTGGAACAGGTGCAGGCCGGTCAGCGAACCGGTCATCAGGCCGGAGCCGTGGTAGCCGCGCCAGCGGGAGATGATCTTCTTCTTCTCAGGCCGCCCGAGCGCGTTGTTGTAGTACCAGACCAGCTTGATGTTGGTCTCGTTGGCGTCCGAACCGCCGAGGCCGAAGAACACCCGGCTCATGTTCGCCGGCGCCCGGTCGATGACCATCCGCGCCAGGGTGATCGACGCCTCCGTGCCGTGGCCGGCATAGGCGTGGTAGTAGGCCAGCTCCTTCGCCTGCGCGGCGATGGCATCGGCCACTTCCGTGTGGCCATAGCCGATGTTGACGCAATAGAGCCCGGCGAAGGCATCCAGCAGGCTGTTGCCGTCGCGGTCGGTGATGTTGACGCCTTTCGCCCCCGTCACGATGCGGTTCGGAATGTCGCCGCGCGCGAACTGGGCCAGATGAGTGGACGGGTGGAAGAATGTCTCCCGGTCCCAGGCGTCGAGATGATCGTTCTTCAGCATGGTGCCCCCAATGGGTCAGGTGAATTTCGGTGCGGCGGCGACTGTGACAGTCAGTGAGAACCACCGTCGATACGAATGATGGCCGCGGTGGTGTATCCGGCATGATCGGAGGCAAGATAGAGTGCCGCCGACACCACTTCCTCCGGCTGACCACCACGTTCCAGAGCGATGGAGGTCCGCGCCCGTTCCTCGAACGCCTTCATGTCCCAGGCGTTCGAGATATCCGTCAGGAACGGCCCCGGCATGATGCAGTTGACCCGCACCGTCGGCCCCAGCGCATCGGCAAAGGCCTCCGTCATCGCGTTCAGCCCGGCCTTGGCGGCGGAATAGGTGATGACGTTGGCGCGGGGCCTGACTGCGGCACCGCTGGAGATGTTGATGATGGCCCCGCCACCGTCAGCGATCATGCGCTCCCCGATGGCAGCCGAAAGCCTGAACGGCCCCTTCAGGTTCACGTCCAGAACCTTGTCGTAAAGCGCCTCCGAGATGTCGACCGGTCGGTCATAGAGCGGCGACATGCCCGCATTGTTGATCAGCACGTCGATGCGGCCATGCGCGGCATAGGCGGCCTCCACCAGTGCATCGCACTGCTCCCAGTGGCCGACGTGACAGGCGTGCGCCGAGCATTCGACCCCCAGCGCCCGTACCTCCTCCGCTGTCTTCTCGCAGGACTCCAGCCTCCGCCCGGCGATGGCCACATTGGCCCCGGCTGCGGCGAAGCCCAGCGCCATGGCGCGGCCCAGCCCCCGGCTGCCGCCGGTAATCAGGACCGTCTTGCCGGTCATGTCGATGATGTGGTGCGCCGTCATGCCAGTACTCCCTCGATTGCGGCCCCGGTGCGCAGGACCCGGCCTTCACCAAACGGATGCCCGATCACGGCAAGCCCGACCGGCATGCCATCACTGAACCCACAGGGCAGGCTGAGGCCGCACAGACCCAGATAGTTCACCCGCCGGGTCGCGACGGAACTCAGCAGCGCCTGGCGGCCGTGGGCAACGGTGTCATTCTCCACCAGCGCAATCGGCGGCGCGACGACGGGCACGGAATGCATCACCACGGCATCGAACCCGGCGGTCGCATTGATGTAGGCCCGTTGCAGGTCCATGAAGCGGCGGCGCATGGTTTCCGCATCCACGGCACTGCCCTTGCGCCCTTCCCTGATGCGTTCCAGGATCGGCGGATAGAGCGCGCCGGGGTTGGCGTCGATGGCCTGCCGCCATAGCGCCCAGCCCTCCAGCGTCACCGGATTGCCGTGCAGGCTGACCATTTCGTCGACGGCATCGAAGGCATCGAGCCGTCGGGTCACGACCTCCGCACCGGCTTCGCGACACCGCTCGATCGCGGCATCGACAGCAGCCTTCACACCAGGTTGGATGACATCGTCATCATGTCCGGTGGCGTGCAGCAGGCGCATGCCCTTCATCGACACCCCGTTCAGGTCCGCCGGGCGGGTCGCTGACAGGATCGCGCTGATGTGGTTGGCATCGGCCACATCCCGCGTCAGGGGACCAAGCGTATCCAGCGACGGTGCCAGCAGCATCACGCCTTCCAGCGGGATCAGCCCCCAGGTCGTCTTCAGGCCGACAATGCCGTTGAACGCTGCCGGAATGCGCACGGAGCCGCCGGTGTCGGAGCCGATGCCCGCCGGGGCCAGCCCCAGCGCAACCGACACCCCCGCGCCGGCCGAACTGCCACCCGGCACACGCGGATCGCCTGCCGGGCTGTGGGCATTCGCCGGTGTGCCGGTCCAGGGATTCACGCCAAGACCCGAATAGGCCAGATCCGGCAGGTTCGTCTTGCCCAGACAGATCATGCCGGCCGCCGTCGCCCGTTGCAGCGCCAGCGCATCCCGGTCCGGTAGCCGACCCTCATAGAGCCGACAGCTCCCCTCCGTCGGAAAACCACCGGTATCCACCAGATCCTTCCAGGAAATCGGCACCCCATCCAGCGGCGAACGCAGCGTGCCATCACTCTGCCGCTGTCGCGCCGCCATGGCCTCCGCCAGTGCCCGTTCCCGTGTCGTCCGGACATAGATCCTGTGATCCCCGTCCACGGCATCGATGCGGGTCAGGAAATGTTCGGTGACGACAACAGGATCGAGTTCCCCCGACCGTATGCCAGCGCCCAGTTCCAGGGCGCTCTTCTCATGTATCTGCTTGTTCATGAGCCACACGGTACGGACTGGCTGGCGCGATGCAACCGACAGG
>BQJF01000051.1 GCA_021604565.1 Minwuia thermotolerans | reverse complement strand
CTTCGGGTCGATGCGGAACGTCTGGCGGTGGAGGGGACCGGCGCACTGAACGATGTGCCGCTGGCATTGCGCTGGATTCAGGAGTTCCGGCCGGATGACGGCTTCGGACAGCACTTCAGCGTCGGTGGGCGCATGGATCGCGGGTCGTTTGCACGTCTCGGCTTTGAACTTCCCGACTGGATCACCGGCGCGGTGGGCCTGCGTTCCGACATTCACATCAAGGATGACGGAGTCGTTGCCGCAACGGTGAACCTCGATCTCGCCCAGACGGGTCTGGAGCCGCCTGGCGGCATCTGGCGGAAGATGCCGGGTGCACCCGCCCAGGCCGCGTTCCAGGTGTTTCGCACGCCGTCGAACATCATACGTCTCGATGCGCTGGAGGTATCGGCACCAGACCTGACATTCCGGGGTGCGGTTTCGGGCACACTTGCGGATGGTCTCGAGAACCTGGAAGTCGAGCTGCTGCAGTTGGGGGATGACCGCCTGTCCGGCCAACTGCGCCGCCTTGACGGGGCAACCTGGGAGCTGGATGTGGCGGCGGAGTCACTGAACGCGGAACCGTTCGTCAGCATTCTGCGGGAATCATCATCCGATGAGCCGTCGGACCTGAATCTCGAGGCTGCTTTCACGTTTGGCAGCCTGCGGCTCGACCCGGCGTTGACGGTCGCCAGGGCCAGCGGGCAACTGTCTCTGGTTGGGGGACAGCTCGCACGACTCGAGACCAGCGGACTTGTCGGTGGAACGGAACCGCTTTCGGTTTCCGTGACACCGCAACAGCCTGATGCAGCCGGTGGTGTTGGCACCAGGGACCTGCTGGTCGAAAGCGGGGATGCGGGTGCCATGCTCTCCGTGCTGGACCTGACTGATGCCTTGCAGGGGGGCAGGCTTCTGATCACTGCAAGCATCGCCCCGGATGGGCAGGCCACGGGCCTGCTCGGGATAGACGATTTCCGCCTGACCGAGACGCCCACGGCCGCACGTCTGCTCTCCCTCGCCTCCCTGACCGGTATCGGCCAGGCCATGTCGGGGGAGGGGCTTGGGTTCGTGCGGGCGGATGTTCCGTTTCGCTACGATGGTGCGCGGTTGAACTTCAGCGGCGCGCGAGCGACCGGTCCGGCACTCGGGATCACGGCTGATGGCTATGTTGATCGGGAATCCGAGGAAATCCGGCTGGTTGGCAACGTCATACCTGCCTATTCCCTGACCCGGGTGCTGGGGGCGATACCGCTGATCGGGACCATTCTGGGGGGTGATGACGGCATCTTCGGCGTGACCTACCTGATCGAAGGGCCCGCAGCAAAGCCGACCATTACCGTGAACCCGCTCTCGGCACTGGCGCCGGGGATCCTGCGCCGCATGTTTCTGGAACCGGTGGATCCGAACCAGCAGCCCGAGACCTTCCAGCCGCCGGTCAACGACCGGTAGCGGCGGGTACGGCTCAAGCCTCAGGGCTGCGACACAGGCAGTCCGGTTATCCGGCAGACGGCCAGAGTCAACTGGTCGACGATTGCCGAATCGCCGATCTGGTATGGACCCGGTCGGTTGATGATCGCGTTGTTGAGGGTGCCGATCACCATCTGCAGGGCGAACTGGTAATTCCGTTTCGCGACAGTCCGGCGGAATTCGTCGCTGCATTCGGACAGGGATTCGAAGCTGATACCGACAAAGCGCGCGCCGGCCCGTTGCAGCGGGGAGATCGCGTCCGGCTGACGAAGCTGCCGGGCGACGATCGCGCGCAACAGGCCCTGGTTGGCGAGGAGGAACCCGTGCGCGACCGAAACGACGTGCCAGATCCCGACCTGGGCGGACAGACCCTTGAAGCGGGACGGAGACAGTTCCTCGGTCACCAGGTCATCCAGCTCGGCCACGACCTCCTCCAGGATGACGTCGAGCAGGGCATCCTTGTCCTTGAAACGCTGATAGAGCGTTCCGACGGAACAGTTCGCCTCTGTCGCGATCTGCTCCATGCGCAGGGTGTCGAACGGCACCTTCAGCAGCAGGTCCCGCCCCGCCCGCAGGATAGCCTGCTGGCGCGCCATCGACCGTTGCTGCCGGACGGGCATGACACGTGCGTCGCTGCTGTCCGGGTCAGTGATCCCCATGATTCTCCACCGCGTTCATGCCTGTTGCCGTAGCCCATCGCGCGGCTTCACTCCAGCCCCGTTCTTGTGCCACCTGTCCTGCGCTTACCTTCCGGATGGACAGACCGTGAACTGGTGCCGTGGTCGTTGCCAGAGCATGTATTTCTTGACAAGTGAATATGAATTCATTTTCATGTTTATCGAACGGGAGCAAGGGAGAGAGCTGATGACAACAATCGACCGCTATGTCCTGCCGGTGGAAAGCACTGGCTGGAACTTTGACGGCAAGACCGAGATCGCCTTTGTCTGGGAATACGATGACGAGCGCGAGAAGCTGCTGCAGCTCTACGACAAGGGGAAGAAGCAGCAGTGGGACGCAGCCGAGCGCATTGACTGGTCGATTGACCTGGATCCCGAGAACCCGATGGAGATCGATGACCGGATCGTGCCGATCTTCGGGACCGACATCTGGAACAGGATGACGGACAAGGAAAAGACGCAGACCCGCATCCATCAGCAGGCCGCGCAGATCTCGCAGTTCCTGCATGGGGAGCAGGGTGCCCTGATCGCCACTGCCAAGATCGTGGCGACGGTGCCGCACCTGGATGCCAAGTTCTACGCCGCGACACAGGTGATGGACGAGGCCCGGCATGTGGAAGCCTACAACCGGCTGCTGCACGAGAAGATGGAGCTGGCCTATCCGATGACCCCGGGCCTGAAGACGCTGCTGGAGCAGGGGCTGACCGACAGCCGCTGGGACATGACCTATCTGACCATGCAGGTCCTGATCGAAGGCCTGGCGCTTGCCGCGTTCCAGCGCATCCGGGACTATTCGACCAATCCGCTGGCCGCAGCCGTCAACGCCTATGTCATGCAGGACGAAGCCCGCCACGTGGCCTTCGGTCGTCTGTCGCTGCGGGATTTCTACCCTGAACTGACGCAGTCGGAGCGGGATGAGCGGGAAGAGTTCGTGGTCGAGGCCTGTTACCACATGCGTGACCGCTTCAATCAGATGGAAGTCTGGGAGCAGCTTGGTCTTCCCGCGAAGGAATGCGCCGCCGCAGTGATGGAATCACAGCACATGGCGCAGTTCCGTCAGCGCCTGTTCAGCCGCGTCGTGCCCATCGTCAAGGATATCGGACTCTGGGGGCCGCGGGTGCAGAATGCCTTCGCCGAGATGGGGGCGATCCAGTTCGCGGATGTGAACACCGAAGAGATGCTGGAGAACGACAGCAAGGTTGCCGATGAGCATGATCTGAAGATGTTCGTCGAACGGGAAGCCGGACCGCTGCCGAGCCAGGCAGCCGCAGGCTGATACCCGATCGGGGCGGGTCGGACTGCTGTTGCATCCGGCCCTCGCCTGATCAGCTACCCGTCCAGTTCGGCGGGCGTTTCTCCAGGAACGAGGCAATGCCCTCCTGATAGTCGTTCGAGGTCTGGCTAAGGGCGTACTGGTCCAGGTCCATGAAGCTGACGGCGTGGTTCAGGGCTTTTGCGGCGACGTCCACATCGCGCTTGCACATGCGCACCTGCACCGGCGGCAGGGAGGCGATGCGCTCCGCCATCTTCATCGCCCCGGCCAGGGCTTCGCCCCTTGGGGTCACCTCATCCGCCAGCCCCCAGTCGTGCGCGCGTTCCGCCCCGACCCGTTCCGCCATGACGACCACGCGCTTTGATTTCGCCGGGCCGCACAGGTTCACGAAGCGCGGGACCGAGTTCCAGCTCATGTTCATGCCGCGCTCGATTTCCGAGACATAGAGCGTCGAGCCTTCGGCCATCACTCGCAGGTCCAGCGAGACCGCCAGCGCGACTCCGCCACCGACGCACCAGCCTTCGATGGCGCAGATCGTCATCTGCTCCAGATCCTCCCAGGCCTTGCACATGCGTGGGCCGGTCTGCAGCAGTTTCCGGCGCTTCTGCAGCGGGGCCGTGCGCATGGCGACGGAACCGGGATCCTTCAGATCGAAGCCCATGGAGAAATTGTCTTCCCGGCCCGTCAGCACGATGACGGAAGTCTCCAGATCCTCATCGAAGTGCTTCGCGATCGCGGTCAGTTCCTGCATGGCCTCCAGCGACAGCGGATTTGCGGCGAGGCCGCGATCAAAGCGGACAATCGCGATGCGTCCCGTTTTCTCTATCGTCGAGAACTTCCATTCCATGGCTTCCTCCCCCATAACTGTCTGCAAATGATCCGTGTGGAACAATTCACATCAACCGGGGAGCCAAGTCCATGAGCGCGTTTGTCATTGCCAGGGTCAACGTCACCAATCCGGACCAGTACGAGAACTACAAGGCGCTCGCGCCCGCGACGATCGCCAAGTATCAGGGAGAGTACGTCGCCAGGGGTGGGGAGACCGTGACGCTTGAAGGGCCTGCGGAGACCCATCGCGTGGTTGTCCTGCGCTTCGCCTCCCTGGAGGCCGCCAAGACCTGGTACCACTCGCCTGAATATCAGGCGGCCAAGAAGGAGCGTGAAGGTGCCGCCGACGGCTCCTTCATCGCGGTCGAGGGGCTCTGAGCCTGCCTGTCCTTCTGACTTCTGGAGTTGTCTGATGTTCTATGATTCCGGCGATGCGTTCCGCCGCGCGGAGCACAAGTCGATCACGCTGCTTGGCATGTCCGGCGTCGGCAAGACGATGCTGGCGGAGCGCCTGCCGACCGATCTCTGGTTCCACTATTCGGCGGATTACCGGATCGGCACGAAATATCTGGAAGAGGACATTCTCGACAACATCAAGCGCCAGGCGATGCAGGTCCCGTTCCTGCGCAACCTGCTGCTGTCGGACTCGATCTACATCTGCTCCAACATCACCGTGCAGAATCTGGATCCGATCTCGACCTTTCTGGGCAAGATCGGCCGGCCGACACCGGATGGCATGGAGGAGGGCGGGCTGAGCTATGCCGACTTCCGCGAACGCCAGGATCTGCATGAACAGGGCGAGATCAGCTCCATGCATGATGTCGCGCGTTTCATGCGCAAGGCGCTGGACATCTACGGCTACCCGAACTTCATCAATGATGCCTCCGGCAGCATCTGCGAGATCGTTGATCCTTCGGGCGGTCAGGAGGATCCGGTGCTGCATGCGCTGGCCGAGCACACGTTGCTGCTCTACATCCGCGCGGGCGAGGCCGACTACAACCGGATCCAGGCGGCGGCGATGCGCAATCCGAAACCGCTGTTCTATCGCGATGATTTCCTGCGCTCAGTGATTCCGGAGTATCGGAAGGAGCGCGGCCTGTCCGCTGCACCCGTCGAGCAGGTCGCGGACATCGACCCCGATGATTTCGTGAAGTGGGTCTTCCCCAAGCTCTGGCAGCACCGTATTCCCCGCTATCAGGCCATTGCGGACCGATATGGCTATGTGGTGGAGGCGGCGGATGTTGCCGGGGTTCGCGATCATGATGACGTGATCAATCTGGTTGCGGACGCGATTGACCGTCGCGTCCGGGCTGCGGCCTGAACCGGCGGGGGAGTGCTTCGAAATGACACTGTTCCTGCCCGAAGGTCTGCCCTGTCTGGCGCAATTGCGTCAGCAAGGTCTGTCGGTCGCTGAAGTGGCCGCTGCAGATGCGGCACCCGATTCCGCGCTTCGGGTCGGCATCCTGAACCTGATGCCCGACAAGATCGCGACGGAGGTGCAGTTGATCCGGATGCTGGCGCATGAGAGCCACGACGTGGCCGTCGTGCTGTTCGCCACCAGTGCCTACATGGATCGTGTGCGACAGCCGGAATACCAGTCCGCGAATACTCCGGTCGACCATCTGCGGAAGTTCTATCGCAGCTTCGGGGAGGTGCAGGATTTCGACTTTGACGGGTTGATCATCACAGGCGCTCCGGTCGAACAGGTGCCGTTCGAAGAAGTGCCTTACTGGCCGGAAATGGAGCAGATCCTGGACTGGATCGGACAACGTCACCTGGGGGTGTTCAGCATCTGCTGGGGCGCACAGGCAGCGTTGAAACACTATTATGGCATGCCGAAACATGTTCTGGATGCCAAGAGGTTCGGAGTGTTTTCTCATGTAGTACTGGATGAAGGATCGGTGCTGCGCGGAGTAAGCAGGCCCTTCGATGTGCCGGTATCCCGGCACTCCGAAACCCGTCGGGAGGATCTGCCGCCTGACACGGGTCTGGTGGTTCTGGCGGAAAGTGCCGAGGCTGGAATCTGTCTGCTCGAAGATCCGGCGAAGGGCTGTGTCTACATGCTCAATCACTTCGAGTATGACGCCGATACCCTGAAGCGCGAATATGACCGTGACAAGAATTCCGGCGCGCCGATCAACCTGCCGCTGAACTACTATCCGAACGATGATGACACCGCCCAGCCGGTCGCGCGCTGGCAACAGGACGGTCAGGCATTCTATGGCAACTGGCTGGACAGCATCGCAAGGCGTCGCGCATCGGGCGCCTGAGACGGAAATGCCGTTGTATTGCGACGGACGTGTGTTGTTTTATTTCAACCACTTCCGGTTCCGGACGCGTTAGCTTGCTGGTCATTAACTTGCATTATGTAAGGGATCAATTGGTCTATTGTGCAAATTGCACACTGGAAGCGATCCGGGGATATGGCTTGCGTGCATAGGAAGTCGGCACTTCGCGACGGAACGGGAAGGGTGGGGCCAGTAATGGCCCGCGCCCTGCTGGTGCTTGCGCTGATCATGTCGCCGTTGACCAGTGGCATAGGTCAGTCCGCCGCGGTCGACGCGCCACTGGTGCGGGTGCTTTCGGCGGACCTCGGACCCATGGCACGGCTGGAGTTCTCCTGGCCCGGCCCCTTCCATGCCGAGATCGACCGCACCGACCGACAACTGGTCCTGCGGTTCGATCAGGAGTTCAACAGCCCCTTCGTTGGCGCGTTGCGTCAGCGACTGGCCAACTGGGTCGTCGGCATCGACAAGCGCGCGAGCTCCATCGCGATCACCACGCGGCAGGATGCCCAGTTTGCCGTGCAGATCGACGGCAACGTCCTTGCGGTGGAGATCACCGCCCGACCCGCGCGGCTGGACGGCAGGACGGCTGACGATGCGACAACCGCGCTGAACCTGCAGCCGCCCGGCGCGGCAACGCAGCGTGCTGCACGGGACCGATCCGTCGTTCTGGTGCCACCCGGGGCCTCGCGGCAGATTTCGTCGACAGCGCGTGTTCCGGCTGTTCCAGCCCCGGTTCCGAACCGCGACCCGTCGGTTCAGCGACGCCTGGATGCGGCGGCGGAACGTGCCCTGAAGCAACTCAGGCTCGATGGACCCAGCGTCCCGCCCGAGGTTTCGAGCGCCACGGTCGAGCAGGGCAGCACCATCGTGACCGAACTTGTGCTGCAGCCTCGTGTCGAGGTTGCGTCGGGCGCGGCGGGTGCCGACATCATGTTTCACTGGCCCAAGACGGTGACGATCGAGCCGGAGGCGAGTGAACGGGAACTGCTGCTCCGGTTCGCGGAGCCGATCGACAGCGGGGTCGCCGACGGGATCGCGGAGCAGCTTCCGGGCTGGCTCAGCAGTGTCTCCGTCGGCTACGACAGCATGCTCATCATTGCCACCCGCCCGGTGAACTTCGGGCTTGGGCATGAAGGCGCGGTGACACGGATCACGCTGACGGAAGCTGGTGAGGACGCTGCCGATGGCAGGTCGGCGGAAGACCTGAGGCTGGATGTGCTGCGCGCGCGCCTGAAGGCCCGGCAGGGCAAGACCGAGGCCGCCCGCTCCGATCTTCAGGACCTGCAGCAGACCGCGCCCGAGAATGCGGACGTGCTGGTCGAGCTTGCGACACTGGAAGAGAGCGTGGGGTCCTGGCGCCGCGCCGTCAGCCTGTATGACCGGGCACTCAATCTGGACCCTAACCGGCGCGAGCTTGCGTCGGCCCGGCGTTCGCTGGATCGGGAGAACGGTTCACAACTGCGCCTCGACAGCGATATCCAGTTCGTGGAGGGCGGCGACACCCAGTGGATCACCGTGGGCAGTGGTCGGGTGATCACCTCGATGACCACCGAATTCGGCGTTCGCGTCGAGAACCGCTGGCTGGATGATGACGAGGTGCTGCGTACCAATGGCGTGACGGAAGCCGTCAGCGAGATGCATCAGCGCGGCGAGGTCTACGGCGCGGTGGAACTCGCACCGGGTCATGACCTGGAAGGTACGCTGCTCGCCGGTGCCGGTTCGCCCGGTGCCGCGCTGCGCTATGACTACCGGACGCCGCAGACCCGGACCACGGTGCGACTGACCCTGCATCGTTCTTACTGGGAACTGGTTGAGGGCATCGTCGATGGTGCGCTGCAGGACGCCATAGGTCTGCGCCACGAGCATCAGCTCAGCCGACGCTGGTTCGCCGAGGCAGAGGCAAGCCTCAACCGCTTTGGTATAGACACCATCGATACGGCGGCGACATCCTTCGATATTGGGGGCGCCCTGCGCTATCGCGTGCCATGGGAAGCGGCGGACCTGACGGTTGGCTACACCTTGAGCGGGCGCTATGTCGGTGGCATCGAGACCCGCCGTGACGCGAATGGCAACGCGTTCAATCCACTGCCGCTGACCGATACCGAGTTTCATTCGCTGGACCTTTCACTGGGCGACGCGATCGGGTCCGACTTTCGTTACAACACCTTCTTCAGCCTGTCTGCAGACCGCATCGGTGACGGGATCGGCCCCAGCATCGGCGGCGAACTGTTCTGGGAAATCACCGAGGACTCGCAACTTGGCTTGCGTGCCGGACACTCACGGGTTTCAGGTCGTGGCGATGACGCGGTCTTCACGCGCTTCGGCGGTCACCTGCTGGTCAGGTTCTGATCATGCAGTCCGAACAGGCCAGACAACTGCTGGGTTTCGGTGAGGAAGAGGCCGCGCGCACGATCGTGAAGCAGGAATCCAGGTTCCTGAAATCGGCCCAGGGCGTCGCCTACCTTGAAATAGCGCTGATCATGATGCTGCTGGTGGGCATCGACTATCTGATCGGCGGAATTGATGGATATGAATCGGTCAATCCCAACCCCTACTGGATCCCGGTCATCCTGATCTCGGTCCAGTATGGCGTCTTCGAGGGGCTGGTCGCTGCCTTCCTGTCGTCCATCCTGTCCGTCGGCTCACGCCTGGTCGGACCCATTCTGGAAGATGCCATCGTCAATGGTCTGAGTGTGGCCATAGACGATGCCATCGGCGGCGATTTCTCCTCGTTCAACAACGAGGACTATCTGATCGCCTGGCAATATGCCGCCGAGCCCCTGCTGTGGCTGATCGTTGCCCTGATGGTGGGCCTGCTGCGTGAACGGCTGCGGCAGCGCAATCAGCAGCTTGCCCAGCAACTGGGTGAAACATCGGAACGCGAGCAGGTGCTGACTACTGCCTATGAACAGTTGCTGCATACCAAGGAGCACCTGGAGGTCCGTGTTGCGGGTCAGCTCAAGACGGTCTTCACGCTCTATCAGGCGGCAAAGGCCATCGAGAAGCTTGGCCCCGGCGAAGTCCTGATCGGCATTGCCGACCTGGTCCGGGCGGTCATGCAGCCGACCAAGTTCTCGCTCTATCTGCTGAACGGCAGCGTGCTGGAGGCGGTGACCAATGACGGTTGGGACGACGACGATACCTATGCGCGTGTCTTCGACTCCTCGACCGCGATCTTTCAGGAGGTGGTGGGACGCCGCCACATCATGTCGGTCGTCAACACGGCGGATGAACGGTTGCTGGCGGGGGAGGGAATACTCGCCGGACCTCTGACGTCCGTCGATACAGGTGAAGTCGTCGGCATGCTGAAGATCGAGAAGCTGGGCTTCCTGGACCTGCATGTCTCCTCCCTGGAGAACTTCCGCATTCTCAGCGAATGGGTGGGCACGGCATTCGCCAATGCCCGTCGCTTCCGCAAGGCGCAGGGCAACATGTACTTCAATGACGACCGGACGCTGTTGAGCGACACGGTCTATCGCCAGCATTCGCGGTTCATGAAGGTCCTGGGCGAGAACCTGGGGATCGACGTGGCCGCGATCCAGCTCAAGGCGGAGGGGCTGGACGTCTTGCACGAGAACCGCCGTCATGCGGTGATCAAGGCCCTGCGTGACGTTGTCGAGCAGCATATGTCGCCCATGGTGCAGGCGTTCGAGTACAAGCAGAACGGGCGCGAGTTCGCGCTGATCCTGCCCACCGTCAACGCCGAGACGGAAGGCGCATCTGTGGCCGAAAGCATCGCCAGTGCCGTGATGCACTATCTGGAAGTGGCCGAAGTGGCAGAGGTGAAGATCACCGCGACCGCCAAGGCGATCCATACCACGCCCACCGAGCATGAGGCCGGAACCACCCCGGACACGCCAATCCTCAGGGCAGGCCGGGGATGAGTGGTGCGGCACTTTCCGATGCAGCGCTTGCGGCGGAACTGGAACGGATCGAGGAGGAGCGGGAGCGTCGCGGGGCGACGGTTGGCGGACGCGATCATGCCACCTTTTCGATCCTCGGGATTGCCCTGTTTGCGGCCATCGTCGAGGCTGGCATCCTGTATTTCCTCTACGCGCGCCTTGGACCAGCCTGGATCGCGGCGCTGATGCATGTCCTCGCCGTGGCTCTGCTGGGGCTTGGCGCATGGAAGGTGCGACCCAACGGGGGACACTCCCGCTATCTGGTGCTGTTGTTTGTCACGACAGCATTCCTGAGCATCTTCGGGCCGCTGGGCACGATGCTGGCGATGCTGCTGTATGTCCAGTTCCGCAGGAACGCGACACCGTTCGAGGAATGGTACGCGTCCCTGTTTCCCGACCATTTCGATGCGCCGTCGGAGAAGCTCTACGAAATGCTGACCCGGGGCCTGGCCGACTCGGCGAAGCAGGAGAATGTCACCTCCTTCACCGATGTACTCCAGTATGGCTCCATCGAGCAGAAGCGGGCCGTGATCTCCCTGCTGACCCGCGACTTCAAGCCCGAGTTCGCCCCGGCACTGCAGTCAGCCCTGTCCGACGCCAATCCGGCGGTGCGTGTGCAGGCCGCAACCGCTGCGGCGAGCATCGAGAACGCCTTCCTTGAGCGGGCAATGGAACTGGAACAGGCGGCGAGGGAGGCATCCGGTGACTCCACAGCCCAACTGGAGGTCGCCCGTCATTTCGACAATTATGCCTTCAGCGGCATTCTTGACGGCGACCGGCAGGCGGAGAACCGCCGCAAGGCGGAGGAATGCTACCGCAAGGCGCTGGATCTGGAACCCACGCTTGCCGATGCGCTGCTGGGCGTTGGTCGGCTGATGGTGCGGACAGATCGGCTGGAGGAAGCCGCCCGCTGGTTCGAGGCCGGTTTCGCCAAGGGCATCCTGCGTCCCGGCGAACTTGCCTGGTACATGGAGGCGGTCTTCAGGCTGGGCGATTTCGACAGGCTACGGTATGCCGTCGCCGGCTTCGGTGATGACCTGCTGGCCGATACGGCGATCAGTGACCGCCTGCGCGACGTCATCCTGGCCTGGCAGGGCGTCGATCCGACACGGGATCTGGAAGAGGCCGGACGTGAGATCGATCCGCCGGAGGGCCATGTCATAAGTTCGACAGTCGACAAGCGGCCTGATGCTGCGCGCAATACCCCGATGACAGGGGAGGCACTGGTACCCGATGGCGCGCGTTGATCATTTCGAACCTGTTGACGTGTGTCTGGTCCTGGAGGGCACCTACCCCTATGTCGCCGGTGGCGTATCGAGCTGGGTGCATGATCTGGTGGGTGCGCAGAGCGATCTGACGTTCCATATCGTCAGCCTGATGCCGGGGGAGAAACCACCGGAGCGCCGCTACGAGGTGCCGGACAACGTCCGTGGCATCAATCACGTGTTCCTGCAGAAGATGCCGTCCGGCAGTGGCAGGGTGCGAAGGCTGAAACAGCACCTGAGCAACATGGAACCGGCGTTGAAGTCCATGCAGGCAGCGGGAGACCTCAGCGATGTCGCACACTTGCTGAAGACCCTCGCGCCCAATCGGAAGTCGTTCGGTCGGGAATCGCTGCTGAACTCCGAACCCGCCTGGCAGATGCTGCTGCGGATGTACAAGGAGGACATGCCGGAAAGTTCCTTCCTCGATTATTTCTGGACCTGGCGTTCCCTGCTGGGTGGGCTGTTCAACATCCTTCTGTCGCCGATGCCGGAGGCGAAGGTGTTCCACACCGTCTCCACAGGCTACGCGGGGCTGTTCGCCGCGCGGGCGAAGCTGGAGACCGGGCGTCCGGTGCTGCTGACCGAGCATGGCATCTACACCAACGAACGCCGGATCGAGATCGCCATGGCCGACTGGCTCTACGAGGCACCGGGCGGCAGCCTGGGGCTGGAGAAGCCGAAGCGTGATCTGAAGGATCTGTGGATCGATACCTTCGTGGCCTACAGCCGCTGCTGCTATCAGGCCTGCGACCAGATCATCACGCTCTATACGGGCAACCAGGACCTGCAGCGGCGCGACGGCGCGGCAGAGGAACTGCTGCGCATCATCCCAAATGGTGTCGATTACGAGAAGTACTCCAAGGTGGAGCGGACACCGAACGACAGGCCGACGATTGCCCTGATCGGGCGTGTCGTCCCCATCAAGGACGTCAAGACCTACATCCGTGCGGTCGCGCTGCTCCGGCGGGACGTTCCTGACATCAAGGCGCTGATGATGGGCCCCACGGACGAGGACGAGGATTACTACCGCGAGTGCCTGCAGATGGTCGATCATCTGGACCTGACGGAAAACTTCATCTTCACCGGTCGCGTTCAGTTGACCGAGTACCTGGGCCAGGTGGATGTCATGGTCCTGACCTCCATCTCGGAGGCGCAACCGCTTGTCATCCTTGAAGGTGGTGCCGCCGGTATTCCGACCGTTTCAACCGATGTGGGCGCCTGTCGCGACATGCTGTTCGGCATGCCGCACGAGGATCCGCCGCTGGGCACGGGCGGTGCCATCACGCCGCTCTCCAACCCCGCCGAGACCGCGAAGGAACTCGCGGCGCTGATCAAGGATCCGGTCTACATGGCCAGCGCCAGGAAGGCGATCAAGGAACGCGTCCGCAAGTACTACAACAAGCTGGAGATCGACCGGATCTACCACGATCTCTACGTGACCTTCATTGCCCATGAGACCATGCCCGAGGATCAACGCGCGAAGCGCGCCGAGCAGGAGGCCGCCTGATGGCCGGCATCGGATTTGCCCTGCGCCGTCTGACGGATCGCGATGACCTGCTGGGTATCGTCCAGGGTTACGCGCATTCGACGATCGTCTCGTCAGGGCCGTGGCTGTTCACGATCCTGGCGGTGGGCTCGATCAATCTCTTCGGGATCTATTTCACCGATCTGGAGGAGCTGATCTCCTTCCGAATCGTGCTGATCTACAACTTTGCCTTCAGTCTGGCTTTCTCGGGGCCGATCCTGCTGGTCGCGACCCGGTATCTGGCCGACATGATCTTCAAGAAGGCGGTGATCGAGGCGCCGGGGATGCTGATCGCGGCCCTGTTCATGCTGCTTGGCACGCAGGCGTTCATTGTCGTGCCGTTCTACGTCTTCGTGGTCGATGTGCCGCCGCTGATCATCGCCGGGGCACTGATGAACTACTTCCTCGTCACCGCCATCTGGATGGTGAATGTCTTCCTGACGGCACTGAAGGACTATCGCTCCATCACCCTGGCATTCTTTGTCGGCATGATGTCGGGGGGCGCGATGGGGCTTTTCCTTGCGGCCGATTTCGGTGCCTTCGGCATCCTCATCGGCTTCAACTTCGGACTGGGCCTGATCTTCTTTGCCCTGGTGGCGCGGGTCTTTGCCGAATATCCCTATCGCATCACCCGCCCCTTCGCGTTCCTCGCCTATTTCCGCAAGTACTGGGACCTGGCGCTGGCCGGACTGATCTACAATCTGGCGATCTGGGTCGACAAGTGGGTGATGTGGTGTGCGCCGGAGCGCGAGGTGCTGGAAAGCGGCTTCGTTTCCTACCCGATCTATGACGGCGCCATGTTCCTGGCCTATCTGACCATCGTTCCGGCGATGGCGGTGTTCATCGTCAATATCGAGACGCGGTTCTTCGAGCATTACCAGCGGTTCTATCGCGACATCGAACATCACGCGAACTACGAGCGGATCGAGGAGAACCACCAGAACCTGATCGACGCCCTCCTCGCCGCGTCCCGCAATGTGATCGTGCTGCAGTTCTGTCTGTGCGTCACCGCCATCCTGGTCGCCGGACCCCTGTTCGAGGCGGTGGGCATTCCGGCGTTGCAACTCGGCATCTTCCGCTTCGGCGTGTTGGGCGCACTGTTCCATGTGCTGCTGATGTTCGTCGGAATCGTGCTGGCCTACTTCGATCTGCGCAAGGTCATGCTGGGGGTGCAGGTGCTCTACCTGCTGACCAACGGACTGTTCACCTGGGTGACGATGGAACTCGGCTTTCCCTACTACGGCTACGGTTACTTCATGGCCTCGCTGCTGACCTTCCTGATTGCCTATGGCGTCTGTGCCTGGCATGTCGGCCGACTGCCGTTCCTGACCTTTGTCCGCAACAACGCGTCAGTGTAGGGGGCAGGTCAGTGACAATCGGGAGCGATCAGAAACATCCCGGCGGCTGTCTCTGCGGCGCCGTGCGCTACAGCGTGACGGGCGCACCGGTGATCGTTGCGCATTGCCACTGCAGGGACTGCCAGCGCGGCGGCGGGGCAGGGCACTCCACCGGAGCCATGTTCCCCGTGGAGCGGTTCCGGATCAGCGGAGACCTGAGCGAGTTCGCGCTTACGTCCGATAACGGAACCCGCGTCATCCGGTCGTTCTGCCCGACCTGCGGCAGCGGGATATTCGGGCGCAATGACGGCATGACCGGCCACGTCACCATCGCCCTCGGCACGCTGGACGATCCTGCTGCCTTCACGCCTGAGGTCGTCGTCTTTGCCCGCTCCCGCCCCGCCTGGGACACGATGAACCCGGCCCTGCCGACCTTCGATGACCAGCCTGCCTGGAAACCGGACGACGGAGGCTGAACCGCCTCGGACTGTCATCCGGAACGAAGGCAGGGGACTCCGGGTCCAGGCCCCGACACGTCGCCGGGCACTGACTGAAAGGCAGGGTTGCTGATGCCACCCTCAGCCCAGCAGAGGGATCACATCCTTCAATTCGACTGTCCCGTCCCGGAGCAGCAGGTGTTCGGCCGCATTCTCCCAGTCCTGCTGCCTTGGCGGAGCCGTCGGGTGATGCGGCGCCAGATGGTGTTCCAGGATCATCCGCGAGATGAGGACGCGCCGTGCGTCACCCCCGTCACGGCCGAGCCTGTCACCCTCCCAGGCGAGCAGGACGGCGCTCAATGCATGATAAAGCAGGCTTGTCGCCAGACGGGCGTAGCGTTCGTTGTCGGGGTTCTCTGCCACGGCCTGCACATAGTCCGTCACCTCGTCCGCGGCCTTGCGCAGTCGCTCAAGATGATGGTCGGGCAGGGTCTCGATCTCATCGATCAGGCGATGCAGTTCCGCTCTGAAGAGCTCATGCGCCCGTGACTTCGCGACGGCACGTTGCACGACATCAAGGGCATTGACGACGCTTGTCCCCTCCCACAGCACCGGCACGAAGGAATCCCGCAGCAACCGCGCGTTCACCCAGTCCTCGATGACACCATTGCCACCGCGCACCTCGATTGCCTTGGCGCATGCACGCACATTGTCCCGATTGCTGCGCATCTTGATCACAGGGGTGACGATGCGGAGCAGAAGCGTTGCGTCGTTGGAACCTCCCTCGGCCTTGGCCAGGAGATTGCCGCCATAGAGCGACGTGGAAAGGGCTGCCTCGGCAGGTACCAGAAGCTGCATGATCTGGCGACGAAACAGTGGCTGCTCAAGCGCCTCTTTCCCGAACAGCCTGCGCGAGCGGCCAAAGGCAAGCGCCTCGTTAAGGGCCCGCCGCATGGTGGCTGCTGCCCGCATGCCATGCGAGAGGCGAGACATGTTGACCTGGTCGAGAAGGATCTTGATGCCTTGCCGCCGCTCACCAAGGACATGCGCGACGGCCCCTTCGTAGATGATCTCCCCGCTTGCCAGGGAACGGCTTCCGAGTTTGTCCTTCAGGCGCACGATCCTGTAGCTGTTGCGGGAGCCGTCATCCAGATCACGCGGAACGACAAAGGCTGTCAGCCCTGCCGTACCGGGTCCGTCCCCTTCACATCGCGCCAGCAGGACAGCGACGCCGCAGTCGGGGTTCGAGCAGAACCATTTCTCCCCATAGAGCCGCCAGACCCCGTCCTCCTGTCGTGCACACAACTCGTTTGCGCCGACATCGGAGCCACCGGCCTTTTCGGTCATGAACTGCGCGCCCTGCAGCAGCTCGGCCGGATCAAGCGAGATCATGCGCTCGCCATACTTGCTCTTCAGCTCATCGGAGCCGTACTTCAGGACAAGCATCGCCGCGAGCTCGGTCACGGCAAGGGGGCACATCAGGCCGAACTCGGCCTGCGAGAAAAGGTAATGCAGGGCGAATTTCACGACCGGAGATACACCGGTCTTCCAGCCCAGGATCGGCCGGTGCGGCGCTGCATGTATTCCGAACTGATGGAAGCCGACATCCACCATTCGCTCGTAGGCCGGATGGTACTCGATCCACTGCCGGTCCCGACCGAAGCGGTCCCGATTGTGCAGCCTGGGAGGCGTCTTGTCGGAGAGTGTCGCCCATTCATCGAGCTCGTTGCCGGCCAGCGCTCCAAGTTGATCGAAGTGCGGCCAGAAGTGCTGCCGCTCCTCATCCGTGAGGTAGAGGCCCAGCAGATCCTGGAGTGCATGGTCGATGGCGAAGAAGTTTGCTCCGCGGCTGTCACCGCCGACATGGTCGGAGCCAGTAGGCGTCGCCGCCGACCGGGACTGGCTGTTTGCGGCAAGTTGCGGCTCGTGAAGAACCATCGGGCTTCTCCCTGATTGAGGTTTCGCAAGGATCGTCAGGCGTGGGAGCCTTGGGAGCAAACGACTTTATCGTGGAAAGATTTGAGTTTTTCTCATACAGTTTGGTGTAGACGATCAGAGTTCCGGGGTATGGATGAGCAACTTCCCTCCACTGAATGCGTTGAAGAGCTTCGTGGTCGCAGGACAGAAATTGAGTTTTTCGAAAGCGGCCCTTGAGCTCAACGTGACGCCCGGAGCTGTCAGTCGACTGGTCCAGAAACTGGAGGAGCATGTCGGGACAGTGTTGTTCCGACGCACATCCGGTGGACTTGAACTGACTGCCGAGGGCGCTGATCTCCTTCGTGAAGTCGAAGGGCCGCTGAGTGCGGTTGGGGATGCGACTCGTCGGTTGCGGGATCGGGGGGCGAATCGTCGGCTCACGATCTCCTGCTACCCGACATTTGCCGCACGCTGGCTCATGCCCCGCTGGGTGCGATTCTTCGACCGGCATCCGGACATCGAAGTGCAGATCGCCACCACATTGACTGACATTGACCTGCGCGCGGAGCGCACGGTCGATCTGGCAATCCAGCTCGGTCCGAACGCAGCGCCCACGCGATCAACGAAGGGTATCGCAAGCGATCATCTTCTCGACATCGACATCTGCCCGGTCGCGCGACCCGGTCTCTTCGCGGAGTTCGAAACGCCTGCCGAACGCGTTCGTGCGCTGGGCGGACAGACGCTGGTTCATGCAACGGCACTGCCGGGAGCCTGGCGGAACTGGCTGAGGAACTATGCCGAGACATGCAACGATGAGCATGTCCTGAACGAGGCCGGTCGCATCGACACCGATCAGGGTCTGACCTTCGAGACCCAGAATCTGGCGTTCCAGGCTGCGCTGGAAGGTATCGGCGTTGCCGTCGGCATACGTTGTCTGGTCGACGAGGAGATTCGGGACGGTCTTCTGGTCGAGCCTTTCGGTTTCCGCCGCAGGAGCAGCAAGAGCTTTCGCGTCGTCTATCAGCGGCACAGCCTGGAGGACAGGAGCGCGATGCTCTATCGCGACTGGCTGCTGGAGGAAGCCGGGGTAATGCCGTCACAGCATTAGCCGCCGCCTCCGGGCATGCCGCCGGTCCGTCTCACGCTGTCAGCAGGACACGGTTCTCCGGGTCGCGTATCGATGCGGGCGACCCGGCGGTTCATTGATCGCGATGCACCTCCATGGCTTCGACGCCCTTCTCCCGCATCGCGATCGGGCAGCGGGCTGGCCGTGAAACGCCTACCGGCCCTTCCAGACCGGATCGCGCTTCTCGATGAAGGCGCGGGGACCTTCCTTGAAGTCCTCCGTCTCCGACATGGCCTTGCTGGCGGCGGCGCTCATCTTCCAGAGTTCGGCATCGTCCAGCTTCAGCGCGTTGACGGCGATCTCGCGGCTGGCGCGAACCGCCAGCGGCGCGTTGACCACGATGCGGTCGGCCAGGTCGAGTGCGGCTCGCGACAGCCCATCCAGCGGCACCACGTGGTTCACCAGACCAAGCTGGTAGGCGCGGTCGGCGCTGATCGGATCACCGGTCAGGATCATCTCCATCGCCGGACCCGTGCCCACCGCGCGGGGCAGGCGGAACAGGCCACCTGCGGCGGCGGCGAGCGAACGTTTCACTTCCGGCAGGCCGAAACGTGCACCCTCTGCCGCGATGACCATGTCGCAGGACAACACGATCTCGCAGCCGCCTGCGACTGCCGCGCCATTGACGGCGGCGATCAGGGGCTTGGTGCGTTCGCGCTTCACCAGACCGGCGAAACCGCCCCGCTCCGTCGAGAGCGCGCGCCCGTTGCCTGCCGACACTTCCTTCAGGTCTGCACCGGCGCAGAAGACCGTGCCGCTGGACTGGATGATGCCAACCCACAGCTCCGGATCATTCTCCAGCTTGTCGATGGCGGCTTCGATCCCGGACGCAACATCGCCGTTCACGGCATTGCGTGCTTCCGGTCGGTCCAGCGTGATGACGAGCACGCGGCCCTTCGCTTCTGTATTGACGGCCATTGTCTGCCTCCCCTTGCATGACTGGATGCATCTTCCCCGATGACAGCGGCGCGAGTCCAATGCGAAGCGCAGGGGCGGCTATTCGCTGAGCGAATGGAAGTTGAACGACTCCTGGAGGAATTGTTCGAGCGCGCTGGCCCCGGGGGACGGCAGGCGGGCCTGGCTGGTGGCGAATGCCATGCGCTGTATCGGCAAGTCCACTTCCCGGGTGAACAGGTGAAATCGGGAACGGAGTCTGCCGAACTCCGGGTTCTGGCTGATCAGCGGTGCGCAGGCATCCGTATGGTCGATCAGGTCCTGGATCACGTCCATGTCGTCACAGACGTAGTGAGGGTTCAGGGGCGGCAGGCCGTTGCGGGCGTAGAGGGTCGCGAGATCGGTCTGCAGGGGCTCCACCGTTGCCGGGATGATCATCGGGCAGGCCAGGATGTCCCGCTCCGTCACGATGCTCTGCCGGGTCAGCGGGTGATCGCGCCGGACGATGAACGCACTGTGGAACGCGGCCAGCGTGGTCAGTTTCAGGTCCGGCCAGCGTTTCAGCCATCCGCGGTGACCGACTACACCGTCCAGGTCCCCCGTGGTCATGCGGGGCACCAGATCATCCGTCGCACCGGTGGTGATCTCGATCCTGAGTCCGGGACGCTCCGCCGCCAGCGCCGCGATCGCGCGCGAGATGAAGCGCTGGTAACCGGGTGGACAGACGCCGATCCGCAGGCGACCGGCATGCAGCCCACGGTGATCGGCTACATCGGCCAGCAAGTCATCCACATCGCCGATGATCATCCGCGCACGTGCGACGAAGCGGCGACCTTGTTCGGTCAGGCGCACACCGCGGGGCAGGCGGACGAACAGCGGGGTGCCCAGTTCCGCCTCCACATCGGCGAGGCTGCGCGTCAGGGCTGACTGGGTGATGTACAGCGCCTCTGCTGCGCGGGTCACATTCTCGAACCGTGCGGTCTCCACGACGTGCCGCAGCTTTCTCAGGTCGATGGCAATGACAGAACTCCATTCGTCTGGTGAATGGTTTTGATTTTCAAAGGAATTGGACTGAATTGCAAACACGCGCGAAACTCCCCGAGCATCGAACACATGGGGGAGGATTGGGATCATGCGGTCAGCCGTGACGGAAATGCTGGGTATCGAGTTCCCGCTGATAGCGTTCTCGCATTGTCGCGACGTGGTGGCTGAAGTCTCGAAGGCCGGTGGTTTCGGCATCTTCGGTGCTGCCGGAATCGGCCCGGGCAAGCTGGAGGCTGAACTCGCCTGGATAGACGATCACGTGGACGGCAAGCCCTATGGTGTCGATCTGATCGTGCCCATGCGCTACGAATCCAAGGGCGCGAAGGTCACCCGCGACGATCAGGTGTCGAAGGTGCCCCAGACCCATCTCGATTTCGTCACCGGGGTGTTCAACCGCCATGGGATCGAGGGCGATGCGCTGGATCCCGACAGCCTGAAGCGAGGCACGCGCCTCGGCACCAACATCCGCGATGACGGTGCCAGCGCGCTGCTGGAGGTTGCCTTCTCTCATCCCATCAGGCTGATCGCCAATGCGCTGGGCACACCACCCGCCTACATGATCGAGATGGCACGAGAACACGGAGTGCCGGTGGCGGCCCTGGTTGGCGCCCGCGAGCATGCGATCAAGCAGGTTCAGGCAGGTGTGGACATGATCGTGGCCTCGGGCGGGGAGGCCGGTGGTCATTGCGGAGAGGTTTCCACCATGATCCTGGTGCCCGAAGTGGTCCGCGCGGTCAGGGAGATTTCCGATGTTCCGGTCGTTGCCGCCGGTGGCATCGTGACCGGGGAACAGATGGCCGCCTGCATGGCCATGGGCGCGCAGGGTGTCTGGACCGGATCGGTCTGGCTCACCACTGCAGAGGCGGAAACGTCACCTGTGGTGAAGGAGAAGATGCTGGCAGCCACCAGTCGCCAGACGATCCGCACGAAGTCCCGGACCGGCAAGCCGTCGCGCCAGTTGCGCTCCGCCTGGACCGATGCCTGGGAGGAACCGGAAGCGCCGAAGCCGCTGCCCATGCCCCTGCAGTCCATCATCACGGAACCTGCGATGGCCCGTATCACCCGTCTGGCGGAAGGAGGTCATGAAGGGGCAAGGGACATGGCGTCCTATTTCGTCGGTCAGGGTGTTGGCCTGATGACGACCGCACAGAGTGCGAAGGGTGTGGTCTATCAGTTCATGGAGGAATTCCTGGACGCCTCCGAACGGCTGACCGGCCTGACCGCTCAGGACTGAGACGATGACCCTGACCATCGGAGGGGTGCAGGAGGCGATAGCCGCTGCACTGCCGGAACGCGAGGCCATCGTGCACGGCGCGCGGCGTATCAGCTATTCGGAACTGACCGACAGGACACGTCGGCTGGCCAACCTGTTCCTGGCGCATGGGATCAGCATCCATACGGATCGCGAGCGTCTCCAGGGCTGGGAGTCCGGACAGGATCACATTGCGGTGCTGATGCACAATTGCCCCGAATACATCGAGACCCTGCTGGGCGCCTACAAGGCGCGCGCGGTGCCCTTCAACGTAAACTACCGTTATGTGGCGGAGGAGATGGCGTACCTGTTTCGCGACGCCGGGCCGAAGGCGATCGTCTATCAGGCGAAGTTCGCCGCAGTGGTGGCAGAGGTATTGCCTCGGATCACGCCGCCGGTCCTGCTGCTGCAGGTGGCGGACGGCTCAGGCGCTGCCCTGTTGCCGGGGGCGCACGACTATGAGGCCGCGCTTGCAGGCTCAAGCGCTGCGAAGCCGGATGTGACGCCCTCAGCCGACGACCTCTATTGCATGTACACCGGCGGCACGACCGGGATGCCGAAGGGCGTGCTGTGGCGACAGGTTGACTGTCTTGCCGCCAACCTGGACGGACGGGACCGCCACGGCGTGGCTCTCCCGGATGTTGCCGCCTTTGTCGCGCGGGCGCGCAAGCGGACGCACAACATCGTGCTGCCCGCGCCGCCCTTCATGCATGGTGCGGGCTGTCAGACGGCGCTCTCGGCACTCTGCTCCGGCAATACTGTGGTCATATCGAACGTGCCGGACAGGCTGGATACGGATGATCTGCTGGACACCATCGCGCGGGAGCGGATCACGATGCTGTTGCTGATCGGTGACGCCTATGGCCGACCGCTGGCACAGGCCGCACGGGCTCGCGATCATGACTTCTCCAGCCTCAGCCTGATCGTGAACACGGGCGCGATCATGTCTCCGGCAACCAAGGCGGAGTTGCTGCGTCTGGCCCCCGGGGCGCGGACGGTCGATGCCCTTGGTGCGTCGGAAAGCGGGCCACAGGCGATCCAGGTCACCGGGCCGGAAGACGGAACAGATGCTGCGTCGTTCCGGATCGCCGACGATGCCGTCGTCCTGAATGCCGACATGACGCAAGAACTGGCACCGGGACACGACGGGCTTGGCTGGCTGGCGAAAAGCGGTGCCGTCCCACTTGGCTATCTGAACGATCCCGAAAAGACGGCAAAGACCTTCCCGACCGTGAACGGCACCCGCTACGTCATTCCCGGCGACCGGGTGCGGTTGCTGGCGGGCGGCATTCTGGAATTTCATGGCCGCGAGTCCTTTACCATCAATTCGGGTGGAGAGAAGATCTTTGCCGAGGAAGTCGAGCAGGCCATCAAGCATCATCCGGGTGTTGCCGATGTCGTCGTCACCGGCCGACCCAGCGAACGCTGGGGGCAGGAGGTCGTGGCCATCATCCAGCCTGCCAACGGAACCATGCCCGACCGTGCGGAACTGCTGGCGGAGGCGGAACGGCACATCGCGCGCTTCAAGCTGCCGAAGGCCTTCCTGTTTCTCGACGCCATCCAGCGTGGACCGAGCGGCAAGACCGACGCGAAGTGGGCGCGCGCCAGGGCAGGGGATGCAACATGATCCGTGATGACACTCCCATCCTGATTGGCGTCGGTCAGGTCACGGTTCGCGATGAACCGCTGGATGCGCTCTCCACGCCGATGGACCTGATGATCCGGGCGGCGATCCAGGCCGCTGACGATGCACATGTGCAACGCCGCACGCTGGCCAGTCTGGATACCGTGGTGGTGGTGAAGAGCTTTCGGGAGCCGATGCGGAATTCGCCCGCGACCCTTGCGCGGCATCTCGGTGCGACCAAGGCGGAGACCTGGCTGACGCCGGATGGCGGTCAGGCCCCGCAGGCGCTGGCCAACCGTTTCGCCGCCGAGATCGCGACAGGGCGCAAGCGCTTCGTGCTGCTGGCGGGGGCGGAGGCAATGGACAATGCCCGCCGCCTGATCAAGTCTGGCACCAAGCCGGACTGGAGCGAGCCTGCCGACAGGGACGCCGACCTGCTCTGGCCCGACAAGCCCATGGTGACGGCGCATGAACGTGCCCATGGCATCTGGGTTGCCACCAACAATTACGCGCTGCTGGAAAATGCCTACCGCCATCATGCGGGCCGCAGCATCGACGAGCATCAGATGACCATGGGCGAACTGTTCGCGGGCTTTACGGATGTAGCCGCGGAACAGGCTCATGCCTGGTTCCCGATCCGGCGCACAGCGGCAGAGATTGCGGAGACCGGCCCGAAGAACCGCTTCGTTGCCTGGCCCTACACCAAGTTCATGAATGCCATGAACCAGATCAACCAGTCGGCGGCGCTGCTGATGACCTCCGTGGGGGAGGCGCGGCGGATGGGTGTGCCGCAGGATCGCTGGCTGTTCCTGCACGGCTGCGCCGACACGGTGGAACTCTGGTACATGCATGAGCGGCAGAACTATTTCTCCTCTCCCGCCATGCGCCTGATGGCTGAACGCGCCTTTGCCATGGCCGGGCGCAGCATCGACGATATCGACCTGATCGACATCTATTCATGCTTCCCCAGTGCCGTGCAGATCGGACGCGACGCGCTGGGGCTTGGCCCCGATGATCCGCGTCCGCTGACGGTCACCGGCGGCTTGCCGTACCATGGCGGTGCGGGAAACAACTATTCGATGAATGCCATCGCCAACATGGCTGACCGCCTGCGGGCCGCGCCGGGCCAGTTCGGACTGGTCACGGCCAACGGCGGCTACCTCAGCAAGCATTCCGCCGGTATCTGGTCCACGGAACCGATTTCAGGTGACACAGCGTGGCAGAGGGACGACCCGGCCAGCTATCAGCCGCAGATCGACGATCTGACCCGTCCGCCCTTCACCGAAACACCCTCCGGCAAGGGTGAGATCGAGACCTGGACGATCACCTTTGACCGCAGTGGTGAGCCGACCTCGGCGATCATCATTGGCAAACTTGGCGCGCACGACGACCCGCAGGCGACACGTTTCATCGCCAATGCAGAGGATGACCGGGCCTTGCTGCGGGGGCTGACGACTCGCGACCTTGTTGGTGCTCCGGGGCGGATCGAATGTGCCGAGGACGGTCGGAACCTGTTCCATCCGCAGTGAACCGGTCGAACCACGCTCGCCCGGAGGGCAGGACGCGGCAGGTGTGGTGCCTATCGTGGTTTCAGTTCGTCGAGGATGAACAGGAACTTGTGCAGGTCGTTGCCCAGGTGACTTGCATCCATCCTGTAGGTCCGCGGAAAGATGCTGCCCTCGTAGGCGAAGTGTAGCAGATCCGTGAAGCGCAGGATTGTGTTTGACCGACGCCTGATCTCGTAAGGCCTGGTCAGTTTGAACGTTATTCTCTGATGCTCATCATCGAAGTCATACGTCTCAATATCGCCAACATTCACGACGCCTATGTCTGGGTAGAACGTCATGAAATCAATAATTTGCTCATGATCGACGTGAATGCAGGTAAAATCCTTCTCCGAGATCAGTCCCTTTATGCGGTTTGATTTCCTGACCATGTGTATTGAGTAGAACAGCAGCCCGAGCGCCGCCAGCTGTGCTGCGTGAAACTCGAGGGAAAGCGTTGCCTTCGCTGATATGAACAGCGCTATCACCGTACCGCTGACCACACTGATAGTGACCAGGGCATGCATCTGAAAGGAGTCCCAGAGTCCGTCTTCATTGCCCTTGAATACGACTGGCAGTTCAATATTGATGAAACCGGTCCCGGATTCGCGATGCATCAGCGATACCCTCGGAAAAATTTTCTAGAAGTCCAGCGTATGCACTTCCGCATTGTTCAGGAAGCGGTCGATCAGCATGTAGAAGAAGGTGCCGTGGCCGACAACGGCGATGTGCTCCTCCGGGCGGCTGGCGATCCAGCCCCGGAAGCGTTTCACCCGGTCCATCAGCACGTCCTGCGGCTCCCGGATGAACGGTCCGTCGTGGCCGTCCTCGGTATGCCACCAGGGATCATCCAGGTGATCGAATGTCAGGTGCGGAAAGTCGTTCACCAGTTCCGCCGGGGACCGTCCGACATCGCAACTGGCTGCCAGATGCTCCCGGTGGATGGCCTCCACCTGTACAGGCAGTTCACGCCCGCCGAAGGCCCCCATGCTGGTCTGGATCGCGCGGGTGAAGGGGCTGGTCACCACCAGATCGACTGGTACATCCGCCATCTGGCCGCGCAGGTCGGCCACCTGTTCCTTGCCCAGATCGGACAGTGGGGCGTCGAACAGCATCGGATCGACGCCGGTCAGCGACATCTGCGCGTTAAAGGTCGACTGGCCATGGCGGATCAGGTGGACGGTACGGGCCACGCGGTGACTCCCGGTTGGTTCTGGAGGTAGCTCGACGTTGTTGCTGCGGATCAGCCCCGGATCAAGCGGCCCGGACGGTTGCCGGTCAGCTCGCTGTTGTTCAGCGTCTCGATACCCGAGACGAACGTGTGGCGATAGCCACTTGATCGCTGGATCAGGCGTTTGCCGCCAGCGGGCATGTCGTAGACCACCTCCGGCTTCAGGGCGCGCAGGTTGTCGAAGTCGATGACATTGATATCCGCCTTCATGCCCGGTGCCAGCAGTCCGCGATCCGTCAGGCCATAGGTCAGGGCCGTATCGCGGGTCTGCTTCTTCACCAGGTGGGGCAGGGGAATGCCTTCGCCACGTTTCCGGTCCCGCCCCCAGAGGGTCATCAGCGTCGTGGGCGAACTGGAATCGCAGATCAGGCCCACGTGTGCGCCGCCATCAGCCACGCCGCAGACCGTCTCCGGGTCCAGCAGCATCTCCCGGATCACGTCCAGGTTGCCCGCGTTGTAGTTCTCGAACGGGTACAGCATGATTGCCTTGCCGTCCTGCTCCATCAGCATCTCCAGCGCCTTGGCCCAGGGATCGACCCCTTCGCGCTCCGCCAGCGCGGAAATGCTGTTCGTGAGGTCGGGTTCGTAGTCCAGCGGTTCCTGCAGGCGACAGGCGCGGGTCATGGCGAAGTCCATCCACTTCGTATGGCCGTTGTCCGGCCGCTCGTTGATCAGGCGATCCCGCAGGTCAGCGTCGTTCTGCAGCCGCTGATAGCGTTCTTCAGGCGTCAGGTCGGCCAGTGCCCGCCAGGTCCGGTGGGTCATGAAGGGATGCACGGAGGTTTCCAGCCCCATCAGGATGCCGATGGGTCGGCTGGCCACCTGGCCATTCACCTTCTGCCCCGCCGCGTTGGCGGCACGGATCCCGGCGCGGGTGTCGAGCCAGCGGTCCGGTGCATTATCGACCTGGATCAGCAGTACCGAGAGTGGGCGAGAGGATTCGGCCGCCACGGCCCGCAGGGTCTCGAAGTCGCCGGGTTCGAAGTCGGAATTCACCTGGATGATGCCGCGACCGGCGCGCTTCATGGCGTGTGCGAGACCCACCAGTTCCGGCTCGCGCGCAGTCAGCGACGGGGTGAAGCGCCCGTCCGCAGCCTTGTGCTTGATGGTGCGCGAGGTGGAGAAGCCCAACGCTCCCGCGCCCAGCGCTTCCTCCAGCAACAGGCCCATCTGCTTGATCTCGTCTTCCGTCGGCATGGAGCCGTGATCCGAACCCCGGTCACCCATGCAGTAGAACCTGAGCGCAGCATGCGGCACCTGGGCGCCGATATCCATGGTGCGGTCGGTTTCGGCCAGCACGTTCAGGAAGTCGGGAAAGCTCTCCCAGCGGAAATCGATGCCTTCGGACAGCACGATCTCGGGAATGTCCTCCACCCCTTCCATCAGGTTGATCAGATAGGGCTCGGAACCAGGTTTCACCGGCGCGAAACCGACACCGCAGTTGCCGAAGACTGTGGTCGTGACGCCATGCCAGGAACTGGGCGTCAGATCCGCGTCCCAGGTCGCCTGTCCGTCATAGTGGGTGTGGATATCGACCCAGCCGGGGGTCACGAGCGCGCCGTCCGCCTGAACCTCCCGCGTTGCCGGGCCAGCCTTGCCCTCGACGGAGACAATCACCCCGTCCTTTACCGCAACATCCGCCGTGCGCGGCGCGCCGCCGCTGCCGTCAATGACCGTGCCGCCCCGAATGACCAGATCGAACATGTCTGCCTCCCCTGACAATTGCCGGGGATCATACGGTGCGGATGACGACGGCTCAATCAGACATGCAGCGGGATGGGCATGCGGTCAGGGGCGACGAAGCTGTTGCGGGCGGTGTCGGAGAACAGTTTCTCGCGGCTGTAGTGGGTCAGCATGATGTCCTGCATCAGCAGGCGCGGATTGGCATCGATGAAGGCATCCGCCGATGCCGCAGGTGTCGGGTCACTGTGCATGAAGTGGTGCACGGCCAGTATCCAGGCGCGCGTGACCGTCTCATGGTATTTCGCCGCCGGATCGACACCCAGATGTGCCAGCAGGCTGGTGATCGCCGCCTTCATGCGGATGCAGGCCGCCTCCGGGTCAGAGGTGACCAGATAGATGTAGGCCAGCCGGATATGCTGGCGATGCCGGAAGTCAGCCGGGGCGACACGAAAGGCCTCGAAGTCATCGCGCCAGGCCAGGTCCGCGTCGGATACCTGATGGAGAGCATTGTCGGTCATGGACTGATCCTCAGCTTGCCAGGCACCGTGCGTACCTTGCGCGGTGCCGCGATCCAGATAGCAAGTGCCGACACGATGGACAATCCGATCGCCAGCATGAAGGCCATCCGGTAGCTGCCGGTGGCGTCATAGATCATTCCGGTGACCCAGGGTCCGGCGGCACCACCACCGATCAGGGCAACTGACAGGACTCCGAAGATGGAGCCATAGTGCGGTCCCTCGAATATCTCGGCCACGATGGGGCCCATGACCGAAGTCACCGCGTACCCCAGACAACCCTGCGCAATGACCATGACGTAGAGCAGGAAGTGCGACGGCTCGTTCTCCAGCGCGATCAGGGTCACGAAGCAGATCAGGAAGCCCAGACACCCCAGGCTCCAGACAGCTTCCCGCCCGACCTTGTCGGACAGCGCACCCAGGCCGATCTGACCGGGAATGGCGACGATGCTGACCAGGCCAAGCGCCCATCCGGCCAGGATGGGGTCGAAACCGGATTCGATCAGGAACGTGGTCTGGTGCACCTGCACGGCATACCAGGTGTAGGTGCCCAGCGAGAAACCCAGGGCCAGCCACCAGAACCGCGCGGTGCGCAGGGCACGGGCCAGCGTCCATTCCTGTGCGGCCCACTCACGGTCGACAATGTTGTCGCTTGTCGTCTCGCCCGCTTTCGGGACGGGCAGCGGGATACCGTCCGGTACCTGGCCAATGTCCGCAGGCTTGTGGCGGACCAGCAGGTTCAGCGGCGCGATCAGGCAGACGACCATCAGGCCCATGGCCCAGCAGGCTTCGCGCCAGCCGAGGTCGATGATGATCGACTGCAGCAGCGGCAGGATGATGATCGCGCCGACCCCGACCCCGGAGAACGCGATCGAGATGGCCAGACCACGCCGACGGGCGAACCAGTTGGGCAGATAGAGGGACTGGGCGGTGAAGGTCATCATGTTGGCCCCGCCACCAACCAGCACGCCAAGTGTGGCGTACAGGTGCCAGGGGACGGTCATCATGGGGGCCAGGAACAGTCCGGCGGCCAGCAGCAGCACGCCGCACTCGATCACCAGCCGCGGGCCATAGCGATCCATGGCGCGCCCGACGATGGGGCTGAGGATGGCCGAAACCAGAAAGCCGAAGGAAAAGGCCCCGGCGACCAGCCCCCGTTCCCAGCCGAATTCGGCGGTCAGCGGCGGCAGCATGAGGGAGAAGCCGGTGCGTGCGCTGACGCCGATCGCCATGGTGACGAAGGCGACGCCAATGACGATCCAGCCATAGAAGAACGGCAGGCGCGCGGACCAGTGCGGCGCGGGCGCGTTCACAGGCAGAGGGCGGATGCAGCGCCGCGACGCTGCACCCGTTCCTTGCGCATCAGCCGCCGACCGTCGAGAGACGGTTCACGGCGGAGACGATGGCCTTCAGGGAAGCCGTGGTCGTGTTCTCGTTGATACCGACGCCGAACCGCTGCTCCCCATGTGCATTCGCCAGACGGATGAAGCAGACCGCGCGGGTGCGAGATCCACGCTCACTGGCGTGGATCGCATGCTCGCGATAGTCGGTCAGGTTGGCGTTGACGCCGAACCGTTCCTTCAGCCCGGTGAAGAAGGCATTGATCGGGCCATTGCCCTCCCCGGAAATCGCCACGGATTCGCCACCGTGGCCAACAACCGCCGTGACGATGGAATTGCCGTCAACCGTGTCGGACGAAGCGACCTTGTAGGATTCCAGCGTGAAGGGGGCGTCGGACTCCAGATAGGTCTTCTCGAAGGTCTCGAAGATGTCATCGCCGGACATTTCCTTGCCGGTACTGTCCGTGATCTTCTGCACAACCTGGCTGAATTCCACCTGCAGCAGACGCGGCAGTTCGATGCCGAAATCACTCTCCATGATGTAGGCCACGCCACCCTTGCCGGACTGGCTGTTGACCCGGATGATTCCTTCATAGGCACGACCCACATCCATCGGGTCGATGGGCAGATAAGGCACTTCCCAGAGGCCGTCATTGGAACTGCGTACCGCTGTCATGCCCTTCTTGATCGCGTCCTGATGCGATCCGGAAAAGGCGGTATAGGCCAGTTCACCCGCGTAGGGGTGGCGCTGGTGCACCGGCAACTGGTTGCAGTGCTCGGCCACCGCGATGGACTCGGTGATGTTCGTGAAATCCAGTTCCGGATCAAGGCCCTGGGTGAACATGTTCAGCGCCAGGGTCACCAGATCCACGTTGCCCGTGCGCTCCCCGTTGCCGAACAGGGTGCCTTCGATCCGGTCCGCACCGGCCATCACGCCCAGTTCCGTGGCCGCGACCGCGGTGCCGCGGTCGTTGTGCGGATGCAGGCTGAGGATCACCGAATCCCGGTCACGCAGGTTGCGGTGCATCCATTCGATCTGGTCGGCGTAATAGTTGGGTGATGCCATCTCCACCGTCGCCGGCAGGTTGATGATGATCGGATTTTCCGGCGTCGGCTGAAACACGTCCATCACCGCATGGCAGACGTCGCGGGCATACTCCAGCTCAGTGCCGGTGAAGCTCTCCGGGCTGTACTCGATCCGCACGTTCGTGCCTTCCAAGGTCGGGATCAGGCTCTTCACCTTCTTTGCGCCCTCGACCGCGATCTCCGTGATGCCATCCTTCTCCAGGCCGAAGACGACCTTGCGCTGCACGGTGGAGGTCGAGTTGTAGAGGTGGATGATGACGTTCTTCGCGCCCTTCACCGCCTCGAATGTGCGTTCGATCAGGTGATCGCGGGCCTGAGTCAGGACCTGGATCGTGACGTCGTCGGGGATGAGGTCATTGTCGATGATGTGGCGCACGAAATCGAAATCTGTGTCGGAGGCCGCAGGGAAGCCAACCTCGATCTCCTTGAAGCCCACGGCGAGCAGGTGACGGAAGAAACGCAGCTTCTTGTCACCGTTCATCGGCTCGATCAGGGCCTGGTTGCCGTCGCGCAGATCGACGGAGCACCAGATCGGTGCCTTGTCGATGGTCCGTGTCGGCCATTGCCGGTCGGGCAGGTCGATTTGCGGGAAGGCGCGGTACTTGTGGGTATTGGGCATGCTTGTCATTGGTTCGGTCTCCGGATGCTCGGCGCATGTTCAGGTCAGTTCCGGCTCGAGCGCGCCCGTAAAGCCTGTTGTGGCAGAGGGGCAGCCCGATAGGCGAGCCGGGATGTGTTCTGGTGAATCGCTTGAAGGAAATTCCGGGGTCCTGATCAACGGGACCCCACGCACGGGGGCTTTACCCGACTCTAGCTGAG
>BQJF01000050.1 GCA_021604565.1 Minwuia thermotolerans | reverse complement strand
CTGCGGACCTTGCGCGCATTGGCCTTGATGACGGTCTGGCCCAGCGTGACCTGCCCGTCGCCGGCAATGACGACCTTGCCGCCCTTGCGCACGGAGAGAATGGTTGTGCCGTGCCAGGTGGCCGACTGCTCCTGATCCATGATTGCTCCCGGATTGAGGAAGAATGTGGCAACAGCCATCAGGGCTGCCCGCCACCATGTATATTGTCTGCCGTGCCGATCAAGGCGGTGATGCCCGCCCGCAGCTCAGGCGGGGGTGCTGGCTCCCGTCTCGCCCGGCGGATTGGTGAAGGCGGCAAAGGACGGACTGTTCCAGACCTGGCGGTACTGCTGCAGCGCCCATGTGATACTCGGGAACGCCAGTTCATCCCACGGGATCTCGTCCCAGGCGAAGTAGCGGACCTCCAGCGATTCCGGTCCCGGCTTCACCTCCGGCACATTCATCTCCGCGCAATAGATGAGCTGCACCTGCGAGATCCGCGGGATGTTGTAGACTGCCAGCAGACTGCCGATCCGGATATCGGCATGGGCTTCCTCCATGGCTTCGCGCGCCGCACCCTGCTCCGAGCTCTCGCGCTCCTCCATGAACCCGGCGGGTATGGTCCAGAAGCCGTGGCGCGGCTCGATGGCCCGGCGGCACAGCAGGATCCGGTCATCCAGACGGCAGACCGCACCGACGACGATCTTCGGATTCACATAGTGAACCCAGCCGCAATCGCCACAGACCATGCGTTCTCTGTTGTCGCCCTCCGGAACCCGGGTCGAGAACTGGTCGGCACCCGGCAGATGACTGGGAATGGTCAATGTAGATCTCTCCTGCTCCGCATCATCCGACTTTGCGGCGAAGCGCCCCGGCATTTCAAGCACGATGGTCAGACTGATGCCACGTCCCAATTCAGGACAGTTCACAGGCATTGAATCAAATTGAGACACGCACCCTGTCCGAAAACAGGGCATCGCTGTACTACGGGTAATCAAAGGCCATTGAAACAAAACAACAAATTACCCATGCGGGTATGGATCGCAAATTGCTTCGATCCGTATGTTCGGTGCTTGTCACCACGTGATTTTGGCGCCGCAGCATTCCCTCATCGGCCGACCGCGACTGTCGGCGGCCGACACTCGACGGAGGTGTCCCCCTGGGACGCCTCCGTTTTTTCTTTCAGGAAGTACGGGTTCGGTCAGCCTTCGCCCAGACGCTCGATCTGGGCGCTGACATTTCCGTGCGCCTCCGATCCCGGCTGCAACTGTCCAAGCAGTCGCTGCCATTTCTCGCGCGCCGCATCATTGCGCCCGGCCTCCGCGTCGGCGCGACCGAGAAACCAGAGCGCATCCGGATTGTCGGCATCCAGGGCGATCACCGCCTCGAACTGCTCGATTGCCGTGGCGGGCATGGGGCCTGGCCCGACCTGAGCCAGATAGGCGCCACCCAGAGACAGGCGCGCCTGCACGTCATTCGGATTCAGCCGGACGATGTTCGCATAGGCCTCCGCGGCGCCTTCCTGATCCCCCAGCACGCCATAGGCGCGCGCCAGACGGTTCCAGCCCTCGGCATCATCGGGATTGTCGGCCATGCGGTCGGCGAGGCGCTGCACCATCCCGCGAATCATCTCCTGACGGTCGTCAGCCGACATTTCCGCTGCCGCCCGCATCTGCTCGGCATCCGGTCCGCGGGTGCCCGCAATCGGGCCTGCGGCAGGCGGTGTCGACGGTGCCGCAGCAGATGGCGCAGGTGCGGCACTCGGCGCAGCCGCGACCGGCGCAGATGAGGGCGCGCCCGCCGGTGCGGCGGGCAGGGTCGGCAGCGGATCAGGCAGACTGATCTCCAGATCCCGGGCCACTTCCTCCAGCCGCGCACGCAGTGCAGGCATCCAGGGCGCGTCAGCAGGACTTTCGGCGGCCAGCGCCAGCCAGCCGTCATAGGCCCCCTGCAGATTGCCCGCCTGGCCCATGGCCAGCGCAAGATAGAACTGCGCGCCGGGGTGGCCCGGATCGATCTCCAGTGCGCGGCGGAAGGCATCCTGCGCCCGCTCCGTCACCACGCCCTGGCTGGCGAAGATGATGGTTTCACCCAATTGCATCTGGGCGTTGGCATCGCCGAAACCTTCCGGCAGCGCGGCTGCGCGGGCATAGGCCTCCACCGCCTTGTCATAGGCCTCCATGACACCATAGGACCGGCCCAGCAGCATCCAGCCATCGAAGTCCGTCGGATCGCTCGCCAGTCGCTCGGAAAGGCTCTCTACCATCTTCTCGATGGATGCGAGACCCTCCTGACTGGCCGCTGACCCGCCACCACCTGCTTGCGCGACCTGAGTCCGGTTCGGTATCTCACCACGGTCGGCGAGCGGCTGAGACGGCAGGTTCGGCGATCCCAGCACCATGTAGATCGCGGCGGCGGCGGCAGGCAGGGCAATCGCCACGATCGCGCCAACGACCAGGCGGCTGCTGCCACCGTCCTGCGACGCGGCCTCCGCATCGCGACCGGTCTGGATCATGCGCCGCTGGATCTCGACACGCGCGGCCTCCGCCTCGGGTCCGGAAATGACCCCGCGTTCCTCGTCGGCGGTCAGTTCGTCAAGCTGTCGCCGATAGACCGAAAGATCGAAGTCACCACGACGCACACCGGCGTCACCGCCCCGGATCAGGGGGCGCAGAAGATAGGCGGACACGGCAAAGGTGATCAGGCCAACAGCAATCCAGAGGTTCATCTAAGCTCAGCCCTGCTCTCGCATCAGTCGTTCAAGTTCGGCCTTCTCGGTGTCGGAAAGCGCTGTCTGTCCCTGCGCTCCGGCACGGGTGGAACGCCGCATCCGGATGAAGATCAGCCCGACCCCGACCAGCAGGATCACGCCGCCACCTGCCCAGAGCAGGATCGTCTTGCGGTTCAGCGGCGGGTCCAGCAGCACCCAGTCGCCGTAGCGATCAATGAAGTACTGCCGCACCGCGTCATTGTCGTCCCCGGCCGCGATCCGCTCACGCACGATGGCCCGCATGTCACCGGCCAGGTCCGCATGGCTTTCGGAGATCGCCTGGTTCTGGCAGACGAGACAGCGGAAATCCCGCATCAGTTCCTGCGCCCGCGCCTCCTGCTCCGGATCGGTGAGCGGCTTTTCCTGAAAGATCGCAAACGCCGGCAGGCTGAGGACCAGCAGCGCCGCGCCAATCAGTGTCGCAAGGCTGGAACGGGTCACTTCTGCATCTCCGCGATCAGGGGCAGCAGTTCCTTCTGCAGGATCTGCGGTGTGATCGGCCCGGTGATCTTGCGCACGATCACGCCCTCGCCATCGACGATGAAGGTCTCCGGCACGCCATAGACACCGAAATCAATCCCGACACGTCCGTTCAGATCGGAGCCGATGCGGTCGTAGGGATCACCGAAATTGCGCAGCCAGTTCAGCGCCGCCTGCGGCTGGTCCTTGTAGTTCAGGCCATATATCGGAACCGTGCCGTTGCGCTTCAGCTCCATCAGCAGCGGATGCTCCACCCGGCAGGCCACGCACCATGATGCGAAGACATTGACCAGTTGCACCGGCTGGGTCAGATCGCTGGTGGCGAGACCATTGTCCTTGCCGGGCAGCGGCGCCAGCTCGAAAGTCGGCGCGGGCTTGTTGATCAGGACCGAATAGATCTCCGACGGATCCAGCGACAGTCCCCTGAACAGGAACACCCCGATCACCACGAAGGCGGCGACCGGCAGCAGCGCAAGCAGCAGCCCTGAGCGGGATCGACGCCTCGCGGGCGTCTCGCCACCCTGTTCGGCACTGTCAGTCATGTCAGGTTCCCCGCTCAATCGCCTGCACCGGCGGCGGCAAGCGCCCCGCTGTCACGATCAGTGTCCGCAGTCTCCGCCGGCTTCCGGGCCGGGGCACCGATCCGGTGGCGACGGTCGCTGAGAGAGATCATGCCACCGATCATCATGGCCAGCGTGCCGAGCCAGATCCAGATCACCATCGGCTTGTAGTACAGCCGCACGGCATAGCCACCCTGACCATCCCCTTCACCGACGACGGTATAGAGGTCACCGGCCAGCGTGGTGCGGATGGCAGCCTCCGTCGTTTCCATCGGCGGATTGGTGAAGGTCCGGGCCTCCGGCTGCAGGATCGTCACCGGCTGACCGTCGCGGGTAACCACGAAGGTTCCTGCCAGTGCCGAATAGTTCGGACCGGGCAGTTGCTCCGCACCGACGAAGGTCAGTTCGAAATCACTGACGGTCTGCACGTCGCCGGGGCGCATGATCACCTGCTTCTCTTCCTGCCAGGCCTCCGACGCCGTGATGCCGAAGACGGTCAGGGCCACGCCCAGATGCGCCATCGACATGCCGTAGGATGCGCGCGGCAGCCCGGTGGCACGCCGCCAGCTATCCACGATGTCCCAGCGGAACAGCCGGACCCGCTCCGCCCATTCGCGGAACACGCCCAGCGCCAGCCAGGCCACCAGCGCGAAGCCAAGCACGGCGAGAGGCATCACGTTCCAGGCGTACCAGGCCATGCCCAGCCCGACGAGCACGGCAATCGCGGCGACGAACTTCAGCCGTCCCATGACCCCGGCCAGATCGCCGCGTTTCCAGGCCAGCATCGGCCCGATGGCGAGTGCCGCGATCAGAGGCGTCATCAGCGGCACGAAGACCGCGTTGAAATAGGGCGGGCCGACCGAGACCTTCTCCTCCGCCACCGCATCGAGGAACAGCGGATAGAGCGTCCCCAGCAGCACGGTGAAGCAGGCGGTGGAAAGCAGCAGATTGTTGAGCACCAGCGTGCCTTCACGGCTGACCGGCCGGAACAGTCCGCCGCCCTTCAGCGATGGCGCACGGATGGCATAGAGCGTCAGCGATCCGCCGACGACGAACACCAGGAACGCCAGAATGAAGACACCGCGCGCCGGATCGGAGGCGAAGGCATGAACCGAATTCAGCACGCCGGAGCGGACCAGGAAGGTCCCCAGCAGTGAAAGCGAGAAGGCCAGGATCGCCAGCAGCACGGTCCAGCTCTTCAGCGCATCCCGCTTCTCCACAACGATGGAGGAATGCAGCAGCGCCGTTGCCGCCAGCCAGGGCATGAAGGACGCGTTCTCCACCGGATCCCAGAACCACCAGCCGCCCCAGCCGAGCTCGTAATAGGCCCAGTAGCTGCCGAGCGCGATGCCGGCGGTCAGGCAGCACCAGGCGGCAAGGGTCCAGGGCCGCACCCAGCGCGCCCAGGCGGGATCGACGCGCCCTTCGATCAGGGCGGCGACGGCGAAGGAGAAGGCCACGGAGAGACCCACATAGCCGAGATAGAGGAACGGCGGATGGATCGCCAGCGCCGGGTCCTGCAGCAGCGGGTTGAGGCCCGCGCCCTCGAACGGTGCCGGATCAAGCCGGGCAAAGGGATTGGAGGTGAACAGGATGAAGGCGAGGAAGCCGACGCCGATCATGGCCTGCACCGACAGCACCCGTGCCTGCAGGGTCGGCGGCAGGTTCTGGCCGAACTGCGCCACGGCAGCACCGAACAGGGTCAGGATCAGGATCCAGAGCAGCAGCGAGCCCTCGTGATTCCCCCAGACACCGCTGATCTTGTAGATCAGGGGCTTCAGGGAATGGCTGTTCTCGAAGACATTCACCACCGAGAAATCGGAAGCGATGAAGCTGGTCATCAGGCAGCCGAAGGCGAACAGCACCAGCAGGAACTGCGCCCGCGCCGCCACCGGGGCCACTCCCATCCAGGCCGCGTCCCGCCGGTACGCGCCGATCTGGGGCACGATGGCCTGCACCGTCGCGACCAGGATCGCCAGGACCAGTGCATACTGGCCGAGTTCGGGTGCCATCAGCTGTCTCCGCCTTCAGGTTTGAAATGTCCGGATTTCTTCAGCGCGTCGGCAACTTCCGGCGGCATGTAGTTCTCGTCGTGCTTGGCCAGGACTTCCTGCGCCTGGAATGTGCCGCTCGCGTTCAGGGTGCCGAGCGCGATCACGCCCTGCCCTTCGCGAAACAGGTCCGGCAGGATCTTGGCGTAGGAGATGGTGAGGGAGTTCGCACCGTCGGTCACGCGGAACGTGGTGACGATCCCTTCGCTGCTGACCGATCCATCCTCGACCAGTCCGCCGACCCGGAACCGCTTGCCTTCCGGGAAGCCTTCCTCCGCCACCTGCGAGGGGCTGCGGAAGACGTCCAGTTCCTCGTTCAGCGCGAACAGCGCGAAGCCGATTGCCGCCCCGATGAAGACCAGGCCGGTGATGACGATCAGAAGTCGCTGACGTTTTGGCCTCATTCGGCATCTGCCTTTCTGCGGCGACGGCGGGGGCTGAGTTGTTCGATGGCCTGGACTTCCCGCGCGGCGGATCGCGCGACGGCGATGCTCTGTATCAGCAGGCCGATCATCAGTACCGCACCGACGCCCCAGGATGTCCAGATGAAGAAGCCATAGCCGCCCATGGAAAGAAATTCACTCATGCCGCTCTCCCCCTCACTCCGCAGCCTGCATCGCCGCGTGCCGGTCGGCCTGGGCGAGACGCAGCATCCGGGTGCGACGCATGTGGATCTCGGCGCGGACCCGATAGATCAGCACCGTCAGATAATAGGCCCCGAACCCGACGATCATAAGCAACAGGGGCCAGAGCAGGGATTCATGGATCTTTGGCCCCGACATGGTGATCAGGCTGGCGGGCTGGTGCAGCGTGTTCCACCATTCGACAGAGAACTTGATGACCGGCAGGTTGATCGCACCGACCAGTGCCAGGATCGCGGCGGCCCGTGCGGCCTTGGTCTGGTCATCGAAGGCCTGCCAGAGCGCCATGTAGCCGAGATAGATGAACAGCATGATCAGCATGGAGGTCAGGCGCGCGTCCCAGACCCACCAGGTGCCCCACATGGGCTTGCCCCAGAGCGATCCGGTCACCAGGCAGATGAAACAGAACGTGGCACCGATGGGGGCGCTCGCCTTGGCAATCAGGTCGGCGACGGCATGACGCCAGATCAGGGCGATGGCGCTGGAAATGGCCATGCCAGCATAGACGCCCATGGCCATCATCGCGGCCGGCACGTGAATGAACATGATCCGCACCGTGTCGCCCTGCTGGTAATCGGGCGGCGCAAAGAACAGGCCCCACACCACGCCCGCACCAAGGCACAGCGCTGCGACGGCCGCGCTGAACGGCAGCACGGCGGCAGCGAGGCGCAAGAAGCGCGTGGGATTGGCAAACCTGTGCATGTCGCTCCTCAAGCTGGGGCGAAAACCGCGAATTCCAAGGTGACGGTCGTCGCAGTACGGTACTGATTTCTCACAGGAACCTAGTCCAAGGCAAGTTTCAGTGCCCACGCTGCGGCGATCGGCGCGATCACGATTGCGCCAGACAATATCGCCGACAGAAAAAGCATGTGGGCGGAATAGGAAAATCCCTGTGCCGCAGCCTCCGCCGCACTGACGCCAAAGATCAGCACAGGGATGTAGAGCGGTGTGACGATCAGAGTCAGCAGCACCCCGCCACGCCGGACTCCCACCGTCAGCGCCGCCCCGATGGCCCCGATCAGGCTGAGGATCGGTGTTCCCAGCAGCATGGCGGCAATCAGGGCACCATAGGCGTCCGGCGAAAGCTGCATCAGCAGGCCCAGCAGCGGCGCGGCCAGCGTCAGCGGCAGGCCCGTCGTCAGCCAGTGGGCGATGGTCTTGGCCAGCACCACGAGCGACAGCGGCAGCGGCAGCAGGGCAAGCTGGTCCAGGCTGCCATCCTCCAGATCCGCCTGGAACATGCGGTCCAGCGACAGCAGCACCGACAGCAGCGCCGCCACCCAGATGGTCCCGGCGGCGATTCGCTCCAGCGTCTCGGGTGCCGGGCCGACCCCCAGCGGAAACAGGCTGACCACCAGCACGAAGAAGGTGATGGACAGCAGGCTGCCCCCGCCCTGCCGCCGGGCCAGCAGCAGGTCACGGCGGACCAGCATCAGGAAGGTGCGGCTCACCACGCGTCCTCCATGTCGCCGTCCACATCCAGGTCCTCGTCCAGGTCGGCATCGGCTGGCGGCACGATCTCCAGCACGCTGCCCGGCTGTCCCGGCAGGTCCGCGTGGGTGGCGGCGATGACCATGCCCCCCCCATCCCGGTGCGCATCGACCACGCTGCCCAGTTGCGCGATGGCCCCGGTATCCAGCGCCGTCAGCGGCTCATCCAGTAGCCAGAGCCGTGCAGGCGTCATCAGCAACCGGGCGAGTGACACGCGGCGACGCTGGCCCGCCGACATGTAGCGCACCGGCAGGTCAGCCAGCTCCGCGATCCCGAAACTGCCGAGCGCTGCAACCGCATCCCGGTCGGACGTCCCCCGCAGACGGGCGAACAGGTCGAGATTCTCGGTGGCCGTCAGCGCCGTCTTCAGCCCGTCCTGGTGCCCGGCATAGATCAGGTCGGCCAGGAACGCCTCCCGGTCCCGGCTCACCTCCGCACCGTTCCAGTGCAGGCTGCCCGCGAAGGGCGCGACCAGACCGGCGATCATGCGGATCAGGGTGGACTTGCCCGCGCCGTTGCGACCGGTGAGCTTCAGCAGCCCGCCGTTATCCAGTTCGAAACCGATACCGGCAAAGATCAGCCGCTCCCCCCGGAGGGCGGCCAGATTCCGGCCCTGCAGCAGCGGCGCATCAGCCATCGGCGATCAGACGTCGCGACGGCGGGTCATTTCCGCGCCAACGCTCTCCACATCGCCGAAGACGTCCAGCTTCTCGATCCGCAGCACGGCTTCGATGACGCGCGGGTCCTCGACCACCATCTCCAGCACCGCATCGCCCAGCGTCTCCACCAGGTCGATATGGCCGCGATCGGCGATGTCCTTGATGTTGTTGATCAGGTCCTCGTAGGAGACCACGCCGTCGATGCCGGGGGTGTCCACGTCGCGCAGGGTCTCGACATCCAGGTTGAGCCGCACCCGCTGTTTCCGCCCGATCTCGTGGTCATGGATCCCGATTTCCATGGCCAGAACCAGGTCGCGCACGAAGATCCTGTAACTGTCCGACACGGTTCATCCTCCGGCAGCGGGTTGCGCGAGTGAGGTAGCCACCCCGCCGCCCTCCGGTCAAGCGGCACTTGCCCCGGCGCGTGAGCAACAGTACAGGTCACGCATGACCGATGAAACGCCCTGCCGCCTCTACCTGATCACCCCGCCGCACCTTGACCCGGATGCGTTCGCGGACACGTTGGCCGCCGCCCTCGACGCGGGCGATGTCGCCTGCCTGCAGTTGCGTCTGAAGGATGTGGACGACGACACCATCCGCCGCGCCATCGAGCGGCTGATGCCGGTGGCGCAGGCACGCGACGTCGCCTTCATCGTCAACGACCGGCCTGATCTGGCGGCGGAGTTCGCGGCCGACGGCGTGCATGTGGGTGGAGAGGACGCCCCCTACGAAACCGCGCGGGCCACCGTCGGCAGCAACGCCATCGTCGGCGTCAGTTGCTACGATTCGCGCCAGATCGCGATGGAGGCTGCGGACGCCGGGGCCGACTATGTCGCCTTCGGAGCCTTCTTCCCCACCACCACCAAGGTGCCGAAATCACAGGCGACCGTGGACATGCTGGAAATCTGGTCCGCCATGACCACCGTGCCCTGCGTCGCCATCGGCGGCATCACGGTCGACAACTGCCCCCCCCTGGTCGCCGCCGGCGCCGACTTTCTCGCCGTCGTCAACGGCGTCTGGAACCACCCGGACGGCCCCGCCGAAGCGGTGGCGGCGTTCAATCGGGTGTTCGAGGGCGGCTGACCTACTCCACCGTCACCGACTTGGCGAGATTGCGGGGCTGGTCCACGTCCGTGCCTTTCAGTACCGCCACGTGATAAGCGAGCAACTGCACCGGGATCGAGTAGAGGATCGGGGCGACGAAGGGGTCGGCCATGGGCAGTTCGACTGTGTGGGCGGCGTCGCTGCCGACTTCCGCCAGGCCCTTCGCGTCGGACAGGAAGATCACCCGCCCGCCGCGCGCCATGACTTCGCGCATGTTGGAGATGGTCTTGTCGAACCACTTGTCGGTGGGCGCGATGACGATCACCGGCACCAGTTCGTCGATCAGGGCGATGGGACCGTGTTTCATCTCGCCGGAGGCATAGCCTTCCGCGTGGATGTAGGAGATTTCCTTCAGCTTCAGCGCCCCCTCCAGCGCGATGGGGTAGCCCGGACCGCGCCCGAGATAGAGCACATCCCTCGCCTCGAAGATGCTGTGGGCCAGATCGCGGATCATGTCGTCGTGGTTCAGCACTTCCGACACCATGGCCGGGACATGGGCGATGGCCGCTGACAGGCGATCCTCCTCCGCCTCGTCAATGGCACCACGGGCGCGGGCGGTGGCGATCACCAGGCAGGCGAGGGTCGCAAGCTGGCAGGTGAAGGCCTTGGTGGAGGCCACACCGATCTCCGGCCCCGCCAGGGTCGGCAGCACCAGGTCGGCCTCCCGCGCGATGGAACTTTCCGGCACGTTCACGATGGCCGCGATGTGCTGGCCGTTGGCCCTGGCGTACTGCAGCGCCGCCAGGGTATCGGCGGTCTCGCCCGACTGGCTGATGAAGATGGCGAGGCCCCCCTCCGGCAGCGGTGCCTCCCGATAGCGGAACTCGGAGGCCACATCGACCTCCACCGCCAGCCGCGCCACGCTCTCGAACCAGTACTTTGCCACCATCGCGGCATAGAAAGAGGTGCCGCAGGCGATGATCGTCACCTTGGTCACCGTCGCCATGTCGAAGGGCATCGGCGGCATGTGGATCTCACCCGACGCGGGGTTCAGATAGCTGTGCAGCGTGTCACCGATCACGGCAGGCTGTTCGAAGATCTCCTTCATCATGAAGTGGCGGTGGTTGCCCTTGCCGATCATCGCGCCGGAGATGGCGGACTGCTTGACCTCCCGCTTCACCTCATTGTCGTCGGCGTCGAAGAAGACCCCGCCTTCGCGGCTCAGGACGACATAGTCGCCTTCCTCCAGATAGCTGATGCGGTTGGTCATCGGCGCCAGCGCCATGGCGTCGGAGCCCAGGAACATCTCCCCGTCGCCATAGCCGACGGCCAGCGGGCTGCCGCGCCGCGCGCCGATCATCAGCCCCTCGTGCCCGGCGAAGATGATGGCCAGTGCGAAGGCACCCTCCAGCCGCTTCAGCGCGCGGGCGACCGCCTGCTGCGGATCGTCGCCGGCATTGATGTGGCCCGTGATCAGATGCGCCACGATCTCGGTATCGGTCTCGGACGCGAACTCGGCCCCGGCCGCCTTCAGTTCCGCCGCCAGTTCGCGATAGTTCTCGATGATGCCATTGTGGACCAGCGCCACCTTGTCCGTGGCATGGGGATGGGCATTGGTCTCGTTCGGCACGCCATGGGTGGCCCAGCGGGTATGGCCGATGCCGATGACACCATCCAGCGGATGGTCGCGCACCACGTTCTCCAGGTTGACCAGCTTGCCCTCCGCCCGGCGGCGGTCGATGCCGCCCTCGATCAGGGTCGCGATACCCGCCGAGTCATAGCCCCGGTACTCGAGACGGCGCAGCCCCTCGACCAGACGACCCGCAACTTCGGCACCGCCGACAACACCAACAATTCCACACATGGGCTGTTCCTCAGTTCTTCTTCTGCGCGGCCTTGGCGGCGGCTTGTCTGACACGGAAATCGGCGGCCCAGCCACCCTTGGTCACCGGCTTCGCGCGGGTCACCACCAGCGAATCCTGCGGCACGTCCTTGGCGATGGTCGATCCGGCACCCACGATGGCCCCGTCACCGATCTTCACCGGTGCCACCAGCGCACTGTTGGAGCCGATGAAGGCCCCGGCACCGATGTCGGTGTGATATTTCATGAAGCCGTCGTAGTTGCAGGTGATGGTCCCGGCCCCGATGTTCGCTCCGGCACCGACGCGGGCATCACCGATGTAGGTCAGGTGATTGACCTTGGCCCCGTCCTCGATCACCGCCTTCTTGACCTCGACGAAGTTGCCGATCTTTGCCCCCTGGCGCACGTCCGCGCCGGGGCGCAGGCGGGCATAGGGGCCGATGTTGGCCTTCGTCGCCACGGTTGCGCCCTCCAGATGGCTGAACGACTTGATGCGGACATTGTCGGCCACCGTGACGCCAGGGCCGAAGACCACATGCGGTTCGATCACCACGTCGCGGCCCAGCACGGTATCGGTGGAGAACCAGATGGTCTCCGGCGCGATCAGGGTGGCACCATTGGCCATCGCGGCCTGGCGCAGGCGGCGCTGTGCCACGGCCTCCGCCTCCGCCAGCTTCTGCCGACTGTCGACGCCCATGACCTCTTCCTCGTCGCCTTCGACGACCACACAGGCGCGCCCGTCACCACGGGCGATGGCAACCACATCGGTCAGGTAGAACTCGTTCTGCGCATTGTTGCTGTCGATCCGTTCCAGCAGTGACAGGGCCACGCGTCCGTCCAGCCCCATGATCCCGGCATTGCAGAGCGTGATCTGCTTCTGCGCCTCAGTGCAGTCCTTGAATTCGACGATGGCCTCGAGCTGCCCGTCGCCGGAGGTGACGAGACGCCCGTAGGCTGCCGGATCGGCGGGGCGGAAACCCAGCACCGCAACCGCCGGATCGTCCGCACCTTCCATGGCATCGACCATTGCCTGGATGGTGGCGGTGGTCAGCAGCGGCGTATCGCCGAACAGCACCAGCACGGTGCCATCGAAATCCTTCAGCGTCTCCCGCGCGGCCAGCACGGCGTCGCCCGTACCCCGCGCCGGACTCTGGATCGCGGTCTCGGCCGGGGCGACCGCGGCGGCGACATCATCATAGCCCGGGGCCACGACAGCGGTCGTCCGGGCCGGCTGCAACGGGGCCAGCGCGTCCAGGATGTGATTGATCATCGGCTTGCCCGCAACGCGATGCAGTACCTTCGGCAGATCGGACTTCATCCGTGTGCCCTTGCCCGCAGCCAGTACGATGGCCGCCAGAGACTTCGACCCCATTCGGCATTCCCTTCCCAAGTGCGCCCCAGACATACACGCGCGCGGCGACAGTGCCACAGTCACACGATGCACAACAATTCAAACGATGTTTCAGAGGGTTGCAGACACCATGCCATTCCTGCTGTAAACCGCGCCCTGTACGAGAGCAGAGTGGCGGGGCGGAGCGAAATGACAGCAGACACGATTGTCTTTGATCTGGACGGCACCCTGATCGACAGCGCCCCCGACCTTTACGGCACCGTCCGCTGGCTGCTGCGGCACGAGGGGCGGGCGGACATTTCCTTCGACCGGGTCAAGGATCTGATCGGCGACGGCGCGGGGCCGATGATCCTGGGCAGCTTCCGCGATACGGGAACGGTGCCGGAAGGTGCAGAGTACGACCGTCTGATGGGCCTGTTCCTCGACCATTATCAGGCGCATCTGGCAGACCTGAGCGAGCCGTACCCCGGCGCCATCTCGGCGGTGCTGCGCGCCAGGGCCCGTGGCGCGAAAGTCGCCGTCTGCACCAACAAGCGCTTCGGTTTCGCCAACCGGCTGCTCGACCTGCTGGGCCTGAACCACCATTTCGATGCGGTCACCGGATCCGACACCTTCGCCTTCCGCAAACCGGACGGGCGGCACCTGCTGGAAACCATCCGCCTTGCCGGGGGGGACGCGGCACGGGCCATCATGGTGGGCGATTCCGCAACGGATGTCGGTGCAGCCCGCAACGCCGGTGTGCCGGTCGTCGCCGTGACCTTCGGCTATGGCCGGGGTTCCGCGCACGACCTGGGCGCGGATGCGGTGATCGATCATTTCGACCAGCTTGATGCCGCGATTGCCCGACTGAGCGACACCCGCACCTGAGCCGATTCCATCTTCTGACGGAATGCTCTAACCTCCCGCGCAGGAATTTCTGCGATGCGGGAGGATGCGCGCAATGGACGTTGGTCTGATACTCGGCACGGGCGATGCCCACTACCGAATTGACATGGAGATGGTGAAGGCGGCGGAGGCCATGGGCTATGATTCCGTCTGGACCTCCGAAGCCTGGGGTGCGGACGCCATTTCCTCGGCCTCCTGGATTCTGAGCCAGACGTCGAAGATCAAGGTCGGCACCGGCATCTGCCAGATGCAGGCCCGCTCGCCGGCGCTGATGAGCACGACATCCCTGACCCTGCAGGCCCTGTCCGGCGGTCGTTTCATCCTCGGCCTCGGCCCGTCCGGCCCGCAGGTGATCGAGGGCTGGCACGGCGTGCCCTATGGCAAGCCGCTGGAACTGATCCGCGAATATGTCTCGATCATGCGCAAGGTGATCGCGCGGGAGCAGCCGGTGACGCATCAGGGTACGCATTACCAGTTGCCCTACGCTGGTCCCGGCGCCACCGGCCTCGGCAAGCCGCTGAAGACCATCCTGCGCCCGGAACATCCGCTGAAGATCTATTCCGCGTCCATTTCGCCGGGCGGCATCCGCACCGCTGCCGAGATCTGTGACGGCGTCATCCCGGTCTACATGGACCCGTCCAACTATGATGCCATCGGCACCTACATCGACCAGGGTTTCGGCAAGACCGAGGGCAAGAGCCTGCAGAACTTCGACATCTGCCCCTTCGTCACCGTGGTCGTGAATGACGACATCGAGGCGGCGCGGCGTCCGGTGAAGGAGAACATGGGCTTCTACATCGGCGGCATGGGCGCGAAGAAGAAGAACTATTACGCCGAATATGCTACCCGCCTGGGCTATGGCGAGGCTGCCTCCGCGATCCAGGACGCCTTCCTGGCCGGTCGCCGGGCCGAAGCCTTCTCCATGGTCCCGGACGAACTGGTGGACAAGGTCGCCCTGGTCGGCCCCGCCGGCCACATCCGCGAACAGCTCGCCACCTGGAAGCAGGCCGGCAAGGAACGCAAGGTCAGCGCCATGCTCTGCCGCGCCACCTCGAAGGAAGCCCTGGAGATCCTGGCGAAGGAACTGTTCTAGGGAGATTCCGGCCCGCTGAAAGTGCTCCCTCGTACCTTCAGCGGGCCGCCCCTCTCACTCCGGCCACATCAGTTCGATGAACCAGAGTGCCCCTCCGATGCCGAGCAGGCTGACGACCTTGAGCACGGCGGATACCATGCCCAGTGTGCCGACCACGGTCTCGACGACAGATCTTGCCTCCGTGGAGATACGGAGCGGCATCAGGGCGCAGGTCACGGCCATGATGGCGACGATGCCGCCGATGGACGGCGGCGTATGTTCGGTATTGAGGCCCAGGTGCTTCTTCACGATCTGCTGGGCGTTCTGCAGCAGCTCCGTCGCCTCCGCCTGCCTGGCACTGAGGTAGCCCAACTGCGCGACATCCTGCACCAGTGACCGGAAACCGGGATCGGTGATCAGGGCCCGGCCCAGCCGCTCCAGTTGCTCCAGCGACAGGGCCTGCAGCAGGAAGACCGACTGCTCCGCCTCCACCACGACATTGATACACTCCAGCAGCTTGAAGGCGCGCGGCTTGCTGCCTGTCTCCACCAGCATGGCGGGCCGGTAGTCCAGACAATGGTCGTTGATGACGTGAAACAACTGGCTGCGGCGCGGCGCGCCGGTGGTCGCACCGGCACGGAAGCGCACGTCCCCGGTGCCGTCGGCATTGTCGAGATAGCCGCAACCGGCAAGACAGGCGGCGATGGAGAAATGGCCCTCGTCCTGATCGATGACCCGGAAGAGCTGGCTGCCGTCATTGGTGTGCGGCCCCACCACCACCTCGCCGGACTGCCTCTCCACCCCCAGGAACGGGCGGTCGGCGGCATCCTTTCGCAAGGTGAGGATTCGATGGTATGTTTCATCGACGGGTACAAAGACGAAGCGCTGATCTGCACCACCATTGCCCTGCCACATCGTCAGACTGAACGCATCGTGGTTGTCGGGACGCAGGGACAGGAAGTCGGATTTTCCTGGTGAGGCGATCTCGCAGCTTCTGAGCAACATTCGGTTCACGGCTTTCTCTGTGACGGAGAACATTCATCCAAGGCTAGTCCGCGCGGTATTGTCGCGCCCGATCATGTGTCCCGAATTCTCGACAGGGGAGGAACTGATGCTGGGAGGAGACGCAACAGGTTCAGGCGCCGACCTGTCACCGTTGAACCGCAAGGGCTTTGCACCGGAGGCACTGTTCGACGTTGCCGATCTCGAAGCGCGTGACCAGTTCGGCATCTGGAAGGAGAGCATTGCCGTCATCTTCGATGTCGATGCCCCGCGCAGCGCCTTGCTGGACGGCTTCGACGCGCGCATTCACGCAACCATGCTGGGGCCGATGATGCTTGCCCGCTGCCAGACACGGGCGCAGAACTTCACCCGTGGCGCAGGACGGATCAGCCAGGACGGGCTGGATCACTACATGATCCAGTTCTACGAGACAGGCGCGCAAAGGGTAACGGCAGGGTCGCTGGAGATCGATCATCCTGCTGCCACGATGCTGGTCTATGACCTTGCCCGCGAGATGCGGGCGACAACGGATGCCTTCAGCAACCTCTCGCTGATCATCCCGCGGGAACTGCTGTCGGAACGGCTGATCGCCCCCGATGACCAGCACATGCGCCATTTCACCCGCCAGCAGCCGACAGTCGCAATCCTCTGGGACTTCCTGCGCGGTGCCATGGACCATGCCGGAAAGATGTCGCTTTCCGAGGCCGAGAACCTGGGTGCAGCGGCGCTGACGCTTATCGCTGCCTGCCTGAATGCGGAGCACGATGAGAACCTACCACAGGAGCAGTTGCGCAACCTTGGCCGGATGACGACTGTGCGGCGGCTGATCCAGACGCATCTGGCAGAACCCGACCTGACACCCGAGTGGCTGGCGGTGGAGGCGGGCATTTCGCGAACCGTGCTGTACCGGATGTTCGAGCCGATGGGCGGCATCGCGGGCTTTATCCGGGAGGCGCGGCTGCGCCGCGCATTGCAGCAGTTGCTGAGTCCGCAGCACCAGCACCGGTCGCTGCTGGAGATCGCCCTGATGCATGGCTATGGCAGCGACACGGCCTTCGGCCGGGCGTTCAAGAAGCGGTTCGGCATCACCCCGCGCGAAGTCCGCGACGGCCAGATGCCCAGTGCTGAACAGGCGGGGCTGATCGACCATGACCGGCTGGATCGGCAGTACGAGGGTTGGCTGACCTACCTTTCTTCCTGACCCGAAGTTTTTCTGCGATTTCGACTTGATGCGCGTGCCATTATCTATATATCTAGAAATATGGATAACGAGACAGCAGCAGAAGCCTTCGGGGCGATGGGTCATCCCAGCAGGATCCAGATCCTGCGCTATCTGGTGGAACGCGGACGCGATGGTGCCGATGCCTCCACCATGGTGCGGGAACTGGAGATTGCCTGGACGACGCTCAGCCATCACCTCGACCACCTGAAACGGGCGGACCTGATCACGGCCACCCGCGACGGACGCCGGATGGTGCATCGGGCCGAGTTCCCGAAGGTCGCGCTGCTCTCAAGCTTCCTGATGCAGAATTGCTGCGCCCGAGAGGAGAAAACCGATGAAACGCCTGCACGTACACGTCGCGGTCACGGATCTTGACCGCTCCACTGCCTTCTATTCGACCCTGTTCGATGTCGAACCGACGGTGGTGAAGGACGATTACGCCAAGTGGCTGCTGGATGACCCGGCGGTGAACTTCGCGATCTCCACCCGCGCCGGTCGTGACGGTCTGGACCATCTGGGTCTGCAGGTCGATACGGACGCCGAAGTGGAAGCGATCGAGGCGCGGCTGGCCGCGGCGGAGGAAAAGGTCGCACCGCAGCGCGATGCCGCCTGCTGCTACGCCCAGGGCAACAAGTCCTGGTCCCGCGACCCCGCCGGTGTGCCGTGGGAAACGTTCCACACCATGGCCGATATCCAGTACTTCGGCTCTGACCACCAGCCGCTGGACGACGTCGAGAAACCGGCCGCCGGCGGCGCCTGCTGCGGCTGATCCGATAGACCGGACTTGCCACTCCTCCCCTATCGCCTAGGCTGCGGCCCGGGAGAGACATCGGGGAGGAGATGGCAATGGCCGATACTGAGGAAAATCCGGTACGGGTGGAGATGGATGGCGCGGTCTGCCGCATCACCATCGACCGGCCGGAACGACGCAACGCACTGAATGACCGGGTCACCGGCGGGATTGCCGCCGGACTGGCCAGCGCACAGGCCGACCCGGCGATTCGCGCCGTGGTGCTGACGGGCGCCGGTGATCGCGTGTTCTGTGCCGGGGGCGATCTTTCCCCACAGCCGGACGGCAGCCCCTTCGCCACCGATCCGGCACGTCCGCAACTGCAACTGACGGAAATGTTCCGCGCCTTCGAGACCTGCACCCTGCCCGTGATCGCGCGGGTGAATGGTCATGCTCTGGGCGGCGGCTTCGGCCTGGTCTGCGTCGCGGATCTGGCGGTGGGTGTCGAAGGTGCGCGCCTCGGCACACCGGAAGTCGGCGTCGGCCTGTTTCCCATGACCATCCTGCCCTACATGCTGCGCGTCCTGCCCCGCCGCAAGGTGATGGAACTCTGCATGCGCGGCACGCCATGGAGTGCGGAACGCGCTGCGGCAGAGGGCGTCCTCAATGCTGTGGCACCGCCGGGCGAACTGGACAATGTCCTGGACGAAATGCTCGCCGACATCACCAGCCGCTCCCCCACCGCGATGCGGCTGGGCAAGCTGGCGCTGCACGCCGTGCAGGACATGCCGATCCACGAGGCGCAGCAGTACACGCAACTGATGCTGCCCATCATGGCCGGCACGGAAGACGCCAAGGAAGGCTTCCGCGCCTTCCAGGAAAAGCGCAAACCCGACTGGCCGAACGGCTGATCGGAAGCAATGCGGTGTCGTGAGCCAAAGCGGCACCATGGGTGCCCGGATCAAGTCCGGGCACGGCGTGATTGGTGGTGTCACGGTCAGTTCACCATCTTCCCCTCTCCACGATGCTCGCGGACTTGATCCGCGAGCCCAGGTGGAGGGGAGTCGCTTGTGGTCCCCGGCCGGCCCTCTCCCCCTCCCGACCACCCACGGGATTATCCTAATGGGTGGTCGGGAGGGGGAGAGGGCAGGCCGGGGACCACAGACAGACTCCCCTCAGAGAAACACCGTGCCACCATCGACAGAGATGGTCTGGCCCGTGACCATGGCGGAGGCGTCGGAGGCCAGCCAGATCGCAGTGCCGACCAGATCCTCGCTGTCCAGATTGCGCTGGATCGACTGGCCGGAGGCGATGACGTCCAGCGCCTTCTCGTACTTCTCACCCATGAACTCGACCGTGCCTTCGGTCAGCACGGCGGAGGGCGCAATGGCGTTGACGCGGATGCGGTCACGGCCCAGTTCCCGCGCCAGTCCCCGGGTCAGGCCGATCACCGCAGCCTTGGACACCGTGTAGTGCAGCGCATAGGCCAGGCCGTAGGTCGCAGCCAGTGAGGAGATATTGATGATGGAGCCGCCACCCAGTTCCCGCATCTGGGGCACGAAGGCCTTGGCGGCATTCCACAGCCCCTTCACGTTCACCGCCATGGCGGCGTCCCAGCTTTCCTCCGTCAGCTTGTCGAAGCGCCCACCGCCCAGCGTGCCGTAGAGGGCGGCATTGTTGATCAGGACTGCCGCGGGACCGAACCGTTCCGCCGTCTTCGCGGCAAGCTCCGTCATCTGATCCATCTTCGAGATGTCGCAGACATGTCCCATGGCGACACCGCCGGCGGAGGTGATTTCCTCGACCACCGCGTCGCAGTCGGAGATGTCGGTGACCACCACATTGGCACCCAGCCCGGCGAATCCCGTTGCATAGGCCTTGCCGATACCGCGTGCGGCGCCGGTGACGACGACCGTCGTGTTGATGAAACTCATGTTATGTCCCTCCCCAGGGTTTGCTGTTGTTCGGTGTCGCTCTCGCGGTTGCGAGTCGTCTGCTGACCGGGCCACCCCTCTCCCCCGCCCGACCACCCACGGGATTATCCTCAATGGGTGGTCGGGAGGGGGAGAGGGGAGGACCGGTCAGCGAAAGAATTCCACCTCTACTTCATGCTGACATCCGCCAGCACGGGATAATCATCCAGATAGACATGATGTGTCACCAGCGGCGCGCCCGGCTGGCGGGTATGCATCAGGCAGGCGGGTGGCTCGGCGACAATGCTGACACCATCGGTGCGCAGCAGGTCGAGGCCGAGCTGATGCGCCGTGCTGGGACAGGTATGCGCCGGAACGCCCGCGATGGCGGTCATGATCGGGCGATGCACATGGCCCGCCCCGATTCCAAGGATCTGGCGATGGCTGCCGATGATCCGCGCCAGTTCCTCCCGCCCCTCCACCAGTCCGTTGGCGTCCATGCGGTCGATACCGCTGGGGAATGGCGGATGATGCACGAAGATCATGGTTGGCCGGTCCGGTTGCTCCGCCAGGCGATCCTCCAGCCAGCCCAGCCGCTCCGCGCAGAGCGCACCCGCCGTCTCGCCCGGGATCTGGCTGTCCAGGGCAATCAGGCGCACGGTAAGGTCCTCCACCGTGTACTGCACGAAACCCCTAGTGCCGAGATAGGCATGATCGTCGAATACCAGGCGCAGGTCGTCGCGGGCGTCATGGTTGCCGACCATCAGCCAGACCGGCACCTGAAGCGGAACAAGGGTCTGGCGCAGCCGCTCGTACTCGCTCGTCCGGCATTCGTTCACCAGATCGCCGGTCACGATGACCCCGTCGGGCCGGGGCTGCATGGCATTGATCCGCGCCACCGCAATGGCCAGCCGCTCCGTGGTCCGGGCAAGCCTGTCGACCGGCTCACCGGGATCGGTGATGTGCAGGTCGCTGATCTGGATCAGGATCATGGCGCGCCGTTGCCTCCGCTTGCGTCAGGATTCGTCAACGACGGACAGCATATCCGGAATCGTGATGAACTTCCGCCTTGGCGCTTCCGGGTCGGCCCGTTCCTGCTCGGCCTTGTCGATCAGCAGCCAGTCATCGTAGCTGACGTGCCGGATACCACGCTCGGTCAGGACCGCATCCAGCCCGGCGCCACCCTGCTTGCCTGCGCCGTCGTTCATGTCTTCCAGCAACAGCGCGACAACATCCTGCGCGTCCGGGCGGTTGGTGCCGATGGTACCGCTGGGGCCGCGCTTGGCCCAGCCGACGACATAGACGCCCGGCGCCACACGGCCATGGTCATTGACGACCTTGCCGTATTCCATGGGCAGCCCGTCGATGGGGCGGCTGACATAGCCGATGCAGCTTATGACCATGCCGCAGGGAATGTCGAAGATCTCCCCCGTACCCACCGCACGGCCATCCTCCAGCTTCGTCCGCTCCACGCGAATGCCGGTGACCCGGTCATCGCCGAGCACTTCGACGGGGCGCAGGAAGAACTCGAAATGCACCGCCACCGGGGCCTGGTCACGGGTATTGCCACGGAACGACTGCAGCACCTCCAGCACCGCCTTGCGGCCACGTGCCTCCTTCGGGTCCATGCCGGGCGGCAGTGCCTCCGGAATCTGATCGTCGTGCACCAGGGAGATGCCGCGCTGCAGTTCCCCCATCTCCCGCATCTCCGCAATGGAGAAACTCGCCTCCACCGGGCCACGCCGCCCGATCAGATGCACATCGGTCACGGCGCTGTTGAACAGCACCTCGCCCGCTTCATCCGTCAGGTCGGATGCCTTCATCTCGTCCTCGGTCCGGGCCAGCAGACGGGCGCAGTCGAGCGCCACGTTGCCATTGCCGATGACAGCGACGTCGCTGACATCCAGGTTGATGTCCAGATCGACGAAGTCCGGATGGCCATTGTACCAGCCGACGAAGGCGAAGGAGCCGAGCACCCCCTCCTTGTCCTCTCCCGGAATGCCCATCGGGCGATCCCCCTCCGCGCCGAAGGCAATGATCACCGCGTCATAGAGCTCTCGCAGTTCATCCATCGTCACATCCTGGCCGAGCGTGACATTGCCGACGTAGCGCACGTTCTCCCGCGATGCGGTCTGGTCGTACTTCTTCGTGACGCGCTTGGTGGTCTGGTGATCAGGGGCGACGCCTGAACGGATCAGGCCATGGGGTGTCGGCAGCCGGTCGATCAGATCGACCATGACCCCCTCCCCCTTCGCGGCCAGTGCCTCCGCCGCATAGAATCCGGCCGGACCCGCGCCGATGATTGCCACATGCATGGTCATTTGGTTCCTCCCCGTTTCATCACCTGTTGGCCCGACCGCATCCCCTCAGTCCAGGCCACCATACCGATCATAGTACCCACTGCGGGGCGGGGGCAGTCCCCCGTCCGCAGTTTCCAGATTCCGCATCGCATGCGCCGTCGCCGGGGCATGAATCGCACGATAGAGACTGGCGGAAAGCTGGCGCGCTGTCTCGCCCGGCCAGTCCTGGCCGAGCACGGCCTGCGGCAACAGCGGATCACGCAGCGTGACACGCCTGAATTCATGGATCAGCAGTGTTCGCGCCACGAAGGCATCCCGGTCCGGCAGTGAACCGTTCGCGCGTACATGCTCCATCACCGGCGTGAAGAGCCGCAGGAAATCGCTGTACCCCGCCTCCAGGGAGGCGAGATCCCAGGCCTCCCGCGCCAGGTGGCGCAGGGCGGCGGGTTCCGAACTCTCCTCGGCCCGTGCGCGCAGCACGACGACCTGATCTTCCACACCCTGGTCATGCAGCAGCGCGCGCACGGCCTGCTCCGACATGTCGGGATGCAGGAAGATGCCCGGCGCAGGCGAGCCGAAGCCCATCCAGGCCAGATCGCGCCTGAGCTGATCCGAGCGGCGCATGGCGTCCGAGGTGGCCATCAGGGTGAGCCAGCCGCCATCCCATGCGCCTTGGGCGGAGCGATAGATGGTCCGGTGTGCGGCATCGGAGCGGCGCCGACCGGAGGGAGCGAGGTCGTAGTAGCTGCGCCGTCCCGCCTGCCGGCCCCGCAACCAGTTGTCCTTCTGCAGGCGGAAGACGGCGGTCCGCACCACCCGTTCGTTGAGGCCGAAGTCGGCCAGAAGACGGATCAGGCTGCCCAGCCAGACCGCGCAGTCATGCGCCGAGATGGTGTCGCCCCAGACCGTGACGATCAGCGATGGCGCCCGCACGGGTACCTGGTCCAGCAGGTGGCGCACGACGGGAACCAGGGAGGTTCCGTCGCGGTCGCCGGAGCCGTCCGGTGTCCGGCGATCTTGCATGGTCGTGGCCATGGGTGCCGATGTTACCGGCAAATCGCGGCCATTCAATCCCGCAGGGCTTGCGGTACAGGGTTGCGTGCTCTTATCTGAACGCAACAGGACCGGTAGGCAGCCGGCATGAAACAGGGGAGACAGCGGCATGGCGCGCGCATTCGCATCGACACAGGATCTGGGGCCGAAGGAAATCACGTTCGAGCAACTGACCGAGAATACCTGGGTCTATGTGGAGGAGGGTGACCCCACCTCCGGCGTGATCATCGGTGATGACGGCGTCATGGTGATCGATACCCGCGCCACACCCCTTGCGGCTGATGACCTGATCCGTCGGGTGCGCGAAGTGACCGACAAGCCGTTCCGCTATGTCGTGCTGACCCACTATCATGCTGTCCGGGTGCTGGGGGCTGCCGCCTACGGCGCGGAGCACATCATCGCCTCCGAACCGACGATGGAGATGATCCGCGAACGGGGCGACGCCGACTACAAGTCGGAAGCAGATCGCTTCCCGCGCCTGTTCCAGGGCATCGAGAGCATTCCCGGCCTGACCTGGCCGACCATGACCTTTTCCGACCGCATGACCATCATGATGGGGGATCTGGAGGTCCAGATCATGCATCCCGGTCGCGGCCACACCCGTGGCGACACCATCGTCTGGGTGCCGTCGCAGAAGGTGCTGTTCTCCGGTGATCTGGTGGAGAACGGTGCCACGCCCTACACGGGGGATGCGCATCTGCGCGACTGGCCCGGCACCCTGGACAAGCTGCGCGCCCTGAAGCCGGATTTCCTGATCCCCGGCCGTGGTCCCGCCATGAAGACGCCGGAAGCCTGCGAGGAAGCCATCGCCGGCACGGAAAGCTTCATCCGCGCACTGTACGACGGTGTCGCCCGCGAGGTCGCCGCCAACAACTCCCTCAAGGAAGCGTACGACACGGTGGTTCCGGCGCTGGAGAGCAAATACGGCCACTGGTCGATCTTCGCCCACTGCATGCCCTTCGACATCTCCCGCGCCTATGACGAAGCCAGCGGCATGGACCACCCCCGCATCTGGACCGCCGAACGCGACAAGGAAATGTGGGAGCAGCTGGAGCAGGGGTAAGGCTCACAGGAACAGCGACAGCACCCCGGTGTAGGCATAGAGGCGGCTGTTGGCGATCTCGCCGTTGCCGAAGAAGCCGATCAGCGGCAGGTCGGGGAAGCGTTCCCGGATCATCGCGGCCTCGGTGCGCTGGTCATCGAACAGGTTCGGGCCGCGGCCAAGGCAACTGAAGTAGAGCCCGCCGCGTGGCGTGGTGCCGCCCGCGCGCTGTTCCAGCGTTTCCAGCATCCGTTCCATGTCCGCCACCGCCGCCGCCCCGTCGCGACGGCAGAACATGAGCCGCTGCCCCACGGAGACGTCTTCCGCCACCGCCACCAGACCGTGCTGCGGATCGACGCCCGCGATCTCCCGCACCAGATAGTCGCCACTGTCCTGCCCCGCCGGGGTCAGGCCGGCAAAGATGAAGCCTGGAATACGGTCCAGGTTGCGTGACAGGATCTCGCCGATGTCCTGCCTGAAGACCTCGAACGCCGGGCTGCCGTCCAGTTCGATGGCGATGTTCCGTTCCGCACGCGTGATCTCCCGCGCCGGGCCTATCGGGGTACATCCCTGGGTGAGGGCGGTAACGACGGGAACCTGATCGGAGTAGATGATACCTGCAGGCCCGCCTGTCGCGAGGGTCTTCGCCACCACCGGATTCGGCCCCCGCGAAGCGGCAAGACCGCCAACCCAGTAGCCCCCCGGCTGCTGCTCCAGAACGCGCAGGCTATCCCGAAGTTCCGGCTGGCCCGGGTCCGCATGAACCACCCCGAACCATGGCGTGAACCATGGCGGCGAAACACTGTCCGGGCGCAGCAGATGGGTCGCCCCCTCCGGCGAAGAAGTCAGCATCACGGCAATGGCAGGGGTATCGAAGAACTGCCGGTCGTTGGCCAGAATGCCGATTCCGGTCGTGCCCACCCAGTCGTCAATGCCGGTACGGCCCCGCAGCACGGTCAGGATACCCTGTGCGTCGCCGGAAAAATGGTCGGAGAGATAGACGAAACCGGGGCCATTGTGCTGCAGCTCCGGATCGATCATGTCGAGACACTGTCCCAGCGCCGTGCGCCAGTCGGCGTCCGCGCCCCATCCCGTCTGGAAGCGATCTGTCAGGTTCATGGATGCATTTCTGGACGTGACGGTCGCTGCACACAAGCGATGTTCACGATCTTTCGCATTTTCCCTGCGGCTGCCCAGGCATAGATTGGAGCCATGAAGCGCACATACGTCATCTGCACGCTGCTGATCAGCCTCGCCATGCTTTCGGGCTGCGAAGCCCTGCGCGTCAAGCTCGACGGTGGCAGTCAGTCAGGAGTCGACTGGGCCGTCGGCGTCCGTTTCTGAGTACCGGTTCGCGCTGGGCGCTGAACTCGGAACAGGTCCGGAAAGCTCCCGTATGTTCCTAACCCAGGGCGGCGGCCTTGCGCCCGCCCAGGAACGCCACGGCAACTCCGGGGGCGGCAACGACCAGCGCGATCAGGCTGAGTTCGGTATGGCTGAACCCGATCATCTCGCCGCCCGGTGCGGCAAAGATCAGACCGCCGACGAACAGGCTGGCGCGCCCGATGACACCCAGCAGACCGCCACCCAGCCGTCCGATGCCGAACAGGTAGCCCTGCAGAGCGGCGGCAACCATCAGGATACCGATCACGGCGGTCGCGCAGACGACAATGACCTCCACTGTACCGGCATTGCCCAGCAGGGCGGGATTGAAGACGAAGAAGAACGGTATGAAGTAGATGATGGAGCCGATCCGCATGGCCTCGAACCCGGTCTGCATCGGTTCCGACCGGGCAACGGAGGCGGCGGCGAAGGCAGCCAGCGCCACCGGCGGGGTGATGAAGGACAGCATGCCCCAGTAGAGCAGGAACATGTGCACGCTCATCGGATCCAGTCCCGCCGTGATCAGCGCCGGTGCCAGGATGATGGCCAGGAAGATGTAGGCCGCAGTCACCGTCATGCCGATGCCGAGGATGAAACTTGTCACCGCACCCATCAACAGCAGCACCAGCGGATGCCCGCCAGCCAGGTAGACCAGGTCGTTGGTCAGCGTGCCGGTCATGCCGGTTGCCTGCAGCGCACCGACGATCAGGCCGACGGCGGCCAGCAGACTGGCCAGTTCCGCCAGCAGGCAGCCGGTGGCATAGACGAACTGCTTCAGCTTCAGCCAGTCGAGCCGGTGCTTGGGATTGAACTGGTTGATGATCAGCAGCAGGGCCGTGGCGTAGAACGGCGCCTGCGCCTCCCGCTTCATGTAGATCAGCATGAAGATCAACAGGGCGAAGACGAACAGGTAGTACCAGCCCTCGATCATCACCCGGCGGACGGAGGGCAGTTCGGCGCGGGGGAGACCACTGAGCTTCTTCTCCGCCGCATAGGCGTCGATCTGCATGAACAGGCCGAGATAATAGAGCAGCGACGGAATCGCGGCGGCGAGCGCCACGTCGATGTAGCGGACCTGCAGGAAGTCGGCCATGACGAAGGCGGTCGCGCCCATGATCGGTGGCATCATCACACCGCCGGTGGAGGCACAGGCCTCGATCGCGCCAGCGGTCTTGGAGCGGATGCCGATGCGTTTCATCGCCGGGATGGTCAGGGAACCGGTGGTCAGGACATTGGTCACCGGTCCGCCGGACATGGAGCCGAACAGACCGCTTGAGAAGATCGCCACCTTGGCGGGTCCGCCACGCACATGGCCCAGCAGCGCGAAGGCGAAGCTGATGAAGAACTGGCCCGCGCCGGTATAGATCAGGGCCACGCCAAACAGCAGGAACCCGAAGACCAGCAGCGCGAAGGCCTTCATCGGAATGCCGAGGTAACTCTCCTCGGAGAACATGTGGAACGCCGCCGTGTCCAGGAACGGACGGCTGAGTCCGGACACCACCTGCGGCACCTGGTCGGCGTAGATGGGATAGAGCGAGATCACCAGCACGATGAAGAAGACGGCGGGTCCGCCGGCACGTCGCCCCGCCTCCATGATCACCGCCCACATCACCACGCTGACCCACATGCCGTGCAGGGGGGCCGCATACTCCCAGGCTTCCAGCAGGATCGATTCCGCGTACCAGACGTAATAGCAGGTCAGGCCGAGGGTCAGGATCATAAGGGCAATGTCGTAGAGCGGTACCCGTGACTTCGAGGACCGCTTGAAGCCCGGCAGCACGACAAAGACCATCGAGATCATGATGCCGCCGACCAGATAGAGATAACGGTTGTCGACCAGCGCCTTGCCGATCAGGGTCTGCAGCACCTCCAGCGCGAACATGCGATCGATGGCGATCAGCATGGCGATGCTGGTCATGGCGGAGATGATGCCGAGCCAGACCGGCCCCAGCGTGCGGTAGCGGCTGGCTTCCCGATCGTCGATCTCTTCCGGTTGGGTAGACGGATTCGTGGCGCTGTCGGACATGGGATCCTCCAAAGCGATCTGAGCAGGACATGCGGCAGGGTCGTGGACGCGCAGGGCCGACACGGCGGTGCAATGCCGGTCGGCCCCCGCTGGTCTGGACCCGGCGCGAATCAGCGCCGGGTCATCGTCTCAGTCGGTCAGATTACCAGGTCTCGAAGATCGTGATCATGCCTGCGGCTTCCAGGGCGTCGAAACGCGCCTTCATCCAGCCCGCATTGAATGCGTCGTCATCCGACGATGCACTCGCGGTATAGGCTGCCCAGGCGTCCTGCAGAACCTTCTGCCGGGCCAGGTTCTTGTCCTGGTTGGCCTGTGCGCCGTCGGTCCACTTGCCGATTTCCTTGTAGTACTGGATGGCACCGGGGTGGAACGGCAGGAACACATGCTCCAGCTTCTGACGCTCCCAGGCCCAGCCGTTCGCGCCCGGCGCAGAGGCCTTGTAGTCGTCGTAGTGTTCGTACATCGCCTTGGTCATGTTGTAGGCGAGATCGTCGCTGGCCTGCGTCGTCCCGACCAGGATCGGATAGGCCGTACCGACACCTTCATACCCTTCGGCAGGAACGGCAGCACCCTGCATGCACTTGTGGGGGAAGTACCACGGGACCACTGCATTCAGCCGCTTCCAGCCTTCGGTGTCGGCATGGGGCTGCGGCGGATGGACCAGGCCGCGGGGGCTGGCCTCCAGCTTCACCATGGAGGTGGAGAAGGTCGCACCTTCCGCCGCATCATTGTCGCCATTGATGATGCTGTCGATGGAGGCGCCGTAACCGCCAACCTCCACCTTCTCGACATCATCCCAGGTCATGCCGGCATGGGCCAGCATGGCCTCGACAGCCTTGTTCAGCGCCGGTGCGCCCTGGACCCAGGAAACCCGCTTGCCCTTCAGGTCGGCCATGGTCTTGACCCCGGCATCGCCTGCCACGGCCATGGAAACGGCACAGCCGTCAGCCACATTGTGCAGCAGCAGACGGATCGGCTGCGGCCCCCAGTTGCGGTTGCCGAAGGTATAGACGGCCTCCTGCGCGTAGACACTGTCCGATCCGGTCGCGGAGAACTGGGCAACACCCTTCACCAGCGGTGTCAGGCGGGACACGTCGTTCTTGCCCGGCAGCACCCGCAGGTTGACGCCATAGGTGTTCTTCAGCACGGAGCCGATGCCCACCGCCTGATTGTAACCGGACGTGCCCGTGTTGTAGGCGGTCCAGACCAGCGTGTTCGGCAGCTTGATCTCCGCTGTCGCGGCCTGCGCCGCAATGGCCACGGCCGCCGCTGCGGCGGCAGGCGCAATTCTCTTCCAGATTGACATGATCGGATCCTCCCCAATTTTGGTTTATTCCGCCCCTGCTGGAGACGGACTTTTCTTTACCTTGCGGAAAGGTTATGCGACCTCCACACGATTGAACAGACCCGAATTCCACCATCTTTCAATCCGCCTGCCGATGGTTTCCGGTGCCGATTCCATCCGGCGCCCGAACGGTCTAGGTTCGACGCCTTGTTCCGGGGGAGAGAAACGCGATGCCGCAAACTGACATCAGCAATATCGGCTTCATCGGCCTTGGCGTGATGGGGGAGGCCATGTGCCGGAACCTCGTACGCAAGGGCAACTGGGCGGTCACCGCCTTCGATCTGGATCCTGCACCCCTGAAGCGACTGGCGGGAGAGGGTGCCGCGACCGCCGGGTCTGTCGCCGAACTGATGGCGACGGTCGATGTGGTCATCACCTGCCTTCCGGGCGGCGAACAGGTCCGCAAGCTGGTGCTCGGCGCCGAGGGTCTGGTCAACCAGGTCCGCGCCGGGCAGATCCTGATCGACATGTCGACTTCCCAGCCCACGCTGATGCGGGAGATCGCGACGGCAGTGGCCGAGAAGGGCGCGCGCTTTGCCGATGCCCCCATCGCCCGCACCCGACAGGCCGCCGCAGACGGCACGCTGGCGATCATGGTCGGCGCCGCGGATGACCTGTTTCAAACCATCCGGCCGGTGCTGGCCACCATGGGTTCCGACATCGAGCATTGCGGCGCCGTCGGTTCCGGCCAGGTCATCAAGATCATGAACAACATGGTGCTGTTCCAGACTGTCCTGGCACTTGGCCAGGCCGTCGCCATCGCGGAGAAGGCAGGCGTTTCGGGCAAGGTGCTGCTGGACACGATGATGAAGGGCTCCGGCGACAGTTTCGCGCTGCGCAATCACGGGGTGAAGGCCATCCTGGCCGATACCTATCCGGAAAAATCCTTCTCCGTCCGCTACGCTGCCAAGGATCTGTCCTACGCGCTGGAGATGGCAGAGGAATTCGGCGTCCGCGCGCCGGGTGGCGAGACAGTGGCCCGGATGTTCGATGAAGCCATCGCCAATGGTGACGGCGACCGCTACTTCCCCGTGATGCGCCGCATCCTGGACGTGACTGACGTCTGACGGCGGAACGGGGCGTCCACCCCGCCCGGAGTTGCGCGCCTGAGCGCCTGACTTGCAGTATTGCACTATGTAAGGTACAATGAACCTCTCGAGGTACATATCGACAGATGAAGCGCATTGCGGCCCATTTCTAAGCCACCGCGGCAGGGCGGGAGCCCGTAAGGGACTGGTTGCTTTCGCTTGACCGGGCAGACCGGAAGATCATCGGAGAGGACATCGCCACGGCGGAGTTCGGATGGCCTGTCGGAATGCCGATATGTCGTTCACTGGGTGGTGGTCTGTTCGAGATTCGGTCGAACCTCAGTGGTCAGCGGATCGCACGCACCATCTTCGGGATCAGCGACGAACGGATCGTCCTGCTGAACGGGTTCGTGAAGAAGTCCCGGAAGACACCGAAGGCCGAGCTTGATCTGGCACGAAAGCGTATGAAGGATTTGTCTTGATGACTGATGAGAATGGTACGGTTGGATCGTCCCTTTCCGACTTTCTGTCGGACGAAGGCACCCTGGATGAGACAACGGCGACCGCTGTGAAGCGTGTACTGTCGTGGCAGTTGAGTGAGGCAATGGCGGAAGCCAGGTTGAGCAAGAACCAGATGGCCAAGGCCATGCATACGAGTCGCAGTCAACTTGATCGCATCCTCAACCCCGACAACAGCAGCGTCCAACTGGACACAATCATCAAGGCCGCGCGGGTTCTGGGGCGCGAGGTCCGGATCGAACTTGTCTGACGGCAATCCGGTCGAACCCGGTTGCCATCGACAGCGGGGCGTCGATGCTGGCAGTCTGAACCCATGACCATGTTTCACGAGTGTCCGCCATGATGAGCCAGAAGAACAATGACCTGATCACCCGCATCGGGCCCGGGACTGCGGCGGGGGCCCTGCTGCGCCAGTACTGGCAGCCGGTGGCGCTGGCGGACGAACTGATGAGCGCGCGTCCCGTGGTGCCGGTGACGGTACTGGGGGAGCGGCTGGTGCTGTTCCGTGACGCGGACGGCAAGCCGGGCCTGATCGGGCGGCACTGCCCGCATCGCGGTGCCGACCTGGCCTTCGGGCGGCTGGAGGATGGCGGCCTGCGCTGTCCCTTCCACGGCTGGCTGTTCGACTGCACCGGCCAGTGCCTGGAACAGCCCGCAGAACCTGATGACAGCATCATGCACCGCCATGTGCGGGCGGTGAACTACCCGGTGGTGGAGCTGAACGGTGCCATCTTCGCCTGGATGGGGGGCGGGGAGCCGCCCGCCCTGCCCGCGCTGGACTGTTTCAGTGCGCCGGACAGTCACGTCTTTGCCTTCAAGGGTCTGTGGGAATGCAACTGGCTGCAGGCGCTGGAGGTCGGGATCGACCCGGCGCACGCGTCATTCCTGCACCGCTTCCTGGAG
>BQJF01000049.1 GCA_021604565.1 Minwuia thermotolerans | reverse complement strand
CGGCAACGAGATCCTGTCGGGCCGTACCAAGGACCGCAACATGGGGTTCATCGCGGAGGAACTGACGGAACGCGGCGTCCGGCTGATGGAGGTCCGCGTGGTCGCCGACATCCAGAAGGAGATCGTCGATGCGGTGAACGGCCTGCGGGCCAGGTATGACTATGTCTTCACCACGGGCGGGATCGGCCCGACCCATGACGACATCACCGCCGACGCCATCGCCGTGGCCTTCGGTGTGGAGATTTCCGAGAACCAGGAAGCGGTCGCGATGATGGAGCGCCGCTACAAGACCGGTGAGTTCACGGAGGCGCGGCGACGCATGACCCGTATCCCGCACGGCGGTGTGCTGGTGCGCAATCCGATCAGCACCGCGCCGGGCTTCCGCGTGGAGAACGTCTATACCTTCGCCGGTATCCCCGCGATCATGCAGGCGATGTTCAAGGAGATCGCGCACGAGCTGGCGGGCGGCGATCCGGTCCTGTCCCGCACCGTGACCTCCATGCTGCCCGAAGGGGTGATCGCCACGCCGCTGGAGAAGGTGGAGAAGGATCATCCGGGCCTGGAGGCCGGATCCTATCCCTTCGTGCGTGACGGACGTTTCGGATCGTCGCTGGTGCTGCGCTCCACGGATGCCGAACTGCTGGATCGCGCCAAGGAACAGCTCAAGGCCGCGATCATCGAGCTGGGCGGCACGCCGGTGGAGGAATGAGCGTGGCCGAGCGGACGCGTATCAGTCCCTTCACCAAGTTCCTGATCGAGGTCGGGCCGCTTGGTGTCTTCTTCTTCGCCAACAACCGTTTCGACATCTTCACCGCCACGGCGGCGTTCATGGTCGCGGTCACGGTCTCGCTGGCGGCCAACTATGCGCTGGAGCGTCGCCTGCCTGCCATGCCGCTGGTCACGGGCGTGTTCGTGCTGGTGATGGGCGGCCTGACGCTCTACCTGCAGGACGACCTTTTCATCAAGATCAAGCCGACGATCACCAATCTGCTGTTTGCGGGAATCCTGCTTGGCGGGCTGGCCTGGGGGAAACTCTTCCTGCGCTATGTCTTCGGCGCAGCCTTCCGGCTGGAAGACGCGGGCTGGCGCATCCTGACGATCCGCTGGTCACTGTTCTTCGTTTTCCTGGCCATTGTGAACGAGATCGTCTGGCGCAATTTCGACACCGACACCTGGGTGAACTTCAAGGTCTTCGGGATCATGCCGATGACCTTCATCTTCGCGCTGGCGCAGTTGCCCGTTGTAAAGCGCCACGGCTCCATCGTGGGTGCGGAGGAGGATGATCAGGACAACAGGCCCGCAACCGGAGCCGATACCCGTGACAGCGACCGCTCGGCCTGAGGTTCCCTATTTCCCGCCGCAGGGTGGCCGGTTCCGCATGGTGCTGGGCCTTAAGGTACTGGCCGACGCGGACTGGATCGAGATCGATGCCGCCTTCGCCGGTGACCTGGCGGAGAAGCAGCGTCTGATCGAGGCTGACCGGACGGCGGTGTTTCAGGCCTTGCCGGACAGTGTGCCCGCGCAGCAGGAATTCCTCGATCACCTGACCGACCACCTCTGCCGATACCATGGCAGGTCCTTCCGGCGGCAGGGCGGTGGGGTCCATGTCGCGCCCACCGGTCGCCTGGTGGTGCCTGATCCGGACACACCGCTGCTGGCTGCCGCCGCGCTGGTGCAGGAGGATGTGCTGCTGCTGCAGCCCGGCACTGACGGGGCCTTCCGGCTGGTGGCGGGTCTGCTGGCCTTCCCCACGCGCTGGTCGCTGGCGGAGAAGATGGGCCGACCGCTGGCCGAGATCCATGCACCTGTACCGGGGTATGGCGCGCATCTGGAACGGCCGATGGACCGGCTGTTTGCGGGGCTCAGGCCCGGTCGCCTGCTCTGGCGCAGCAACTGGTCCCTGCTGGATGACCCGGCCCTGCATCAGCCGGGCGGACACGGATCGGGTACGGCGGGCCGGGCGCTGGATGCAAAGACGGTGGGCGACAGGCTCTGGTTCCGTGTGGAACGCCAGACTCTCGGCCTGTTGCCGGAAACGGGAACCGCGGTCTTCACGGTGCGCATTCATCAGGCCCGGCTGCGGGACCGGGTGCGTACAGGCGCGGAAGCCCGCGACATGCGTGACGCGATCCTGGAGATGCCGGAGGAAATGCGACGCTACAAGTCCATGCCGGGCTTTCAGGCTGTTCTGCTCGAATGGCTGGAAGAACACGCCCGACAAGTGAAATGAATCCATTCGACCGGTTTCCCGGACTGTGGTATTGCTAAAGGTGCGACCAACGCGTTCTGTAGCGGTGTTGTCGTTCCGACGGCAACTGTTCAGACCGCGCCGCAAGCGTCTGTGGTTTCGTCATGCTTGCCATATGAAACATCAGGACATGGTTGCAGTGAATGGGGCCGCGCTTGCGGCTGCTCCGAGCTTGTTGCGCCTGGGAGAATCTTGATGGCGACCGGTACGGTTAAGTGGTTCAACACCACCAAGGGTTATGGCTTCATTCAGCCGGATGACGGGGGCAAGGATGTCTTTGTCCACATCACGGCAGTGGAGCGTGCAGGTCTGCGAGGCCTGAACGACGGACAGAAGATCCAGTTCGATATCATTCCTGATCGCGGCAAGAGCGCGGCAGGCAACCTCGAACTGCTCTGATCTCACAGACGGATCGGTCGATCCATCTGAAAGCCCCGGCCTCACCGCCGGGGCTTTTTCGTTGGGGTTGTTTGTGGACCGTTCCTCCCCTCTCCCCCTCCCGGCCACCCACGGGATTATCCTGAAATGGGTGGCCGGGAGGGGGAGAGGGGAGGAACGGTCAGCCGTACCAGTCGTGACGCGCCTTCAGATGCCCCGCGCCAGCTCCAGGAAGCGGCGTTCCATGTCGCGGTCCTCGCGGAAGACGCCGGTGAAGCGGGTGGTGATGCAGGACACGCCGGGCTTGCGGATGCCGCGGGTGGTCATGCACTGGTGCGCGGCATCGATCATGATGGCGACGCCGCGCGGCTTCAGCACCTTCTCGAAGGTGTGGGCGATCTGCGCGGTCATGGTTTCCTGCGTCTGCAGGCGCTTGGCGTAGATTTCCACGACGCGGGCCAGCTTGCTGATGCCGACGACCTTGCCGTTGGGGAAGTAGGCCACGTGTGCCTTGCCGATGATCGGCACCATGTGGTGTTCGCAATGGGTCTCGATGCGGATGTCGCGCAGCATGACGATGTCGTCATAGCCCTCCACATCCTCGAAGGTGCGGCCCAGCACCTCTTCGGGGTCCTCGTCATAACCGGCGAAGAATTCCTCGTAGGCGCGGGCGACGCGCTTCGGCGTGTCCAGCAGCCCCTCGCGGTCGGGATTGTCCCCGGCCCATTCGATCAGGGTGCGAACGGCGGCCTCCGCCTGTTCGCGGCTTGGACGGGACTTGCCGGTAGCGGGGTCGTACTCCCGCCCTTCGGTTCCCTCGCCGGGTTCCGTAACCAGAGCATCCATGGCTCGTCGTCCTTCCTCGTCCAGTCCGTGGCCCTGCCACGGGCCCCCTCGTCAAGCTACAGGTACGTTGCCGCCCCGGGCGCGGATCATCCCGCCACCGGTTTGTTCAGGTAAGGCGTTGAGCCGGTTTCACAAGCGTCCTGCCCCGATTATTGCGCAGGTACGAGGGGATGTCATCCACAGCGGCGCACATGGCTTGCGTTGCATTGTTGGAGGGTTGATAACGACGCACCGACGTTTGCCTGAACTCATGAGGATGCAGGAAAAGACCAATGGGCCTGACGATTTACAATTCGTTCGCACGGAAACGGGAAGCCTTCGTACCGGCCGATCCGAACTGCGTGACGATGTATGTCTGCGGGCCGACGGTCTACAATGATCCGCATATCGGCAATGCGCGCCCCGCAGTGGTATTCGACATTCTCTTCCGCCTGCTGCAGCGGCTGTATCCGGATGTGCGCTATGCCCGCAACATCACGGATGTCGAGGACAAGATCAACGACAAGGCCCGCGCGGAAGGGGTGCCGATCGACACGATCACCAACCGCTACATCGACGTCTACCGCGCCGACATGGCGGCACTCGGCGTGCTGCCGCCGACCATCGAACCGCGCGTGACGGAGACGGTGCCGGAGGTGATCGCCATGATTGCCGGGCTGGTGGAGAGCGGCAATGCCTACGAGGTGGATGGCCATGTGCTGTTCCACGTCGGCTCCTTCGCCGACTACGGCAGCCTGTCGAACCGCAGCCGCGACGAGATGATCGCGGGCGCCCGGGTCGAGGTCGCGCCCTACAAGAAGGACCCGGCCGATTTCGTGCTCTGGAAGCCTTCCACCGCTGAGATGCCGGGCTGGGACAGCCCGTGGGGGCGGGGACGGCCCGGCTGGCACATCGAGTGCTCCGCCATGGCGGAGACGCATCTGGGCCGGACCATCGACATTCACGCCGGCGGGCAGGATCTGATCTTTCCCCACCACGAAAACGAGATTGCCCAGAGCACCTGCGCGCACGGCGGGGAGACCTTCGCGCGCTACTGGATGCACAATGCGATGCTGCGGGTGGATGGCACCAAGATGTCGAAATCCATCGGCAACGTGCTGCTGATTTCCGCACTCAGGGCGGAATGGCCGGGGGAGGTCATTCGCTGGCTGCTGATCTCCGGTCACTACCGGCATCCGCTGGATTTTGCCGCCGCCGGGCTGGAACAGGCGCAGAAGACACTCGACCGGCTCTATGGCCTGCTGCGCGACACGGCGGACGCGGCGGGGGCTGTGCCGGCCGACGACGATCCGGATGTTGCCGCCATCGTGCAGGCCCTGTCGGAGGATCTGAACACGCCCAAGGCACTGGCGGAGGTCTTCCGCATCGCCAAGGCACTGGAAGCGGCGGAGGGCGCGGAGCGGCAGCGGCTGCGCGCGGCACTGCTGGATGGTGCTGGCCTGCTCGGCCTGCTGCAGCGGGAACCGGCGGACTGGTTCGAGGCCAAGCAGGTGGCGAGCGGGATCGACGCGGCGGAAGTCGAGGCTCTGATCGCTGAGCGGCAGGCGGCACGCAAGGGGCGGGATTTCGCCCGTGCCGACGCCATCCGCGACGAACTTGCGGCGCGGGGCGTGGTGCTGGAAGACAGTGCGGCGGGAACCACGTGGCGGATCGATACCCCGAGTGTCGAGGCGGCCGGAGCCGACGGCGCGTGACACCGGCCCTGTCATGGCGCAGGGCGATCCTGCCTCTCGCCATTGCCCAGACGGTTGTCTGGGCCGGGGTGTTCTACAGCTTTGCAGGCCTGCTGGCGCGGTGGGAGGCGGATCTGGGCTGGTCCAAGTCCGACCTGTCCGCCGGGCTGACCCTGGCGCTGATTGCCTCCGCCGCTTTCGCCCCTTTCGTCGGACGGCTGATCGACCGGGGCAAGGGGCGCTATCTGCTGACCTTCGGGCCGGTCGTGGCGGCGATCCTGCTGCTGGTGCTTTCGCAGGTACAGACGCAGACGCAGTTTCTGGCGGTCTGGATCCTGCTTGGCTGCACCATGGCAGCTTCCCTCTACGAGCCCTGCTTCGCCTTCATCACGCATCACTATGGCGCGGAGGCGAAGCGACCGATCACCCTGATCTCCCTCGTCGCGGGGTTCGCGGGCACGGTTTCCTTTCCCACCGCCTTCGCGATCGCGGAGGTCGGGGGCTGGCGGCTGAGCATCATGGTCTTTGCCGGGCTGATCCTGCTGCTTACCGTGCCGCTGACCTGGATCGCGACAGGGCGGATCGAGCGGGCGCTGCCGTTCATCCCGCCGTCGGCGAAGGAACCGGGTGCCACGCCGCCGGTCCGGCTGATCGCGCGGCCTGCCTTCTGGTTCATCGCGATCGCCTTCGCCGCCATCACCATGAACCACGGCATGATGATCAACCATCTGATGCCCCTGTTGCAGGAACAGCAACTTGCACCTGAAACCGTTGTCCTGGCTGCCTCCATGGTCGGGCCGATGCAGGTGGCGGGGCGGCTGGCGATGATGGCGGCGGAGCGGCATATCTCCATGGTCCGCATCACCTCCTTCGCCTTCGGGGCGATGGCAGTGGCGGCGCTGGCCCTGCTGGGGACGGCAGCGGCCCCGGCGCTGATCGTGGTCTTCGTCGTGCTGCAGGGGGCCGGGGTGGGTGTCAATTCCATCACCCGACCGGTGGTCACCGCCGAATTGCTGGGGCGGACCGGTTTCGGTGCGATTTCCGGCACCATCGCGGCCATCACCATGACCAGCTATGCCATCGCGCCGCTCGCCGCCGCCTGGCTCTGGGGACTGGGCGGCTATGACGTGATGATCTGGATCTGTCTGGTGCTGGCCCTGATCGCCACCTTCTCCATCCCCCTCGCGGCGCTGCAGGCAAGGCAGAAGACGTAGACGCCCTCAGTCGGCCTGGCCGAAATGCAGGGTGGCGCGCCCATGCTTGCGCTGGTCGATGGCGGTGAAACCTTCCGGCCACGCGAACGGGTCTGCCCCGTCAGTCTCAACGATGACGAATGCCCCGGTGGCAAGCCAGCCGTCGTCGCGCGCCGCGCCCAGCGCGGTCGCTGCCCTGCCCTGCCCATACGGCGGGTCCATCAGGACCAGATCATGGGCGAAAGGTGGACGTCCGGGTTTCAGGGCATCGCGGCGGACGATCCGGGTGCTGTCCGTTGCGCGTGCCCTGGTGATGTTCTGTTTCAGCACCGTCAGTGACGTTTCGGCCTTCTCGATGAACGTCACGTGCTCTGCCCCTCTGGACAGGGCCTCCAGCCCCAGCGCACCTGACCCGGCGAACATGTCCAGCACCGTGCAGCCGGTCGGGCAGGGGCCATGAACGGTCTGGAAGCGGCTGTTGTGAGCCAGCACGTTGAACAGGCCTTCCCGCGTGCGGTCCGCCGTGGGGCGGATGGTCCGGTCGTCACCGCCCGCCAGCTTCAGCCCCCGCATGTTTCCGGCAACGATGCGCATGGCGGTCTAGCCCCGGGGGCCTTCACGCTGGATCTCGAAGAAGCCGCGCACGGCCTTGCGCAATTCGAAGCCCGGCACTTCCGTGACCTCGCCCCTCTGCAGCTTGTCCAGCGCGAAGGGGCCGTAACGGGTTCGGATCAGCCGGTTGACCGTCAGGCCCGCAGCTTCCAGCGCGCGCCGGACTTCCCGGTTCCGGCCTTCTGCCAGTTCGACCAGCAGCCAGCAGTTGCGCCCCGCCTTCCGCTCTATCGTGGCCTGGATCGGACCGAACTGTTCTCCGTCAACGCGGATACCGTCGGCCAGCCGCGCCAGCCGCTCCGGCTCCGGCGTGCCGAAGGCGCGGGCGCGATACTGCCGCACCCAGCCGGTCGCGGGCAGTTCCAGCGCGCGTTTCAGGCCGCCGTCATTGGTCAGCAACAGCAGCCCTTCGGAATTCAGGTCCAGTCGCCCGACACTCATCACGCGGGGCAGGCGCTTGGGCAGGTGATCGAAGATCGTGGACCGCCCCTGTTCGTCACTGGCGCTGGTGACCAGCCCGGCAGGTTTGTAGTAGCGCCAGATGCGGGTCGGTTCGGCGGCGGCGACCGGTTTGCCATCGACCAGGATGGTATCCTCCGGCGTGACGTTCAGGGCGGGGGAGGTGAGACGCTTGCCGTTCACGGCCACACGTCCGGCCTCGATCATCCGCTCCACTTCCCGTCGGCTGGCAACACCGGCGCGGGCCAGCCGCTTGGCGATCCGTTCCCCCTCATGTTCGGTCATGACCAGCGCTCCGTCGCGGCGTCATCTACCGCACGCGCTTCCACCCACTGCGGCCCATCAGGGGTTTCCTCGGATTTCCAGAACGGGGCGCGGGTCTTCAGCCAGTCGATCAGGAACTCGCTGGCCCGGAAGGCTTCCCCCCGGTGTGCGGAGGCAGTGATCACCAGCACGATCCGTTCCCCCGGTTCCATCCGGCCATGACGATGCACGATCAGGCTGGCCTGAATGTCGAAGCGTGACAGAGCCTCTTCCTCGATGGCCGCCAGCGCCTTCTCGGTCATGCCAGGATAATGCTCCAGCGTCAGGGCCCCGACATTGCGGGCATCGCTGAAATCACGCACCAGCCCGACGAAGCTGACCGCGCCGCCGATGTCCCGGCGACCGGCCAGCAGGGCATCCAGCTCCGCGCCCGGATCGAAGTCGTCGCGCTGCACACGCACTGTCATGGTTCAGCCGCCCGTCATGGGGGGGAAGAAGGCAACCTCGTCAGCATCACTGACGGGATCGTCGAGTTTCGCGGTTTCCTGGTTCACCGCTGTCCGGATCTGTTTCAGGTCGGCGAAGGCATGCGCGAAGCCGGGGCTGCGTTCGGACAGCGCGCCGATCAGGCCGCGCACGGTGGTCACGCCCTCCGGCAGGCTCCAGGTTTCCTCATGGATCCCTGTGCGTTCCCGCACCCAGGCAAAATAGAGCAGTTTCAAGAGATCGCCTCCCGGAACGAGATGAAGCCCAACCTATCGCCGGGTGCGACCGCCGTCACCTCTTCCGCGATCTCGATCAGGCCGTCGCTTTCGGTCAGTGAATGTATCACGCCGGAACCCTGTTTCGGATAGCGGCTGGCGACCAGTTCGCCGCTGTCGTCCTGGGCCAGCGTACCGCGCAGCCACTCGCGCCGGTCGGGCTTTGATCTCATGGTGAAACCCGACCGGACAGGCCAGCGGCGCAACGGCTTCGGCGTGGCCCCCTCCAGCCGGTCCAGCAGCGGGCGGACGAACACGAGAAAACAGGCCATCACTGCCACCGGATTGCCGGGCAGGCCGACAAAGGCGCGCCCCGCGACATGTCCGAAGGCCAGCGGACGTCCCGGCTTGACCGCCAGCCGCCACAGATGCACCGCGCCCAGGTCACCCACGACGTCGCGGACATGATCCGCGTCGCCGGTCGAGACACCGCCGGAGGTCAGGATCAGATCGGATGACTGCGCGGCCTGCGCCAGTGCCCGTCGCACCGCCTCCGCATCATCGGCCAGTATGCCGCCGTCCACGGCCACGATCCCGATCCGCTGCAGCAGGCCGGTCAGCATGGGGCCATTGGCATCATGCACCTGACCGGGAACCGGCGTCCCGCCCCGTCGGTGGATCTCGTCCCCGGTGGAGAAGATGGTCACGCGGGGACGCTCATGCACGTCGACCGATGTCAGACCGCCCGCGGCCAGCAGCGCGATCTGCGCCGGACCCAGCCGCGCACCCGCCCGCAGCAGGACATCGCCCGCCGCAATGTCCTCCCCCGCGCGCCTGCGGTTGGCCCCGGCCTTCAGACCCGCCGGAATCCGTACCCGCGACCCCTCCAGGCTGACGTCTTCCTGCATCACCACGGTGTCGGCACCTTCCGGCATCACGGCTCCGGTGAAGATGCGAACGGCGGTTCCGGGTGCGATGGCCCGCCCCATCGGGTGCCCCGCCGCAGACTGGCCGGAGACGGTCAGCACCGCCGATCCATCCGTCGCGCCGTCACTGAAGCGGAAGGCATACCCATCGACGGCTGCATTGTCGGCGGGCGGAGAGGCGCTCAGCGCGACCATGTCGGCGGCAAGCACGTGATCTGTCGCGTGCTTCAGGTCCATGTGCTTCACGGCAGTGAGTGCAGGTACATTGGCCGCGATCCGAGCCGTGGCTTCGTCCGCAGTCATCAGCGGGCCACCAAAGGCAAAGCAGTCATCGCTGATCTGGCTCATGCCGGCACCCGCGCTGCCGCGAAGGCGGCAATCTCGTCGATGGCGTCGAGGGCAAAGACCGACCGCCCGTCCGCCTGCGTGATCGCGTCACTGACGACAGCCAGTACGGTTGGATCGTCGGGATAGAGCGGCGGCTTGCCGGTGGCGGCGCGATGCACCTCGATCTTCGGGTGGCCCGCCGACTTGTAGCCCTCGACCAGCACCAGATCGACCGGGGCGAGGCGCTGCAGCAGCTCGTCCAGTTCCGGTTCCGGCGCGTCGCGCATTTCCCGCATCAGCGCCAGCCGCGCGCGGGAGGAGATAAGGACTTCGCTCGCCCCGGCCTCCCGATGGCGCCAGGTATCCTTGCCCGGCGTGTCGATGTCGAAGCTGTGGTGCGCATGCTTGATGGTGGAGACGCTGAGCCCCCGCGCCACCAGCGCCGGGATCAGGCGCGTGATCAGCGTCGTCTTGCCCGATCCGCTCCATCCCGCGATGCCCAGCACATTGTGCGTGATCATGGACCGTCGTCCCGGAACTGTGGTCCGGCTGCGCTCAGATAGGCGAGGCCGGTCTGGAGCGCCAGGAAGCCAGCGATCCAGAACAGCACCAGGCCGGGTATCAGGGTCGCCTGAAACGGCAGCAGCAGGACGGTGAGCGCGACCATCTGGGTGGCAGTCTTCCACTTGGCCAGGCGGCTGACCGGGACCTCGATCTGGCGGAAGGCCAGGAATTCGCGCAGGCCGGAGACGAACATCTCCCGGCACAGGATCGCGATGGCCGGGACCACGTGCCAGCCGCTGATGGTGCCGAAGCTGACCAGCATGACGATGACCGCGACCACCAGCAGCTTGTCGGCCATGGGGTCCATGAACTGGCCCAGCTTGCTGCCCGCGTTCCAGCGCCGGGCCAGGTTGCCGTCCAGCCAGTCGGTGACGCTGGCCACCACGAACAGCGCCAGCGGCAGCCAGGCCCGCCAGGGGTCGGGCAGGAAGAAGGCGATCACCAGCGGCGGAATGACCGCCACGCGCAACCCGGTCAGCAGGTTGGGCAGGCTGCGCTGGAAAGGCGTCGGGCTGTGTGAATGATCCGTCATTGCGGCGGACCTTAGATGATTTCCTGCCCTTAAGAAATCAGGCTTGCGCAGACTTTCGCACCGGATCGGCCATGACACGCCGAAGGGTATCGCCGACCTCGCGCACCTCCGCCTCCGCCACCAGCCCATGGGCGCGCATGGCGCGATGTGCGGCGGGCAGATTGTAGAAGGGGATGGCCGGATACATGTGATGTTCAACGTGAAAATTGACGTTGCAGGGAAAGAACAGCCACATCAGCACGGGGTGCCCGATGTTGGTTCGCGCCGCCCGGAGGGGTGAGTCGGTGTCCGGCACTGCGCCATGTTCGCAGATCGCCCGCAGCCGCAGCAACGGTTGCAGGAAGGTGACCAGCGGCAGCGCCCACAGCAGCAGGTACTCCGTGAAGAAGCCGCCTGCCAGTGCCAGCACCGGGGCGGCCACGTGAAAGCCCAGCACCCACCAGCGGTCGGCCCGCGCCGCCGCGCGCAGACGCGGCGAGGTATCGTCGAGCGGTCGGCTGCCCCCTCCGGTCCCCTGATTGGTATTGATCGCCGGATTGCCGAAGAAATAGCGATAGGTCTTGAAGGCTGTCAGGCCCAGCAGATCACGCGTCAGCTTGCGGAACAGGTAATCGCGTCCGCGCGGATATCCGGCATGGATCGGGATGTCGGGATCCTGCGGTTCGTAGAGGTGATTGTGGTGCAGCCGGTGCACCACGCGATAGGCCGGCATGGAGATGCCGACGATCATGCCGAAGAAGCGTCCGGCAAGGTCGTTCAGCGTGCGGCTGCTGAACAGCCGGTAGTGCGCGGCATCATGTGCAATGACGAAACAGGCCTGCTGGCGGGTCGCGATCAGGATCATGCAGGCGAAGATCACCAGCGGATGCCAGAACAGCAGGGCAATGGCCATGAAACCGGCAATCGAGAGCACCAGTTCCGCAACCCCGCGCCAGGCCCGTGCATCGTCCTGTCGGGTCAGTTCCTTCACGACAGCGGGAGGCAGGGACCGACGCGCCTTGCCATGCCGAAAGGCTTCCCCGGAATCCGCTGTTGCCGTCTGCTCGCGCATTTCTGACCAACCTTTGTGATCCATTGAGGATTTCAGTCTATATCCTTGCCTCTGCATGGTCCCCGTCAATCAGAATGGTCACATGAGCCAGGTCTATACCCGCACGTTCTCCCACACCTTCGCCGAACCGGTGGCGGCCGTCTGGCCCGCGCTGGCGGACACTGCCCGCTACAACGAAGCGGCAGGTTTCCCCAAGCACAGGATAGAGGAGCGCCAGCAGTCGGACGGGACCGTTCGCCTGTTTGCCGCCGGACGCATGGGCCGGGTCGATCTGGCGTGGGAGGAGTTTCCCGTCGAGTGGGTGCTCCACAAGTGGTTCTGGCACTGGCGGGAGTTCTCGAAGGGACCGGTCTCCACCCTTGGTGCCCTGGCGACGTTCGAGCCGACGCCGGAGGGTGGCTGCATCTGCCACTACGAGATCCGGGTGACCGCCGCGAACCTTTTCGGCTGGCTGATCCTGAACACCGGGTTCTTCAGCAGTGCGAAGGCGACGTTCGATTCACTCTGTGACCAGGCCGAGGCCTGGGCGCGCAGCATCAGTCCGTTGCCGTTCGAACTGACCCCGCACGAGCTGGATGCCCCGGCGCGCCGCCGCGTCGATGACATGCTGCTGGCGCTGGAGCGTTCGCCCTACGGTCACGGTCTGGGTGACCGGCTGGTCGACTGGGCGCTGACCGCCTCGGAGGTCGATCTGGTCCGCATACGCCCGATCGCGCTGGCGCGACAGTTCGGGGTGGCTGTCAGACCGCTGGTGGAGGCCTGCCTGCAGGCCGTCCGGGTCGGATTGCTGCAGCAGCGCTGGGACCTGCTCTGCCCGCGCTGCCGGGGGGCGAAGCTGACGGTGGATGGATTGGACCAGTTGCCCGATGCGGCGCATTGCGATGCCTGCAATATCGACTACGACCGGGACTTTGCGCGCAACGTGGAGATCACCTTCACGCCCTCGGCGGCATTGCGTCCGGTCTATGACGGCGAATTCTGTCTCGGTGGCCCGATGACCACGCCGCATGTCTGCGCCCAGGTGAAGGTGGATGGCGACGGGTCACGGTCGGAGGTCGGCACATTGCCCCCGGGCAGTTACCGGCTGCGCACTCTCGATGCCGGCCCCTATGCGGAGGTCGAGCATCAGGGCGGCCCGTTCCCGGCTCTGGTGATCACGGACAACGAGATCATGCCCGATGAGAACCCGGACGCGGCATCGCTGGTGTTCCGCAACCGCACCCACCGTTCCCGCGTTGCGGTGATCGAGAGGCGGGACTGGGCGGAGGATGCGCTGACGGCGGAGCGGGTGACGACCTTTCAGGCGTTCCGTGACATCTGCGCGGCGGAGCGGCTGCGCCCCGGCGACGGTGCCGGTGTCAGCCAGGTGGCGCTGATGTTCACCGACCTGAAGGGATCGTCCGACCTCTACCGCCGGATCGGTGACGCCCTGGCCTATGGACAGGTCCGGGGCCACTTCGCCTATCTGGCGGATCAGGTCCGCCGCCACGACGGCGCCATCGTGAAGACCATGGGGGATGCCGTGCTCGCCGCCTTTGCCGAACCGGCAGACGCGCTTCGCGCCGCCATCGACATTCAGCAGGGGATCGACGGTTTCAACCAGCGCAATCAGGCCGACCTGGCCATGAAGATCGGCGTTCATGCCGGTTCATGCCTGGCCGTGACCCTGAACGACCGCCTCGACTACTTCGGCCAGACGGTGAACCTCGCCGCCCGGCTTCAGGGGGAGGCGCGCGGCGGAGAGGTGGTGATCTCCGGCCGCCTGCATGATGATCCGACCGTACTGCCGCTGGTGGAGCCGTTCGACGCGCGCGAGGAGAGGGCCACCCTGCGCGGCTTCGCCCTGCCCGAGCGACTCTGGCGGATCCGGCCCGGTGATGCCGCCAGGTAGCCGAACCCTTCAGCTTTCCCGCCGCAGCACCCGGCCCTTGCGTTCGGCACTGACGGCACCGTTGGCGAAACCCAACTGCCCGTTGACGAAGACATGCTCGATCCCGGTGGAGGGGTTGAGGGGGGCGTCGAAGGTGGCACGGTCGCCGACCGTCTGCGGGTCGAAGATGACGATGTCGGCGAAGGCCCCGGCCCGCAGGTGACCCCTGTCGCGCAGTCCGAAGTTGGTGGCGGACAGGCCGGTCATGCGATGCACCGCGTGCTCCAGCGGGATCAGCCCCAGTTCCCGCACATAGTGCCCCAGCACCCTCGGAAAGGTGCCCCAGAGCCGGGGATGCGGATGCGGGTCGCCGGGCAGCCCGTCGGAGCCGATCATGGCGTGTTCGAAGCGCAGGATCTCCCGCAGGTCATCCTCCGACATGGAGAAATAGATCGCCGCCGCGGGCTGCAGCCGCTCCACTGCCTCCGCCTCCGTGCAGTTCCAGTCCCGCGCGATGGCGTCCAGGTCGCGGCCCGCGCATTCCGGATGCGGCTTCGATCCCGTGACCATCACCCGCTCCGCCCGCGCGATCATGTGCGGCAGCAGGATGGTGGACCCGGCGATGTAGGGATAGACGTCCAGGCTGATCGGCTGATGCTTCATCGCCTCCCGGAACTTCGGCAGGGTCTCCGCCGTGCGCCCGAAGTTCGCCCGCCCGTTGCACTTGTGGTGCGAGATCACCACCGGTGCCCCGGCGTGCCGCCCGATCAGGAAGGCCTCGTCCATCGCGGCCAGGATATCGTCGCCCTCGTCGCGCATGTGGGCGGTATAGACACCCCCGGCGGCGCCCAGCGGCTCGGCCACGTGGCAGACCTCCGCCGTCGTCGCCTTCGCGGCGGGCGGATAATAGAGGCCCGATGACATGCCGATGGCCCCGTCGGCCAGCGCCTCCGACAGCCGGCGCTGCATCCGGTCGATCTCCGCCGTGGTCGCCTCCCGCTCCACGTCCAGGCCCATGGCGTCATAGCGCAGCGTCGAATGGCCGGTCAGGAAGGCGGCATTGATGGCAGGCTTCGCCGCCTCCACCCGCTGCATGTAGTCGCCCAGCCGCTGCTCCATCAGCCCTTCGCCGCGGATGATCGGCTCCAGCCGGAAGTCGGGCACCCGCGCGGTATCGAACGGCGCGGTGGAGAAGCCGCAGTTGCCGACGACGACAGAGGTCACGCCCTGGCTGATCTTCATCTCCATGTCCGGGGTCTCGATCAGCGCCGCGTCGTCGTGGGTATGCACGTCGATGAAGCCGGGCGCGACCACCTTGCCCACCGCGTCGATGCGCGCCTGCGCCGACCGGTCGCCCAGGTCGCCCACGGCGACGATGCGGTCGCCGCTGATGGCGACGTCCATCTGCTCCGGCCGGTCGCCGGTGCCGTCGATCACCATGCCCCCGGCGATGATCAGGTCGATGCGGCCCTCGCTCTGCGTGCTCATCTGTTCCACTCCAGCCTGGATGTTGCAGCGACAGCCTAGCGGCAATCGCGGCGCGGCGCATCGTCGGGCGCACCCATGACGGACAGATTTCACAGCGCGCTGTGGCTTCTCTTGCCCGGCGCGGTGGTATAGGCAGGCGCGATGAACAGACGCCTGAAACGTGAAATCCGCGCCTGCGCCATCATCGCGGGCAGCGCTGCCCTTCTGGGCGCGATCTTCGGCATCGCGATCGCCGTCAGCGGGGACGGTCAAACACGTTTCGCGACGGTCGCTGCCGCGGCGTTCCGCGGGGTCTGGACGGGGGGCTTCATCGCCTCCCTGCTGGTCGCGATCGAATCCTTCTACATCAATGGTGCCGCCGGGGCCTGGATGCGGCGGCTGTCGTTCAGCGTGCAACTGCTGCTGCGTTCCCTGCTGTATCTCGTGATCATCCTGGCGGGCATCCAGTCCGGTGCCGCCCTGTTTCCGGTCACGGCCTCCACACCCTTCGGCTGGAACAGCGAGACCGCGATCCAGCTCGGCTTCTCGCTGGTGATCAGCCTGGCGGTCAATTTCGCCATGTCGGTCAACCGGCTGCTGGGGCAGGCGGTGTTCCGGAACTTCCTGACCGGGCGCTATCACCGGCCGGTCGTGGAGCCGCGCGTGCTGCTGTTCGTCGATCTGGTGGGCTCCACCGCTGCCGCCCAGGCCATCGGCGACCTGGCGTTTCACGGGCTGCTGCGCGACGTCTATCGCGACCTGACCGGCCCGGTGATCGAGCGGCGCGGCGTCATCGAGAAGTACGTCGGTGACGAGATGATCGTCTCCTGGCCCGACCGGCCGGACGCGCGCCTCGCCGCCCTCCAGTGCGGGCTGGACTTCCAGCAGGTGCTCGACCAGGCGGCAGACCGCTATCACCGCAGCTACGGCCTCGCCCCGCGCCTGCGCGGCGCGGTGCATGCGGGACCCGTGGTGATGGGGGAGATGGGGGAACTGCGGCAGGAGATCGTGATGCTGGGCGACGCCATGAATACCACCGCGCGGATGGTCGACCTCTGCCGCAGCCACGACTGCGCCCTGCTGGCCAGCGACGCCGTGCTGGGCGAAAGCCTCCGCAGCCCGGAGGGCGCCGGGGCGGCAGGCCTGCGGCTCACCGACATCGGCAGCACCGACATCCGGGGCCGCAACCAGCCCCTGCGCCTCCACGCCGTCTCCCGCGCGGTGCCGTCACCCTGACCACGCCGAATGCGACCGGCCGATGCGACCGACAGGGAGTTGCACCCCCGAAACTTTCCCGCTATAGACCGCGCCTCGGCAGAGGCCCGGTGCGCCGCTGTAGCTCAGCTGGTAGAGCAACTGATTCGTAATTAGTAGGTCGGAGGTTCGAGTCCTCTCAGCGGCACCAGTCTTTTCAACGGGTTAGGCGGTTTTTCGAGGCCGCGCTGAATTTTCCGGAAGCAGTTGGAAGCGTTTCAGATAGCTGATCCAAACGGTCGAACTGCGCTTAGTATCGAATAGAAATAAAAGGGCAAATGTTGCAACTGCATACAGCCGCAGGTGCAGTTCTTATAATGCTCAGAAAGGGATTTCATCATCGACTTTGGCCTCAGGAGGCAGTGCATTTGCTGGAAGTGGTGTATTCGTCACCACGTACAGGTTGAGGATGTCATCGCGGTCCATGAACATGACCTGTGAGCGCTTACTCGCATCCAACCGAGTGCCCAGCCAGTTTCGCGCCGCCTTAGTGATTTCGCCGCCGCAGGCAATGATCGCGTGATCGACTAGGACATGGCGGGAAACTTCGGGATCGAAAATCTCGTGTCCAAGCATCATCGTTGTTTGGTTTAGAATTTCAGCAACGTTGGAGTTGCTAGCATCCGATCGGCCCGATGCGTTGAGCTTTCCCTTCTTTGCTTGCAAACCGAAATACAGCACATGCTGCGTGGGTAAGACGTACCGCATCCATAGGTCTTTCCCGTACTCGAGCGCCTTGTCCTTGTGGCCGGTCACACTGATCCGGTGGAAGCCGAGTTGACGGAAGAGGGCGACAAGAACTTCTTCGATAAGTTGATCTTCATTACATTTCTCTAGGAATACTTCAAGACGTTCCCGGCGTTCCAGTTCATTCGCTGATAAAGGCCTATGCGGATTGGCTTGCGTGGCAAGGAGCTGGCTGGAGCCAGTATGTCTGAGAAAGCAAATTCCCTCTTCCGAATAGAAGGCTTCAAGATTCTCGCGTCCGAGAGCCGCGTTCAGCATCTCAATGGCTTTGGGCCTAGTGACCCCTTCATTGTGCGCATCGCCCTGATCCATGAGCGTGGTGACGACACGCAAGAAACTATCCGATGGCGTGCGCGCGTCCGATGACGGCTCAGCGAGAATCTTCTCGAGTGTGCTGGCCACCCACCATTTACGGGTCGACCCGTCATGGACATAGTCGGTCTCAGCGTCGTTGAAAAACTCGGTAAGGGATGAGCTGCTACGATACGGAAACACAGAAGTCTCAGTTTCGAAGTTGCCGCAAATCATGTCGGCGATTTGCTCAAGGGTACGGCGTTTGAATTTCATTGGGCAATCAACCGATGATGCAAACTGATATTGTCAGAAGAGACAAACTCGGTTCTTACCATAAATGACTGAAATCGACGACATTGAGAAATTTGCAGCTTCCAATTTTTTTGGCAATGATTTGCGTTTGACAGAGAGAGTTCGTGCCTACAATCACGGCGGTTCGCCATTTTTGGTCCCCAACCAGATCTTGAACACGCTGGAGGAAATGCAGTGTCTGTTTCGTAATTAGTAGGTTGGAGGCTTGAGTCCACTCAGTCGCCCATATTTTTCAACGGTTTAGGTAGTTTTTCCAAGTCGCTCCGAATTTTCCGTCGGCATATCGAAGGATTTGGAAGCACGTCAGATGGCGGACCTGGAGAGCCGAAATCGCGCCGAACTTGGCAATGTTTAGATCTTGGGATCTGTTTCGGTTGGCGTATCAACAAGGAATTGGTGTCCGACATGCGTGGGCGGCACGATGATGACACCATCTCGATTTGCTCGTGTGGTCCGAGTCCACTCAGCGGCAACATTCTTCCTTCAGACGTCAGAAGGTGGGCACGGCAGTTGCCGTGCACCCCCCTCACTCGCTGTTCGCGGCCTTCCTCGGTGGCGTGACTTCCTTCGGCGCCGTTTCCGCTTCCTGCCCCTCGCCGAACATCTGGATCTCGCCGGCAATGCGGCCGCCGGCTTCGATCTCGACTTCGCCGTAGCGCAGGATGCCTTTCAGCTTGCCGGTGGAGCGGACGATCAGGCGTTCGCGGCAGTTCAGGGTGCCTTCGAAGTCGCCGGCGATGTCGGCGGTGTCGACGTGGCATTCACCGGCGTAGCTGCCGCCGGGGCTGACGCGGAAGCTGGTGGCTTCGACGCGGGCGTCGACCGCGCCTTCGATCACCAGTTCGGCGCAGTTGCTGACCTCCCCCTTCAGGGAGATGCCGCTGCCGACCAGCAGGCGCGATTCCTCTTCCTTCGCACTGCTGCCGGGCGCGCGCAGGGGCGCTTCCTGGCGCGGGCGGGGAATGTCGGGCCGGGGGCGGCGCGCGATCAGGTCCTCCGTCGGCATCGGCGTGCTGGTCTTCGGCGCCGGGCGCTGGGCCTCGCTGCTGCCTTCGCCATCCGGTCCGTTCGGTTTGCGGGTGAACATGGTCGGTCTCCGCCTTCCTCGCTGGTCTGATCCCTCAATTGACGTTATCCATAGTCCTGTTCGATCACGGCGACAATTGGGCGAAGCGCAGGTTTTTTGCCGGTCACCGCTTTGACATCCGGCGGTCACGGCCATCTGTACCGCTCCGCCACAGCCTGGGGAGGCAGAAATGACTGACGCTTACATCATCGGCTCCTTTTCCACCCGGTTCCAGAAATGGCCCGACAAGTCGTTCAAGGACCTGACGCGGGAGGCCTATCTGGGCGCGCTCGGCGATGCGGGGATGGAGAACGGCGACGACATCGAGTTCGGCTGGTTCGGCAATTGCGGCATGTGGCTGCACAACGACCAGGGCTCCATCCGCGGCCAGGTCTGCTTCACGCCGCTGGTGAACGAGGGGCTGTTCCCCGCCCGGGTGCCGATGGTGAATGTGGAGGGGGCCTGCGCCACGGCATCCATGGCGCTGCACGGTGCCTGGAAGGACATCCTGTCCGGCCAGACCGACGTCAGCCTCGCCATCGGGGTGGAGAAGATCTGGATCCCCGATGAGCCGGAGAAGATCCAGCGCAGCTTCTTCGCCGGGATCGACAATTTCGATCCGGAGGAATGGCAGGAGTATTACCGGAACGCGGGCGAGGAAGCGGGCAAGCCCTTCGAGACCGGGCCGGACCGCACCGTCTTCATGGACACCTATGCCATGCAGGCCTGCTATCACATGAAGAAGCATGGCACGACGCAGCGCCAGATCGCCGCCGGGGCCGCCAAGAACCACAATTACGGCGCCCTGAACCCCAACGCCCAGTACCAGTTCCCGATGACCGTTGACCAGGTGATGGAGGACCGTCCGGTCACCCATCCGCTGACCCGCGCCATGTGCGCGCCCATCGGGGACGGCGCGGCGGCGGCGGTCGTGGTGTCGGAGGACTATTACAAGGGCCTGCCGCAGGCGGTGAAGGACCGGGCGGTGAAGATCCGCGCCAACGCGCTGTCAGGCGGCAAGTACAAGCGGCTGGACGAGCCGTCGCTGTCGATGACCGCGGCGCAGAAGGCCTATTCCCAGGCGGGGCTGACGCCGGACGACGTGCAGGTGGCGGAGGTGCATGACGCCACCAGCTTCTGCGAGGTGCTGCAGGTGGAGATGATGGGCTTCTGCGACGTGGGCGAAGGCGGCAGGTTCGTCGAGGCAGGCGAGACCGGGCCGGGCGGCAAGGTGCCGGTGAATACCTCCGGCGGTCTGGTGTCGAAGGGGCATCCGGTGGGCGCCACCGGCCTGTCGATGATCTACGAACTGACGACGCAGTTGCGCGGGGAGGCAGGCGAGCGGCAGGTGCCCGACGCCCGCATCGCGCTGGCCGAGAACGGCGGCGGCGTGATGGGCTTCGAGGAAGCAGCCTGCTCGGTTACCATCCTGGAACGCGCCCGGGATTAGGTTGTCCGTGGACCGTGCCTCCCCTCTCCCCCTCCCGGCCACCCATTAAGGATACTCCCGTGGGTGGCCGGGAGGGGGAGAGGGGAGGCACGGTCAGCAAATGAATCTGGAGAGGGGCGGAAGGTCAACACCCGCTCATTGGCGCCAACGCACAACCGAGGAGACAGCAACATGCCAGTCAGGGTCGGAATGGGTTTCGGGGAACTGCCCTTCTCGGGGGCGGCCCCGTTCTGGGACTGGATCGACATGCTGGAGGACGGTGGCGTCAACAGCTACTGGCAGTCGGACCGCATCGCCTCCGCCCGCCCGCATCTGGAACCGATGGCGGCGCTGGGGGCCATTGCCGGGCGCACACGGCGGCTGAAGTTCGGCATGAATGTCGCCTCGCTCGCACTCCGGGAGCCGGTGCTGCTGGCCAAGCAGTGCGCCACCATCGACTATCTCAGTGCCGGGCGGCTGCTGCCGGCCTTCGGCATCGGCGCCAAGCTGGCACCGGACTGGGCCGCGACGGGTACGCCGACTGCCGGGCGCGGTGCGCGGGCCGACGAGGCGCTGGAGATCATCATCCGGCTGTGGAAGGGGGAGACGCTGGACTATGACGGCAAGTACTTCCAGCTCAAGGGCGCACGGATCTCGCCGACACCGGTGAACCCGAACATCCCGATGTGGATCGGCGGTGCCACCAAGGCGGCGGTGGAACGGACGGCGAAATATGGCACCGGCTGGCAGGCCGCCTTCGAAAGCCCGGCGCAGCTTGCCCCCGTGGTGCGGGCGATCCGCGAGACCGCCGTGGCGCAGGGCCGCCCGGTGGATGACGATCACTTCGGCGCGGCCTTCCCGTTCCGCTTCGGCAGCATGGACGAGGAGGTAGTGGCGACGGAGGCGGGCCGCTTCGAGAAGCGGCTGCGCAAGGACCCGACCGGGTACTTCGTGGTCGGTGACGAGACGACGATCCTCGACCGCATCCGCGCCTATGTCGATGCGGGCGCGTCGAAGTTCATCCTGCGCCCCATCGCGGGCAGCGATGCCGACCTGATGGACCAGACCCGGAAATTCATCGACCTGGTGCAGCCCGAACTGGACGCCATTCCGCTGCCGAAGGCGGCTTGACCGTCGCCAGGTCACCCATCTGACGTCGGCGTTTATCTGACGAGTATACCGCACCGCTTATCTTCCCCCCTTGCGGGGGAAGTGGCCGCGAAGCGGTCGATGGGGGGTGAAGCCGCAGGCTGCTGAACTGCGGTGAGAATACGGCTGTTCGGCTGCGCCGATTCACCCCCATCCCGACCTTCCCCCGTCGAGGGGGAAGGGGAAGAGCGTCGGTCGCCGTTGCTTTCAGGCGCGTTCGAAACCGCGGGCGACTTCCCAGTCGGTGACCACGCGCTCGTGCTCCTGCTGCTCCCAGACGGCGACATGGACATAATGGTCCACCACATCGTCACCCAGCGCCGCGCGCAGCATCTTCGACCGTTTCAGGGCCAGCGTGGCATCGCGCAGGTTGGCGGGGATGCGGCGGATGCGGCGCCCCTGATAGGCATCGCCCTCGAACCCCGGTTCCAGTTCCAGCTTGCGCTCGATCCCGTCGATCCCGGCAGCCAGCAGCGCGGCCATGGCGAGATAGGGGTTCAGGTCGGCGCCGCCGACGCGGCATTCGACACGGATCGCCTTCGTGCCCTCGCCACACAGACGGTACCCCGCCGTGCGGTTGTCGCGTGACCAGATGGCGGCGGTGGGCGCGAAGGTGCCTGCCTGGAACCGCTTGTAGCTGTTCACGTAGGGGGCCAGGAACCAGGTGATGGCGCTGGCGTGCTCCAGTTGCCCGGCCAGGAAATGACGCATCAGGTCGGACATGCCCAGCGGGTCCTGCGGATCGTGGAACAGCGGCGTGCCGTCCATGTCCTGCAGTGACTGGTGGATGTGGCTGGAATTGCCTGCCGCGTCCGTGTCCCACTTGGCCAGGAAGGTCAGGGCGCGGCCCTTCGCCCAGGCGATCTCCTTGGCCGCGTTCTTGATCACCGCGTGGCTGTCGGCCATGTCGAGCGCATCCGAATAGCGGACGTTGATCTCCCCCTGTCCGGCGTCCGCCTCCCCCTTGGAGTTCTCCACCGGGATGCCTGCGGCCTGCAGACCCCGGCGGAGCGCCCGCATCACCGGTTCCTCCTTGGTGGTCTGGAAGATGTGATAGTCCTCGTTGTAGCGGCTGAAGGTCGAAAGTTTGCGGTATCCGGACTCCGCCGCCTGTTCGTAGGATTCCTCGAACAGGAAGAACTCCAGCTCCGACGCCATCATGGCGCGGTAACCCATGGCCTCCAGCCGGGCGATCTGGCGTTTCAGGACGGCGCGGGGTGAATGCGGCACCGGCTGGTGATGGTGATCCAGCACATCGCAGAGCACCAGAGCCGTTCCCTCCAGCCAGGGCACGCGCCGCAGCGTGGCGAGGTCGGGCCGCATCACGTAGTCACCATAGCCACTGGCCCAGCTTGCGGCGGCAAAGCCCTCCACAGTGATCATCTCCAGATCGGTGGCCAGCAGGTAGTTGCAGGCGTGGGTTTCCTCCCAGCCGCTGTCGAGAAAGAACTCAGCCTGGAACCGCTTGCCCATCAACCGGCCCTGCATGTCGACCATGCAGACCAGCACGGTATCGATCTCCCCTGCGCCGACCGCTGCCGTCAGTTCATCCATCGTCAGATTGCCGGGCATGGCTGTCCCCTCTCGTCTCCGGGCCGGGAATTCTTGACTTCCCCTGCTGCAGCCAAAGCATACTGCACCCGCGCCTGCAACGGGCGGCTGGGAAACGGGGAGATCGCAGAATGGCACTTCAGGCAATTCCGACCATGCTGGTGGGCAGTTATCCGCAGCCCGGATGGCTGGTGAACCGCGAGGTCCTGATGGGCAGTTCGCCACCACGGGTCCGCATGAAGGATGTCTGGCTGCCACGGGCGGAGGAACTGGAGGAGGCACAGGATGATGCCTGCCTGCTGGCGCTCAGGGATCAGGAAAAGGTCGGCATCGACATCGTCTCGGACGGAGAGTGCCGCCGGGAGAGCTACTTCAACCATTTCGCCAATGCGCTGGGCGGCATCGACATCGACAATCCGGGAGAGATGCCGGGGCGCACGGGCAAGCCGACGCTGGTGCCGCGGGTTGTCGGACCGATCACCCGCGGTAGCGGCGTGCAGGTCCGCGACGTGGCCTTCATGCGCCGCAATACCGACCGCGCGGTCAAGGTGACGATCCCCGGTGCCTTCACCATGGCGCGCATGGCGAAGGACGAATACTACGGCGACCAGGGCAAGCTGATCAGCGCCTATGCCGCCGTACTGAATGCGGAGATCCGGGAGATGAAGGCCGCCGGTGCCGACATCATCCAGATCGACGAGCCGCACATGCAGGCCCATCCGGAGGAGGCGCGGAAGTACGGCATCGACGCCATCAACCAGGCGCTGGACGGGGTCGAGGGGATGACCATTGTCCATGTCTGCTTCGGCTATGCCTATGTCGTGAAGGACAAGCCGTCGGGTTATTCCTTCCTGTCCGAGCTGGATGCCTGCGATGCCAGTGCCATTTCCATCGAGGCGGCGCAGCCGAAGCTGGACCCGTCGATTATCGACCGACTGCCGTCGAAGCAGATCGTCTATGGCGTTCTCGACCTGGGCAGCAATGAGGTGGAGACACCGGACCAGGTCGCCGACCGGCTGCGCGGCGCCGTGGAGCACGCAGGCGCGGAGCGGGTCATTGCCGCGCCGGACTGTGGCATGAAGTACCTGCCGCGTGACGTGGCCTTCGGCAAGCTGTCGTCACTGGCCGAGGGGGCTGCGATCATCCGGCGCGAGGTTGCGGGGGACTGACGGAGGCATGACAAGCATCTACATCGACGCCGACGCCTGCCCGGTGAAGGACGAGATCCTGCGGGTGGCCAGTCGGCACGGTTTGCAGGTCTACATGGTCTCCAACGGCGGCATCCGCCCCAGCCCAGACCCGCAGGTGCAGACCGTGGTGGCGCCGGAGGGACCGGACGCCGCCGACATGTGGATCGCCGACCGCATCGGGCCGGGCGACATCTGTGTCACCGGCGACATTCCGCTGGCCGCGCGTTGTCTGGAACATGGCGGGGCCGCCATCCGCCACAATGGCGATCCCTTCACACCGGACAATATCGGCCACCAGTTGGCCATGCGCGACCTGATGGCCGACATGCGCGCCGCCAACCCGCTGGGTGCCGGAGGCGGCGGCCGTCCCTTCAGCAAGGCGGACCGGTCGAACTTCCTGAACCGGCTGGAAACCATGGTGCAGGCCGCGAAGCGGGTCTGAGCGGGACGTTGTGCGCTGGACCGTGCCTCCCCTCTCCCCCTCCCGACCACCCATAAGGATAGTCCCGTGGGTGGTCGGGAGGGGGAGAGGGGAGGCACGGTCAGCACAAAGGGTCCGGCGGCGCGGTCATTCAGACGAATCCTGCCAAGGATGACAGCGCCGGGCCGATATGGCATTGGGTGGTCCACCAGCGAAACCGGGAGAGCAGAACCATGAGCGATCTTTCCGTCTATCTGTCGGGCGAAATCCACACCGACTGGCGTGAGCGTATCGAGGCGGGGGCCGCCGCCGCCGGTCTGGAGATCGAATTCACCGCGCCGGTGACCGACCACGGGTCCAGCGACGATTGCGGCGTAGCAATCCTGGGGCAGGAAAACAGTGGCTTCTGGAAGGACCACAAGGGTGCCAAGATCAACGCCATCCGCACTCGTACCCTGATCGAGCGGGCGGACGTGGTCGTGGTCCGCTTCGGCGACAAGTACAAGCAGTGGAATGCCGCCTTCGACGCGGGCTATGCGGCGGCGATGAACACGCCGCTGATCGTGCAGCATGACCCGTCCCTGACGCACCCGCTGAAGGAAGTCGACGCCGCCGCCCTGGCCGTGGCCGAAACGCCGGAGCAGGTGGTGGAGATCCTGGCCTATGTCATCAAGGGCGAACTGAAGCAGCTCTCCGCCTGATTGGATTGTCCCTCAGCCTGTTCCATCCCTCTCCCCCTCCCGGCCACCCACGCAAGTATCCTGAAATGGGTGGCCGGGAGGGGGAGAGGGATGGAACAGGCCGCAGGCAACTCACTCCTCGGGATGGAACAGGCGGCAAACAACAGAAAGGTCAAGCGTGCGCTATGTGAGCACCCGGGGTGTTGCCCCGGTCCTGGAATTCGATGATGTGCTGCTGACCGGCCTGGCGCGGGATGGCGGCTTGTATGTGCCGGAGGCCCTGCCGCAGCTTGATCTGGCCGGGTTGCAGGGGCTTTCCTATGCCGATCTGGCCGCGCGGGTGCTGGGTCCGCTGACCGGTGACAGTATCGGCCCGGATGATTTCCGGCAGATGATGGCGGACACCTACGCCGCCTTCGATCACACCGCCGTTGCACCGCTGAAGCAGATCGGCGCCAACGACTGGGTGATGGAGCTGTTCCACGGTCCGACCCTGGCGTTCAAGGACTTCGCGCTGCAGGCGCTGGGGCGGTTCTTCGACCGGGTGCTGTCGGATCGCGGCGAGCGGGTGACGATCCTGGGGGCCACGTCCGGCGATACCGGTTCGGCGGCCATCGAAGGCTGTCGCGGGCGTGAGGCGGTGGATATCTTCATCCTGTACCCGCTGGGCCGGGTCTCGGATGTGCAGCGGCGACAGATGACGACGGTGGAGGATGCCAATGTCCACGCCATCGCCATCGAAGGCGATTTCGATGACTGTCAGGCACTGGTGAAGGCCGCCTTCAACGATCTGCGGTTCCGAGACCGGATGCGCCTGTCTGCCGTGAACTCGATAAACTGGGCACGGGTCGCGGCGCAGGTGGTCTATTACGTCCACGCAGGGATCGCGCTGGGCGGACGGCCGCTGGCCTTCTCCGTGCCGTCGGGCAACTTCGGCAACATCTTCGCGGGCGAGATCGCGCGGCGCATGGGCCTGCCGATCGACACGCTGCTGATCGCCACCAACGTCAATGACATCCTGACCCGGTTCTTCGAGACCGGGGAGTATCGCACCCGGGGCGTCAGCGCGACCATGAGCCCGTCGATGGACATTCAGGTTTCATCGAACTTCGAGCGACTGCTTTTCGACATGGTGGATCGTGATGGTCCGCGTGTTCAGGGGCTGATGGACAATCTGAAACAGTCGGGTGGTTTCACCGCCCCTGCCGCAGCCTTCCAGACGGCGCAGAAGGTCTTCACCGCCCGGCGGGTCGATGAGGCTGAAACACTCGAAGAGATGCGCCGGGTCTGGCGCGAAACGGGCGAGATCCTGGACCCGCACAGCGCCATCGGTACCGCCGCCGCCCGGCGCGCGCGGGCGGAGGGTCGGATTGCCGACGAAGTGCCGACCGTCAGCCTCGCCACCGCCCATCCGGCCAAGTTTCCGGACGCTGTCCAGCGGGCCATCGGCATTCACCCGGCACTGCCCGAGCGGCTTGCCGACCTGCACGAACGAAAGGAGCGCAGCATCACCCTGCCCAATGATCTCGGCGCGGTACAGCGCCACCTGGAATCCCACGCCCGCGTCGCTGGCGGAGGGCCGAATTGACCGCCGGACTGCTGCATACCCTGCCCAGCGGACTGCGTGTTGCCGTCGCCCCGATGCCTGGCGTCGAGACCGTTTCCGTCGGGGTCTGGGTCGATGTCGGCGGGCGCCATGAACGCGTCCATGAGAACGGTCTGGCGCACATGCTGGAGCACATGGCCTTCAAGGGCACGGCGCGCCGGTCCGCCCTGCGCATCGCGGAGGAGATCGAGGATGTGGGCGGTTATCTGAATGCCTACACCAGTCGCGAACAGACGGCCTATTACGCCCGTGTCATGCGCGACGACACCGACCTGGCCATCGAACTGATCGCCGACATCCTGTTGCAGTCCACCTTCCCGGAGGATGAACTGGCGCGGGAGCGGGAGGTGGTGCGCCAGGAGATCGCGCAGGTCAACGACACCCCCGACGACCTGATCTTCGATCATCTGCAGGCAGCGGCCTATCCCGACCAGCCCGTTGGCCGGTCGATCCTGGGCCTGCCGGAGCGGGTCTCGACATTCGCCCGCAGCGACCTGCAGGGGTTTCTGGGACGCGGCTATGGTGCGGAGCGCATGGTGGTCGCCGCTGCCGGTGCGGTCGACCCGGACGCCTTCCTGAAAGCCATCGAGAAGCTGTTTGCCGATGTCGGCACCGTTACCGATGACACGCCCGAACCGGCGGTCTGGCAGGGCGGGGCCATCATCGACCGGCGGACGCTAGAACAGACCCATCTGGCGCTGGGCTTCGACGGGGTGACGATCCACGATCCCGACTTCATCACCGCGCAGGTGGTGTCGAACGTGCTGGGCGGCGGCATGTCCTCGCGGCTGTTTCAGGAGGTGCGGGAGAAGCGCGGCCTGGCCTATTCCGTGTTCAGCTTTGCCGGGGCCATGGCCGATGGCGGCATGGTCGGAGTCTACGCGGCCTCCTCCCCCGACAGTGTCGCGGAACTGGGTCCGGTGCTGGCCGGAGAGATCCGCAGGCTGGTGGAAGACACCAACGAGATCGAGGCCGCTCGCGCCCGCGCGCAGATGAAGGCGGGGCTGGTGATGTCACTGGAAAGCTCCTCCGCCCGGCTGGAACAGATCGCGCGTCAGGTGCTGGTGCATGGCCGCCCGCTGGAAACTGCCGACCTGCTGACCCGGGTGGATGAAGTGGATGTCGCCGCCTGCCGTCGGGTGGCGGAGACGCTGTTCAACAGCAGCAAGCCCATGGCCATCGCGGCAGTGGGCGACACGGAACAGCTTGCGTCACCGGAGGCCTTCGCCGCACACTTCGTGTAATGGAAGTTCAGGGCTTCTGCACCGGCCCGCTCCCCCACCCGACCACCCCACGCGCGTATCCTGATGGGTGGTCGGGTGGGGGAGCGGGCCGGTGCAGACCGCCTCGGCAAGGGACCGACCGGAGGGCTCATGTTCGCGAACATGGTCACAGAGGATGCCCGACCGCTCTTGCGGGGTCGCCGGATCTATCTGCGCCCGCCGCTGGCGCATGACTGGCGGGCGTGGGCGGAACTTCGCGCCGGCAGCCGCGCCTTTCTGGAGCCGTGGGAGCCGACCTGGCCTGCCGATGCATTGTCCCGCTTTTCCTATCGTCGCCGCCTGCGCCTCTACCAGCGCGATGCGCGCGCGGACATGGCCTATTCGTTTCTGGTCTTCCGGAATGGGGATGATGCGCTGCTGGGCGGCATTACCCTGTCCAACGTGCGCCGCGGCGTGACACAAGCAGCCTCCGCCGGGTACTGGATGGGTCAGCCGCATGCCCGGCAGGGCTACATGGCCGCCGCCATCACCCTGGTCTGCGACTGGTCATTCGGTGAGCTGGGTCTGCACCGGATGGAGGCCGCCTGCCTGCCGGAAAACCTCCCCTCCGCCACCCTCCTGCGCAAGTGCGGCTTCACGGAGGAAGGCTATGCGCGGAAGTACCTGCGCATCGCCGGATTCTGGCGCGACCACCTGTTGTTCGGACTGCTGGAAGCCGACCCGCGTCCACGCTTCGACTGACCCGCTCGATCCGATAGCGGAACTGGCACCTTCCGTTCGCCCAGGCAGGTCAGGCGTGGCTGCGGAATTGGTACTGCGCAGGGCATCCCGTGGGTAATGGGCACGCCACGCAATGCGTGTGCCGCAGGCCTTCCCGATATCGGAAACATTGTTCATCCAGGCATATTGCATGGGCAATCAGGCAGAATATGTAATACTGGAATACCCATTATTTGACCGGCAGACGGTTTTCTGCCGCCAAGAGGACTGTGAATCGGTTGGAACCGCGCGCTGTCAGTATCGAGGATCTCAGGCTCGGCGCCCTCCGCCGACTGGAGCTTCTGAATGATGATGCAGACGCTGACCTCGATTTCCTCGTGACCTGCCTGACGCAGAGGCTCGGTTTTCCTGTCGGCTACGTTTCCCTGATCGATGAGCACTTTCAGTGGTTCAAGGCTATTCAGGGCCTTGAGGTCGCCCGGACACCGCGCGAGACCGCCTTGTGTGACCACACGATCCGCGACGATGTTCCTCTGGTCGTCGAGAACGCCCTGCAGGATCCGCGCTTCGACACCAATCCGTTTGTTGTCGGTGCCCCGTATCTGCGCGCCTATGCGGGCGCGCCGGTCAGGACCATGGACGGCTATCGTATCGGAACGGTCTGTGTAGCCGACTTCCAGCCAAGGACCATTGGGGACGCCGACACGGCGATACTCTGCCGTTTCGCAAGTCTGGTCGAACGCCTGATTTCCCGGATTCCGGAGGGCGGAAGGAAGGCCGGGGCTGCCGCTTGGGCCGACGGGGTTCCGCCCCGGCATGACGGGACAGTCGATCAGATCAGGCGTCTGGAACGGACCCTTTCCGCCGGTCACTGGGAACTTGACCTGTCGAACGGAACATCGCGGCTGAGCCAGGGTGCCATCGATCTCCACCGCCTGCCCGAAGCTGCGTCCCGGACCCTGCGGTCGGTCGTGGCCCGCTATCCCGAAAGCGAGCGTCGGCGGATCGCGGAGGCCGTGCGCCTTGCCCGTGACGTGGGGCGCCCGTTTGACATGAAGTCATTCTTCATCGATGCGGTGGGGCAGTCCCGGCAGGTCCGTGTGCGCGGGGAGAGGATCTCCGGTGCGGAAGGATCCGCGCGCATTGCGGGGGTGGTGCATGACGTGTCTGGCGTGCACGAGACAGAGATCCGGCTGAACAGCGCGATCAATGCCGATCCGGTCACGCGAGTGAGCAACAGCCAGGCGTTCGAGCGGAACCTGGCCGATCGCATTGCTGGTGCACCGGATGAGCCGTTCGCCCTGATCTCCATTGGTATCCCGGACATCGTTACCGTTCGCCAGTCCCATGGGTTGTCGCAGATGGACACCATGCTGCGGGATGTGGCCACCGTGTTGCGCACCGACCTGCTGGACGGCGAGATGCTGGGGCGGACGTCCTACGAGGCCTTTTCGGTCGTGACGGCAACAGGTGACTCGGCGGACAGCATCCGGGAGCGATGCCAGCGGCTGCTGACCCGGCTGAACGTCGAGGTTGCGGTGCTGCAGCGGCGTCTGGACATCAATCCGGAGTGTTCCGTCGCGATCTATCCGAAGGATGGCGCGACAGTGGACAGGTTGCTTCGATCCTCCGATCTGGCGCTGCGGGTGGCCTATGATGACCCGCATGCCGATGTTGTCTTCTTCAGTCCGCTGATGCGGGATCGCTTCGAGGTGCGGGAGAACGCGACCGATTTCCTGCAATCCGCCGTGGATGAACAGCGGGTGGTGCCTCTCTATCAGCCGATCATCCGGCTTTCCGACGGGCAGATCTCCGGGTTCGAGGCCCTGGTCAGGGTTCGCCTGCCCGACGGCTCCCTGTCTGACCCGCCACAGTTCTGGCCCGCCCTGATGGACGCGAACATGTCGCGCCAGGTCGGCTTCATCATGCGCGATGCGGTGATCCGCCAGATGGCGGCATGGCGCGACCGGTTCGGGCTGACGCCTGACGTCTCGCTGAACGCGGCCTGGTCCGATCTGTCGAATGGCGGCATGCATGCTGACCTGATCGGGATGCTGGCTGTCCGCAATCTTGCGCCGGGGCAGTTGAAGATCGAGGTGACAGAGAACGTCATGCTTTCCGAACCCGCGACCAGTGTCGATGCCAACCTGAAGTCGCTTCGCGCCCGGGGCGTGAGGATATCGCTCGACGATTTCGGGACCGGTTACGGATCCCTGATCAGTCTGCTGTCCCTGCCGACGGATGAGGTCAAGATCGACCGGAACTTCGTCGGCACCGTGATGGAGCGGGCCGCGAGCCGCGCCATCACCGGATCCATCATCGAACTCGCGGCAAAGATGGGCATCACGACGGTCTCGGAAGGCATCGAGACCGCCGCGCAGCTTGCCTTCGTCCGGGAACGGGGTTCGACGCACGGCCAGGGCTTTCTGCTTGGTTCACCGATGCCGGAAGGCGAAGCCGCGACGCTGTTGCAGAAGGGCCATGTCGATCTCGACGCCCATAGCGATCTTTCCCCTTCGGCCAAAGGCCTCTAGAACAGGCATCAGGACAGGAAACACTCCGGGGGGAGATCGCCGCAGATGCCGGTGCTTAAATCCGAGATCAACACGCGTTCCGACGCGTTCAAGGCCAACACCGCCCATTGGCGCGACGAGATCGCGCGCCTGAAGGACCGGGTGGCGGAGATCAAGCAGGGTGGCGGAGAGCGGTCGCGCAAGCGCCATCTGGAGCGCGGCAAGATGCTGCCCAGGGAACGTATCCGGGCACTCGTCGATCCCGGCGCACCGTTCCTGGAACTGAACCAGCTTGCCGCCTGGGGCCAGTACGACGGGGAGGTGCCGTCGGGCGGCATCATCACCGGCATCGGACGGGTTTCGGGCCGCGAATGCATCATCATCTGCAACGATGCCACGGTGAAGGGCGGCACCTACTACCGCGAGACCGTGAAGAAGCATCTCAGGGCGCAGGAAGTGGCGCTGGAGAACAACCTGCCCTGCATCTCCCTGGTGGACAGCGGCGGCGCG
>BQJF01000048.1 GCA_021604565.1 Minwuia thermotolerans | reverse complement strand
CCCGATGGGGACCATTGTTGCTCAAGGGGATACCTCCGTTAGATCCATGTCCGGGACAAACATCCGTCAGGCCGAACGTACACCATCGGCAAGGGCTGTCACCAGTTCGACCACATTGGCGACCGCGGCATCGCGGTCATCACCGGCCCTGCCCACCTGATCGACGATGGCGGTGCCGACCACAGCCGCGTCCGCGACCCGTGCGACAGCCGCCGCCTGCTCCGGCGTCTTGATGCCGAAGCCGACCGCTACCGGCAGATCGGTATGGCGTTTCAACCGCTCCACCGCCGCAGCAACAGCACTGGTATCCATATGGCCAGCCCCGGTAATCCCTGCAACCGAGACATAATAGACAAAGCCGGAAGTGTTGCGCAGGACGGTCGGCAGACGCTTGTCATCGGTCGTGGGCGTCGCCAGCCGGATCAGCGAAATGTCCTGCGCCGCGGCGGCAGACAGCAATTCCGCGTCTTCCTCCGGCGGCAGGTCGACGATGATCAGGCCATCCACCCCGGCGGCAGCGGCATCCACCGCGAAGGCGGCAATGCCATGGTTCAGCACCGGGTTGAAATAGCCCATCAGCACGATCGGCGTGTCCGGGTCGGCCTTGCGGAACCGGGTCACCAGTTCCAGCGTCCGTTTCAGGGTCTGGCCATTGGCCAGCGCCCGCAGGCCCGCCACCTGGATCGCGGGACCATCCGCCATCGGATCGGTGAAGGGCATGCCGATCTCGATCACGTCGGCACCGGCACCCGGAAGAGCCTCCAGAATACGCGCGGAGGTCTCGAAGTCCGGGTCCCCGCCCATGACGAAGGTGACAAGACCGGACCGACCCTGTTCCTTCAGCGCCGCGAAGCGCCGCGTGATACGCGCGCTCACAGCTTCACCCCCAGGGCGTCGGCAACGGTGAAGACATCCTTGTCGCCGCGTCCGCACATGTTCATCAGGATGATGTGATCCTTCGGCAGGGTCGGCGCGACGCGCGCGACATGCGCCAGCGCATGCGACGGTTCCAGAGCCGGAATGATCCCCTCCAGCCTGGAGCAGAGCTGGAACATCTCCAGTGCTTCCTGATCCGTGGCGGAGACATACTCGACCCGCCCGGAGTCCTTCAACCAGGCATGTTCCGGCCCGATGCCCGGATAGTCGAGACCGGCAGAGATCGAATGCGCTTCCTCGATCTGCCCGTCCTCGGTCTGCAGCAGATAGGTCTTGTTGCCATGCAGCACACCGGGTCGCCCGCCCGTCAGGGATGCGGCGTGCTTGTCCGTATCGACACCATGGCCCGCCGCCTCGACACCCACGATCTGCACGTCCGGATCGTCCAGGAACGGGTGGAACAGCCCCATGGCGTTGGAGCCACCACCGATGCAGGCAACGATCTGGTCGGGCAGGCGCCCTTCCTTCTCCATCATCTGTTCCTTCGCCTCATTGCCGATGACGGACTGGAAATCACGCACCATGGCCGGATAGGGGTGCGGCCCCGCCACCGTGCCGATGATGTAGAAGGTGTCGGAGACATTCGTCACCCAGTCCCGCAGCGCCTCGTTCATCGCATCCTTCAGCGTGGAGGAACCGGATGTGACAGGGACAACCTCCGCCCCCAGCAGCTTCATGCGGAACACGTTAGGCGACTGCCGCTCCACATCCACCGATCCCATGTAGACATGGCAGGGCAGGCCGAAGCGGGCGGCCACGGTCGCGGTGGCGACGCCATGCTGGCCCGCACCGGTCTCCGCGATGATACGCGGCTTGCCCATGCGCCGCGCCAGCAGGATCTGGCCCATGCAGTTGTTGATCTTGTGGGCACCGGTGTGGTTCAGCTCGTCCCGCTTGAAGTAGATCTTCGCGCCGCCGAAATGCTCGGTCAGCCGCTCCGCGTAGTACATCGGGCTGGGACGCCCGACATAGTCGCGCAGGTAATAGTCCAGTTCTTCCTGAAAGCTGGGGTCGGCCTTCGCGGCCTCATAGGCCTCGTCCAGTTCCAGGATCAGCGGCATAAGCGTTTCGGCGACATAGCGCCCGCCGTAGTCGCCGAAATGGCCCGTCCCGTCCGGGCCGTTGCGAAAGCTGTTGGGATTGTTGGTCACAGTCATGGAATTGCATCTTTCTGAAACCCGGCAGCAGCCGGGAAAAGGTCTGTCACACCGCGTGGACGGCCTGCAGGAAGGCCGTGATCCGCGCGGGATCCTTGTGGCCGGGGGCGCGCTCGACACCGGATGAAACATCCACCCAGGGTGCGCCGCTGATGCGGATCGCCTCCGCCACGTTCGTCGCGTCAAGCCCGCCGGAAAGCATCCATGGATGGTTCCAGTCGCGCCCCGCCAGCAGTCGCCAGTCGAACGTCATGCCATTGCCGCCCGGCAAGGCATGTTTCGCATCATCCGGCGCCTTGGCGTCGAACAGCAGCCATGACGCGGCGCTGTCGTAATCCCCGACAGCGCCGAAATCCTCCGCATCACGTATCTTGAAGGCCTTCATGGCCGGCAGGCCGGTGCGACGGCCAATCTCCGCCACCCGCTCCGGCGTCTCCGACCCGTGCAACTGCACCAGATCCAGCGGCACCAGGTCCAGCACGGCGTCCAGCAGGGCGTCATCGGGATCGACGAACAGCCCGACCTTCTGAACCTTGTCCGCAACCGGACCGACTTCTGTCAGCAAGGCAGCAGCCTGTTCCGGGCTGACCGCACGGGGTGACGGGGCGTAGAACACCAGTCCGATGGCATCCGCCCCACCGGTCAGCGCCGCCTTCAGCGACACGGCATCGTTCAGGCCACAGATCTTCGTGCGCACAGCCATCAGCCGATCTCTTCCAGAATGGCCTTCGCGGCGGCCACCGGATCACCGGCACCTGTGATCGGGCGGCCGATCACCATGCGGCTGGCCCCGGCCCGCATCGCCTCCGCCGGGGTCATGACACGCTTCTGATCGCCCAGCGCGGCACCCGCAGGACGGATACCCGGCGTCACCAGCAGGGGCTCCCCACCCAGCGCGGCACGCAGCGGCGCAATCTCCTTCGGGCTGCAGACCAGCCCGTCCGCGCCGTTGGCGATGGCGAGCCTGCCCAGCCGAACCACCTGTTCTTCCGCGCCGCCCGACACGCCCGTGTCAGCCAGGTCGCTGTCGCTCATGCTGGTCAGCACCGTGACGGCCAGCAGTTTCGGGCGGGCCGCACCAAAGCCCTCCGCCGCCTCTCGCGCCGCAGCCACCATCGCCGCACCGCCGGAGGCGTGCAGGGTCAGGAAGGCTGGCGCCAGGCTGCGTGCCAGGGAGGTCACGGCACCGGCCACGGTATTGGGAATGTCGTGCAGCTTCAGATCGATGAACAGCGGCAGCCGTTCCCGGATCGCTTCCGGCAGCACATCGTGGACCCCCCGGGGGCCGTTCGCCATGAAGAACTGCTTGCCCAGCTTGATACCGCCGACGGCCCCGGCGAGCGTCAGGGCGAGGTCGCGCGCCGTCGCCACGTCATCGGTGTCGATCGCCACGAAGATCGGGTTGCTGGAGACTGGATCAGACATGGGGGCGTTATAGTCATCCTGAACGCCCGACAAAACAAAACTGTGCCGAGACGGAGAGATTTTCGCTTTCGGGCCACAGGTGCCCGCGCCAGATAGGAAGCAGCAACGAAACCAGCGGAGGACATCATGGCCACGGCAACAGCATACGCACCACGCCCGACAGAAGCGGAATCGGTGGCACCGGTTCCGGCAGTGCGTGCGGACATCATCTACACGGTGACCGACGGGCAGCGCCACAAGGCCTTCATCCCGCCGCAGGGCACCAATGCCGAGACCCGCCGCACGCACCCGGACCGGCCCGTGACCGTCAGCATAAGGGATGGACGCCCGGAGGCCGCGGATTTCCATCTCGACCGCTCCGGCTTCGCCTTTCGCGCCGTGCCCGCGACCGACATCGACTTCCATGATCCTGCCCAGGTGGAACGTGACTACTACCCGCAGCTTGAGGCATTGCTGAAGGCGGAGACCGGTGCCAGCCGCGTGCGGATCTTCGACCATACCGTCCGCGTCACCGGTGGCGGCGCTGACCAGACGAATCCGACCCGCCTGCCGGTGCATCGCGCCCATGTGGACTATACGGAGAAGTCGGGACCGGCGCGGGTGCGCGACCTGATGGGCGAAGAGGCCGAGAACCTGCTGTCGCGCCGCGTGGCGGAGATCAATGTCTGGCGGCCGATCACCGGTCCTGTGCTGGCCTCCCCTCTCGCTGTCGCGGAAGCCGACAGCCTGAGGCCCGAGCATCTGATCCCGACGGACCTGGTGTTCGAGGACCGGGTGGGCGAGATCTACGAGTTCGCACATGATCCGGCGCACCGCTGGGTCTACTTCCCGGAGATGACACGGGACGAGGTGCTGTTGCTGAAGAGCTATGACTCCGCCACGGACGGACGGGCCCGCTTCACCCCGCACACCGCCTTCGCGCACCCGGACACGCCTGCCGATGCTCCGGCACGGCAGAGCATCGAGGTGCGGGCGTTCCTGTTCTTCGACTGATGCTGCAGGGGCGGGATATCGCAGGACCGGGTATCCTGGGTGCGGATATCCAGGGGCTGGACCGGGCCCGGCACCGTTGGCTCAGGGCCGACGGTGCACCCGGCACCGGTTGGACGCCCTCAAGCCACGTCCCCGGCCAGGTCGGACACCACCAGGGTGTTCAGCGGATCAGCGGTCGGTACGCGGCATCCCGATGGCGGCACGGGCTTCGGTGAGCAGCTTGCGCTCCCGCCCCGTGTCGATGGAGATATGCGCGGTCATGCCGGCACGCAGCGGCGGGCGGTCCTGGTTCGGCAGCAGGCGCAGGCGCACCGGCACGCGCTGGACGACCTTGACCCAGTTACCCGTCGCGTTCTGCGGCGGCAGGATGGAGAATTCGGCACCGGTCGCCGGGGCAATGCCCTGCACGGTCGCCTGCCAGGTCACGCCGGGATAGGCATCGACCTCGATCTCCGCCTTCAGCCCCTCATGCACGTGGGTGAGCTGGGTTTCCTTCAGATTGGCCTCGACCCAGGTCTCCCGATCATCGACCAGGGCAAAGATCGGCTCGCCCTTCTCGACAAACTCGCCCTGCTCCAGATGGATCGCGGTGACAATGCCGTTGGCGGGCGCGATGATACGCGTGTAGTCGAGCCAGAGCAGCGCCTGATCACGTGCGGCGGCGGCGGCCAGATAGAGCGGGTGCTTCTCCACGGGGCGGTTGATGTCGCCACCAATGGAGATCAGTGCTTCCTTGACCCGTTCCTGCTGTGTCGCGACCCGGCGCTTGGCGGCGGAAAGGTCAGCGGCCGCTTCCTCATATTGCGCAGAGGCGGCAATGCCACGCTTCGACAGGCTGCGGTAGCGTTCGGTCTGGCTTTCCAGATGGCTGATACGGGCACGGGTTTCTTCCAGTTCCGCCAGCGAGGCACGGTAATCGGCCTTCAGGCTGGCTACCTGACTGCGGGCACGGGCCAGATCGGCCTCCGTCTCCGCCAGTCTGATCTCGTGCGAGCGGCTGTCGAGCTCGACAAGCACGTCACCGGCACGCACGCGCTGGTTCTCGGTCACATGGACTGCGGATACCCGGCCATCCAGATCGCTTGAAACGGCGAACTTGGCTGACTTGACGTAGGCATTCTCAGTGGTGATGTAGCGCCCGCCCAGCGCGTAGCCGAAGCCCACACCGGCAATGACCAGCACCGGAATCACGAACAGCAGCACGAAACGGCGCATCAACCGCTTTCGCGGGCGCACCGGCTGGGACACCGCCAGACCGCCATCAGCACTCGCGGAGCCAACTTCCTGACCCTGTGCATCGGCGGTGGAGAGTTCCTTGCGTGTGTCGGACAAAACAAACCTCACAGCATTTAAGGTATCGCAGGATACCCTTTCGGCAGACTACTCACCAGTATCGTTCCTGCATGGCTCCTCTTCACCAGAGCATGAACCGTTTCTCGGCTTCCCGCCCGTTTCTGCTGTCCTGACCCGTCGGATCAGCCGTCTGGCTCGCCCCCCGCTGCCGCGTCGATCTCTGCTGCCCCGGCCCGAAGGCGCGGAATGAGTTCGCGACCATATTCCGCCACATCGCCCAGCGGATCGAACCCGCGCAGCAGGAACCCACCGATGCCCAGCCTGTAGTATTCCAGCAGTGCCTCGGCGACCTGCTCCGCCGTACCGACCAGACAGGTGGTATTGCCTTGCGCGCCGTAGGCCTTTGCCAGCGCCGTCCAGAGCCGTGCGTCATGCACATCACCACGCGCGGCCGCTTCCAGGATGCGGCGGCCCGATTCATCGGACGCGGCACGACCCGCGTGCTGACCCAGCTCCGCGTTCACCTGGGCCAGGATGTCATCCGCCTTCCGCCAGGCCTCCGCTTCGGTCTCGCCCAGGATCGGGCGGATGGACATGTTGAACTGTGGGGTGCGCCCGAAGACGGCGGCGCGCTTGTGGAAGTCCGCCATGCGTTCCGCCGTGTCGGCCAGCGGCTCGCCGAAGATGGCGAAGACATCGCAATGCTCCGCGCCCATCGCCAGTGCGCCTTCCGACGATCCGCCGAAGAACAGCGGTGGATGGGGCTGCTGCAACGGCTGGACGTCACTCCGCACTCCCTCGAACGCATAGAATTCTCCCTTGTGGTCGAAGGGGCCGGGTTCGGTCCAGACGCGGCGCATGACCGACAGGTACTCCGCGGCGCGGCGATAACGGATGTCCTTCGGCTGGAAGTCGCCGTCCATGCGCTGTTCGGCATCACTGACGCCCGCAATGATGTGCACCGCGATCCGGCCCTGATGCAGATTGTCGAAGGTGGCGATCTTGCGGGCCGCCAGCGTCGGTTCGATGAAGCCGGGCCGATGCGCGATCAGATAACCGAGCCGTTCCGTGTGTGCCGCCGCGAAGGACGCAACCTGAAACCCCTCCGCCGACTGGGAGGTATAGCCCACCAGCACCAGGTCATAGTCCGCCGCCTCATGCGCCTGCGCGAAGGTCTTCAGGAAGGCCGGCGAGATGCCGCCGGTAATGATATGCACCGTCGCATCCGTGGCTGGCGGCGCCACGCCGATCATGCCGACTATTCGTACCGGAATGGCTGTATCCTCCCGCTCCGGACCGGCCCCGTGGGTCTGATCCGGGATTTCCCCAGGTGCTTTTCCGGGAACGACAATGCGACCAGTCAGACTGAAGGGCAAGCGCACGCACCTCGGAGCGGACATGCTGCCGGGTGCAGTTTTTTCTGTCTTCGGGATCAAACTGGCGCTAAAGAAAATGGCATGAGCACGTTCATGGAACAGCGACGACGCGGCGGCTGACGTATCGGGTGGGCACCTGATGCGTGGTTCAGCAGCTTGCCCGCCTTCCTGCAGCCACCAGATCGAAGTCGCCTCATAATGTTCCGGATTTCCCACATGGACGCAGAAAGTGCGTCCCGGTTTCCCGCCATCCTCGACATCTGTTTCGGTCCCGACCGGACTTCCAAGATCGCCTATCGGTTTCGCGATGGCGTGCCCCCGTGCGACCGGTTCGGGCTGGCTGCGCACGCGGAAGAGGGCATGATCGGCGGTATCCAGTACTGGCCCTGCCGCGTCGCCGGAGTCACCGCACGCCTGCTCGGTCCCGTTGCCGTGCTGCCCGCCTGGCGGGGACGTGGTGCCGCACGGGCACTGGTGAACCAGAGCATGGATCTGGTCGCGGAAGCCGGGGTCGACCTGGTGGTGCTGGTCGGTGATGCCGCTCTGTACCGGCAGTACGGGTTCTATCCGGCATCAGCACAGAGTCTGTTCATCGCCGACGAGAACCCGGAGCGGGTACAGATCCGCCCCCTCACCCCCGCAGGTGCCGCCGCCACGGGTGAAGTCTGCACGGCACAGAAGGTGCTCGCCTGACGTCAGGCGCTGTCCGGGGTGACCGATTCTGCTGTGACCGGGGCAACCCCAAGTTCGTCCAGCCTCTCCCGAAAGCTCAGCAGGTCCTGCCAGGCCTGGCGTTTCAGTTGCGGCTGGCGCAGCAGATAGGCCGGGTGGAACATGGGCAGCGCCGGGATCGGACCGGTCGCCGCCGGATAGTCGCGCCAGCGCCCCCTCTCCCGCGTGATGCGGGCGTCGAAGTCGAACAGGGCGCTGAGGGCGGAGCCCCCGACCAGCAGCAGGGCCTTCGGTGCCACAAGTTCGATATGGCGCACCAGGAACGGCAGCATCGCGGTGACTTCCGCCGGGGTCGGCTTGCGGTTACCGGGCGGGCGCCAGAGCACGGTGTTGGTGATGTAGACCGATTGCCGGTCCAGACCGATGGCGCCCAGCATGCGGTCCAGCAGCTTCCCTGATTCCCCGACGAAGGGACGTCCCAGCCGATCCTCGTCACGCCCCGGCGCCTCCCCGATCAGCATGATGTCGGCCTCGGGATTACCATCCGCGAAGACGAGCTGCGTCGCGGTCTCGCGGATCGCCAGCCCCTGAAACCCCTCCAGCGCGGCGCGCAGGGCATCCAGATCCGCGCACTGGGCCGCCAGTTGCTGCGCAGTAATCGCGGCCTGTCGCTCCGATATCACCTCCGGCGATTCCGGACGGGCGGCAACCGGTCGGGACTGCGGCAGCGGCTCACGGGCAGCGGAGGCTGGAGCGGTCGGCTTCGCGGGCCCCTGTTCAGCAGGCGCGGCAGCGGGCTCGGGCGGTGGTTTCAGGCGATCGGTCGGCTCTGCGTCGATCACGACGTCCAGCCCGGCATCCACCAGAAAGGCGAGCGCCGCCAGATCGGCGTGGAACTGACTTGTGGTATCGGTCATTCATTGAATATACCCCGGATTGACCGTCGCTTGAATTTGTTGTGTTCAAGGCTAGGCTGATCCGTGATGCGCGGGCTGGCGTATGGCGAACAGGGTCCGCGGTCACGGGTCGATCGGGGTCGGCGGCGTCCGGCACAGGTGCAAGGGGAGTCTCTCAATGGAACGCGAGTATATGGAGTACGACGTTGTGGTCGTTGGCGGTGGTCCGTCAGGCCTGTCGTCGGCGATCCGGCTGAAGCAGCTCGCGGAGAAGGCCGGCACGGAGGTGAATGTCTGCGTGCTGGAAAAGGGTTCCGAGATCGGTGCCCATATCCTGTCCGGCGCGGTGATGGACCCGCGCGCCATGAACGAGCTGTTCCCCGACTGGAAGGAACGCGGCGCACCGCTGAACGTCCCCGTGACGGGCGAGAAATTCTGGATGCTGACGGAGCCGAGCCACATCTCGGTGCCCGCGAAGCTGCTGCCGCCGCCGATGCAGAACCACGGCAACTACATCGTCAGCCTGGGCAATGTCTGCCGCTGGCTGGGCGAGCAGGCGGAAGCGCTGGGCGTCGAGATCTATCCCGGCTTCGCCGCCGCCGAGGTTCTGTATCACGAGGATGGCTCCGTGAAGGGTGTCGCCACCGGTGACATGGGCATTTCGCGCACCGGGGAGCAGAAGGACAGCTATACGCCGGGCATCGAGCTGCATGCGAAGTACACCTTCTTCGCCGAGGGCTGCCGCGGCTCCCTGACCAAGACGCTGATGGAGCGGTTCAACCTGCAGGAAAGCTGCGAGCCGCAGACCTATGGCATCGGTATCAAGGAACTCTGGGAGATCCGCCCGGAGATGCATCAGGAAGGCCTGGTGGTCCACACTGCCGGCTGGCCGCTGGACCGGGGCACCTATGGCGGCTCGTTCCTCTATCACCTGGAGGACAATCAGGTTGCCGTCGGCTACGTTATCGGGCTGGACTACAAGAACCCCTATCTGTCGCCGTTCGACGAGTTCCAGCGTTACAAGAACCATCCCGACATCCGCCCGTTCTTCGAGGGCGGCAAGCGCATTTCCTATGGCGCACGTGCGCTGAACGAGGGCGGGCTGCAGTGCGTGCCGGATCTGGCATTCCCCGGCGGCGCGCTGATCGGCTGCGCGGCGGGCTTCATGAACGTGCCGAAGATCAAGGGCAGCCACAATGCGATCAAGACCGGCATGATGGCGGCTGACGCCGCCTATGACGCGCTGATGGCTGCCGGTGAGGAGGGCGAGGCCGAAAAGGTGCTGAGCGCCTATCCGGAAGCCTACGAGAACAGCTGGGTCCACAAGGAGCTGCATCAGGCGCGCAACGTGCGCCCGGCCTTCGCCAAATGGGGCCTGATCGGGGGCACGCTCTACACGGGCATCGAGCAGATGCTGTTCCGGGGCAATGTCCCCTGGACGTTCAAGCACGGCCACAAGGACAACGAGTCCCTGGTGAAGAAGGATCAGGCCAAGCCCATCGACTATCCGAAACCGGATGGCGAGGTGTCCTTCGACAAGCTGTCATCGGTGTTCCTGTCCAGCACGAACCATGAGGAAGACCAGCCGATCCACCTGACGCTGAAGGACGACACCGTCCCGGTGCAGCACAATCTCGCGAACTACGACGCGCCGGAGCAGCGGTACTGCCCTGCCGGTGTCTACGAGATCATGCGTGACGACGACGGATCGAACCCGCGGCTGCAGATCAACGCCCAGAACTGCGTCCACTGCAAGACGTGCGATATCAAGGACGTGACGCAGAACATCAACTGGGTCACGCCGGAAGGCGGCGGCGGTCCGAACTATCCGAACATGTGATCAGGCAGCATCGGGGAAACGCGCGGCGAAGCCCTCCGGCGACAGCCGCGCGACATTCGCGACCTGACTGACGGTGTGATAGGTGCCGCAGAGCGCAATGACCTCCAGTTGCTGCGCGACCGTCCAGCCGTCCCGAAAGGACTGCAGCACCGAATCGGGCAGGCCCCCTGTCGCCGCGAGACCGTCGGTGACGGAAAGCAGCGTACTCTCCCGCCCGGTCCAGCACGCTGCCTGCGGATCCGCCTGCACCGTTGCCGCAACCTGCGCTGGCGTGAAACCGGCAGCCTCCGCAAAGACGGTGACATGCACGCCCCATTCGTATTCGCAACGCCAGTGCGCCGTGGTGCGCAGGATGACGATCTCCCTTTCGCGCAGGGGCAGCGGGCTTTCCCGGTCCAGCAGGTTGGGCACCCCCTTGCGCAGGAACCGCGTGCTGTTGGCGAAGGTGCGGAACAGGCTGAGCAGATGGCCCTGCACACGCGGGTAGCTTTCCAGCAACGCAGCGGCCTCGGCCTCATACGGCGGCTCCACGGGGGAGAGAATGTTGGTCATGGCGTCAGCACTCCAGGCTTGCTACAGAATCTGTAGAGATAATTTAGCTACAAATTATGTAGCGTCAAGGAGGCTGTCTTGAGCTTTGGACCCGTGCGGGGATCGACCACAGGTCGGCCGATCATGGTGCTGTTCGATATTCTGGGACAGCGCTGGAGCCTGCGCATCCTGTGGGAACTGCGACAGGGGCCACTGACGTTCCGGGCGCTGCGGGACGCCTGCGACGGGGCATCACCAACCGTTCTGAACACACGGCTGAAGGCGCTGCGCCAGCTCGGGCTGGTGGACCTGGGACCAGATGGTTACCTGCGGACTGCCGATGGCGATGACCTGGGCAAGCGGCTGGCCGATCTTGACCGCTGGGCCAATGCCTGGGCTGACCGCAGCGATCCGGAGGGCCAGCAGCAGTCCTGACCCAACCGGGGTTCAGTCCGGGAACTGCCCATCACCGAAATGGGCCTGCCAGGCGGAGGGGGAGACGCCCTTCTGGCGCTGGAAGGCCCGGCGCATCCGCTCCTCCGTCCCGAACCCGACGTCAGCCGCGACCTGCTTGATGGAGGGCCGTTCGATGTCCTGCCAAACACGACCCAGCAGGTCGCAGGCCGCATCCACGCGCATCATCTCGACCGCACGGGCCGGACTGATGCCGGTGACTGCGCGATAGCTGCGGGCGAAGGACCGTTCACTCATGGCCACCTGCGCCGCCAGTCGGCTGACGGACAGGTCAGCGGTGACATGTGCCCTGATCCAAGCATCCAGCTTGTCGAACCGCCCTGTCGCGCTGCCGGTCTGGCGTTCCAGACTGGCGCTGAACTGGCTCTGGCCGCCAGGACGCTTCAGGTACAGGACCAGCGACCGCGCCAGCCGCAGCGCCTCCACCCGTCCGAGATCCCGTTCGATCATGCCCAGTGCCATGTCGATACCGGCGGTGACCCCAGCGGAGGTCCAGACTGCCCCGTCCACGGTGTAGATCGCATCGGGCTCCACCGAAATCCCGGGATAGCGGGCCGCCAGTTCCTCGCACCGCGACCAGTGGGTCACTGCCCGTCGCCCGTCCAGGTGCCCGCCATGCGCAAGTATGAAGGCACCGAGGCAGACCGACCCGTAACGGGACGCGCGCGGCAATGTCTGCGTCAGCCAGTCCTGCAGTCCCGCGGACTCCGCCGCAACCAGTGCACTGCTGCCCCCGGACACCAGCAGGATGTCGATCACGGCGCCGTCCATCGCGGAGAGCGGCAGGGTTTCCAGCCGGACACCGGCATCCGTCGTGATCAGCCCGCCCTGTTCGGAGACCAGTGAAACCTGATATCCAGCCGCCCCGTCAGCCGCCCGTGCGTCGTTGAACACCTGCAGCGGGCCGGTCACATCCAGCAGCTTGGTGGCGGGGAACAGCACCATCACGACATGGCGGACTGCGGCAGGGTCAGCAGTATGGCGTCCGGCTTTGGCGGAATCAGTGGGCATATTGACATTCATGCCAGATGGCGTTCGTGCGATCAAGATTGCCTGCACGCCCGACGGTCGGGCCAGAAGGAGGACACGCCATGCTGGAACTGCGACCCAATTGCGGACTCTGTGACCGGGATCTGCCGCCACAGTCACCTGACGCCCGCATCTGCTCCTATGAATGCACCTATTGCGCGAACTGTGTGGAGACGGTGCTGCACAACGTCTGCCCCACCTGTGGCGGGGGTTTCGTGCCGCGCCCGATCAGGCCACAGCAGGCGTGGCGACCGGACCTGAAGCTCGGCCTGGACAACAATCCCGGCAGCACCCGGCGCAGGCACGTTCCGTTCGATCAGGCAGACATCGCCGCCCATGTGGAGCGCATCCGTCACCTGCCGCCAGATCACCGCTGACAGGGCCAGCGACCCGTCAGTCAGCAGTCATGTCGGCAAGCTGTCGGCGGGTCGGCGCGGTCGGGGTCCGGCCGGAAACTTCCGTGATCAGTTTCGCCAGCATCGCCCGTGGGAAGTCATTGAAATCGAGGGTGGGCAGGACGAAGGCACCGTTGCCACCTGCCACATCGGTCTCGAAGTAACGCACCAGTTCCTCGCGGTCTTCATGCTCCTTCCGGTCCTGCAGGATCGGCAGACCGTTGATCACGATGCCGCGCAGCACTACCAGATCCCTTGCCTCCGCAGCCTTCACGCCCTGATTGGAGGGGTCATCGCCGGACAGGTCGATGATGCGCCTGCGCCCCTCGAAACGGTTGCTGTCGATCTCGTCAGCGCCCCGCAGCAGTGCCGTGCCGATGGCGGTGAAACTCAGTCCCTCCCAGGGCGGCTCCGTCTCTGCCGCGACGCGGCTGGCAAAGGCGTGGGCGCTGGCTTCATCCGTGATCAGGGTCCAGGGCACGGCCATGATCTGGTTCTCCGGCCCGGCCCAGAACATGACGGCCACGGCAGCCCGCCCGGTCGGCAGGTTGCGGATGGCGGAGATCAGGCGCGCATTGCGGAAGGCGGCTGCCAGCCCGGTGATCTGCGATGCATGTTCCTCCACCGTCACGCTGTGCGAAACGTCGAGTGCCAGCAGCAGTTCCAGGTCAACCGGCTGACCTTGCTGCGCGGCGGCAGGTCCGGCAACAGGCAACGCAAGAAGACAGAAAATCATCAGTGAAAGCCGTGTCACGCACCAATCCTCCCCCTGCATTGCCGACATTGTTGCAAATGTTTCATCGCTGTTGGACACTTGACGCATTCAAAGAGCGGCACGCAATGCAAAAAAACTCGCCGCCTGGGAGGAGAAGACCATGTTGAAACGCGTACTCTGTGCGGCGGTTATTGCTGGCATGCCGGTAATCGCCGGGGCGCAGACCATTGACGATCTCAAGAACGATGCAGCGACGACTGACGATGTGCTGACGCTTGGCATGGGCTGGGGCCAGACCCGTTACAGCCCGCTGGAGCAGATCAACGCGAAGAACGTCGGACGCCTGGTTCCGGTCTGGAACTACAGTCTGGGCGACAACCGTGGGCAGGAGGCACAGCCGATCGTCCACAATGGCGTCATGTACGTCACGACCCATGACGCGACTCACGCCATCGACGTGAAGACCGGCAAGAACATCTGGGTCAACAAGATCGAGTATCCGCCGGAGACACCGCGCATCGTCTGCTGCGGCATCGTCAATCGTGGTGCCGCCGTGCTGGATGGTCGCCTGTTCCGCGTCACGCTGGACGGCAATGTCATCGCGATCAGCATGGAAACCGGTGAGGAGATGTGGCGCTCCGCTGCCGCCTCCATCGATGACGGCTATTCCATGACCCTGGCGCCGCTGGTGACCCCGGCGGCGGTGATCACCGGCGTGTCCGGTGGTGAATATGGCACCCGTGGCTTCATCGACGGCTGGGATCCGGCAACAGGTCGCCACCTGTGGCGCAAGTACGTGATTCCCGGGCCGGGCGAGGAGGGTAACGAGACCTGGCCGGGCGACACCTGGAAGCATGGTGGCGCACCGACCTGGATCACCGGCTCCTACGATCCGGAACTGAACCTGGTCTACTGGGGCACGGGCAATGGCGGTCCCTGGAACGCCGAGTTCCGCAAGGGCGACAACCTCTACATCACCTCCACCCTGGCCATGCGCCCGGAAACCGGTGAGATCGTCTGGCACTACCAGTACTCGCCGAACGATCCGTACGACTATGACGAGGTGGGTGAGAACATCCTCACCGACATGATGATCGACGGCACGAACCGGAAGGTCATGATCCATGTCGCCCGCAACGGCTACCTGTATGTGCTGGATCGCGCCACCGGCGAGCTGCTGCGTGCCAACCAGTACGTCAGGCATCTGAACTGGGCCGACGGGATCGACATGGCAACGGGCCGTCCGATCGACTCGGAGATCACCAAGAAGATGCGCTCGGGCGAGGAAATCGTCGTCTGGCCAGGTGCCTTCGGTGGCAAGAACTGGTTCCCGGCGTCCTACAGCCCGAAGACAGGTCTGGTGTACTCAAACACGCTGGAAATCGGCATGGGCTACAAGCCCGTCGAGCCGAAGCTGGTGAAGGGTACGTTCTACGTCGGCATCGACCTCTCCAAGGCACTGTTCTACGTCAAGGAAGGCGAGAAGCACTCCTACCTGCGGGCCATGGACCCGCTGACCGGTGAGTCGAAATGGGAAGTCGGCTTCGACGTCGCCAACTGGGGTGGCACCATGACGACCGGCGGTGGCCTGGTCTTCACCGGTGCACAGACAGGCGAGTTCATGGCCTTCGACGCCGACAATGGCGACAAGCTGTGGCAGTTCCAGACCGGCTCCGGGATCATCGGTCAGCCGGTGACCTACACGATCGATGGCGTGCAGTACGTCACGATCGCTTCCGGAATCGGCGGTGCCTACCGGAACTACTTCCCGCTGCTGGGTGGCGTGAATGCCCCCGAAGTGGTGGAAGAACTGACCAAGGTGCAGCCGGGTGGATCCTTCTGGACCTTCGCGTTGCTGAAGTAAGCGTCCCCTGTGGACGTCCGAGGGGGTCGCCTGCACACCGGGCGGCCCCCTCCGCTTCTCTGGCTTGCAAGAACGAACCTACTGGAGAAATCGGACAATGCGTGCTCGATGGATCAGACTATCCGGCATCGGCGCAACGATGCTCGCGACCTTGACCTTCTCGCTGTCGGCACAGGCCGCCAGCTCGGCGGAGACCGGCAAGGAACTCTACAATACCTATTGCGTCATCTGCCACGGACCCAACATGGTCAATTCCGGGGCCCGCGCCTTTGACCTGCGCAAGTTCCCGCTCGGTGCCCGGGCGCGCTTCATCAAGGCGGTGAAGGATGGCAAGAAGGGGCGCAACGAGATGCCAGCCTGGGGTGACATCCTGACGGCGGAAGAGATCAATCACCTCTGGGCCTACACCAAGACCAGGGGCAAGATGTGATGCGCCTGCCGTTTCGTGACCTTTTTGCCGGACTTGCCACTGCTGCCGCGACCGTGCTGCTGCTGGCCCCTGGCGTACAGGCCCAGCCTGCGCCCCTGAAGATCTGCCTGGAGGAGGACTCGCCCCCGCTGTCGTTCAGCTTCGGCCCCCGCAAGGGCGGCTTCGACCATGGTGTGGCGGAGGAGATCGCGAAACGCATGGGCCGCCCCCTTAAGGTTCAGTGGTTCGAGTCGGAGAACGACGAGGAAGCGGTGCCGGTGTGGGAGGCCAATGCCCTGCTCAGCGACGGGCTCTGCGACATGATCGCGGGCTACCCGCTGCTGGGCTCCACCCTCGGCAAGCCGGAAACCGACAAGGGTGCGGTGCCGGAATATGAAGGCATGAAACGCTCCGAACGCGGTCGGCTGGTGAAACTGGGCGTGCTCAGCGCGACCCAACCCTACTACCGCGCGAGCTACGGCGTCGTCGTCGGTGCGGCGGCAGAGGGACGCCCCATCGATCGCCTGGCCGACCTGAAGGGCCTGCGGCTGGGGGCGGAAGTCGGCACGATGGCCAGCGTGCTGCTGTTCCGGAACGCGGGTGGTGTGCTGGTCGACGACATCTCGAATGTCTCGGAGACCAAGGACCTGCTGCCGCGCACGGCGGCCGGCGAGTTCGATGCCGTGCTGATCGAACTGCACAAGTTCGACAACTTCCGGCGACGCAACCCGGACGCGCCATTGCGCTGGAGCGGTTACGTGCATCCCTTCGGCGTCAACATGGGGCTGGCCGTGCTGGAACGCCATGGGGCCCTGCGCGAACAGGTGAACGTGATTCTGGACGCGATGCAGGCGGATGGTACGCTGGATGCGCTGGCGGAACGCTGGCAGATGACGCGCATCCCCCCGGCGGCGCCCTGGGTGCTGGAGCGTCTGACTCCCGGAATGCTCAACGCAGGATAATCCATGTCCCGGCCCTTGCCACGGCCTCTGTTTCTGTTGCCCGCCCTGATCGCTGGCCTTTCCGTCATTGTCACGGCCTTCATGGCCGGGGCGCAGGAAGACCCGCTGAAATGGCTGCCCCCCGGATCGCGGATCGAGGCCACGCTGTCGGAATATCCGGCGCGCGCGGTCATTTCGGAGCAACAGGGTGGCAGGCCCGGCCATCTGGCGCGTCTGGGAGAGCTGGTGTTTCGCAGCCCGCTGACACTGGGGCGCGACGCCGCCCGGCGCGGCCTGTCTTGCGATGCCTGCCACACCAATGGCGCCGCCAATACGGCCTTCATGATCCCCGGCGCATCGGATCGGCCGGGCAACATCGATCTCACCCACCGGGCGTTTCACTTTCGCGAGGACGACGGGATCGACAATCCGGTCAACATCCCCAGCCTGCGCGGTGTGCGCTGGACCGCGCCCTATGGGCATGACGGGCGGTTCCCGACCCTGCGCGCCTTCAGCCACAATGTCATCACGCGGGAGTTTGGCGGGCCACCGCTGGAGAACTGGCTGATGGATGCGCTGGTGGCCTGGCAAATGGAGTTCGGCTTCACAGACCGTAACCGTTCCCGTCCGACCGGCGATGCCTATCGCGCACACTGCATGTCCTGTCACGGTGACAGCACGGCCTTGCCCGGCGCAGGTATCCACGACATCGGGACCGGACGTCTGGTGCAGGCCCCGCCACTGTTCGGTCTGGCCGAAAGCGCCCCCTACCTGCACGACGGGTCCGCGGCAACTGTCCGGGACGCGGTGCGCGCCCACGATGATCTGGACCTGCCCGACGGGATTCTGGCAGCGGTGGTACGCGATGCAGAGCAACTTGGCACCGTGACCCGACGGTTCGATCCGGAGACGCTGACCGGTGATCTCCGACGGCTGGACGGGTTTCTGGACCTGGTGAACCAGCAACTGCTGGACGAGGATGGCCTGAAGGCGGACCGGATCGGCGACATGGTGGCGATGGAGATCGGCCACATCTACCGGCGCTTCGATCCGGAGGCGGAGGAGGCGCGGGCACTTGTCCGACAGTGGGCGAAGACGCTGGCGGAGGTGATGCGGACCGGCCTGGCGCAGGAATATCCCGCCGCACGCGAACGGCTGGCGGCGCTGAAGGACAAGATCAAGAGTGATCTGCCGCGCCTGCAGTCACATGAGCAGACATCGCTCTACGCCAGCGCGGCGGCGGATACCGAGAAGGGGAAAGACCAGTGAAATTCTACGATTATTTCCGTTCGTCCGCGGCCTACCGCGTGCGCATCGTCATGAACCTGAAGGGCGTGGAGGCGGAGCGGATCTTCGTCAATCTGTTCAAGGGAGAGCAGCGCGCGGAGTCCTTTCGGGACATCAGCCCTTCCGGCCTGGTTCCGGTACTGGAGCATGACGGCAACCGCATCTTCCAGTCACTGGCGATCATCGACTACCTGGATGCATTGCACCCGGAGCCGCCGATGGTGCCGTCAGACGCCGCCGGGAGCGCGCGGGTGCTGGGAATCGCACTGGCGATCTCTGCCGACATTCACCCGCTCGGCAACCTGCGGGTCCTGAACCACGTCGAGCATGAGGTCGGTGGCGGCAAGGCAGGCCGCGCCGCATGGATCGCCCACTGGGTCCACGACGGGCTCGCCGCGCTGGAGGCGCGTTTGTCGATGGAGAAAGGAACGGGCACGTTCTGTCACGGGGAAGCACCGGGCATCGCCGATGCCTGTCTGGTGCCGCAGATATTCTTCGCCCGGCGCTTCGACCTTGACCTCAGCGCCTACCCCACTCTGGTCCGCATCGACGCTGCCTGCAACGAACTGCCCGCCTTCGCCGACGCCCATCCGATGAAGCAGCCCGACGCGGCATAAGGGTCAGAGATTTCCGAACAGGATTATGTCCTTGCTGCCCCCCTTGCTGGGGAAGTGGCCGCGCAGCGGTCGAAGGGGGGTGGAGCCGCAGGCTACTGCATAATGATGCAACCGCAGTTCGGCTTCGCCGACTCACCCCCATCCCGGCCTTCCCCCGTCGAGGGGGAAGGAGAGTTGCGCCGACTTCGATACGGTCGTGATCAGCCCCTGGCGTCGCGGGCCTTTGCGATCAGCGACAGCATCTGCTCCGTGCTGATCGCACCGGGAACGACCTGATCACCAATGATGAAGCCGGGGGTGCCGGTGATCTTCAGCGTGCGTGCCAGTGTGTAGTTCCGGCTGATCGCGGCATCGACTTCCGGGCTTTGCATGTCGGCCTTCAGGGTCGCGGCATCCAGTCCGAGATCACGCGCGACGGCGAGGATCCTGTCTTCCGTGTAGCTGCCGCGTTCCTGCATCAGCGCGACATGCATGTCGTAGTAGCGGTCCTGCTTCGCGGCAGCCAGCGCCCCGCGGGCGGCAAGGACGGAGTCCTCGCCCAGGATCGGGAACTCCTTGAACACCAGCCGGACGTTGCCGTCCTTGTGAATGGCCTCCATCAGCGACGGGAAAGCACGCTTGCAGTAGCCGCAGCGGTAGTCGAAGAACTCCACCACCGTCACGTCACCATCGGGGTTGCCCGCCACGAAGCGCCCGGTCGGATCGTCGAGCTGGGTCATGTGTGCGGCGATCATGGCGCTGGTGCGCTCGCGCTCCGCCACTTCGGCACGGCGCTGCATCTCCTCCAGGGCCTCGACGATCACTTCCGGATGGCGCATCAGGTAATCACGGACGATCTGTTCGATCCTGACCTGTTCGCTCTTGGCCTGGTCGTCCGGTTTCGCCTCCTCTGCCTGCACGGGCAAGACAAGCAGCAGCGCGAGGGCAAGGGCGAGCATGGTTCTGATCAAAGGACAGACTCCCGATTGAATGGGCCGCTTCTCATGCGGACCCTTCTGCCTGCGCGACACCCGGACCGCAAGCCACATCCGTGTGAAATTGCTGACAGTTGTCGTCAGCGTCCCCGCCGCTTGATGGTGGTGATGGCGTTCTGGATATCCAGCGCCCGGTAATAGTCAGGCGATCCCTTGGGCAGCATGCCGAGCGCACGCACAACCTGCTCCTCCGCGAAATCGAGCTGTCCGGTGTGGAAATACTGCTCCGCACCGGCCAGCAGGGACATGCCCCGATTGCCCAACCTGCCATAGACAATGGCAAGCTGGCTCCAGGCCTGGGCGTTGTCGTTCTCGAACCGGACGACTTCCTCCAGCAGGGCCTGCGCCTCCATGTCCGTCTCGGGCGTGCCGGTCGCGATCAGGGCCTGCGCCAGCATCGTCGAGACGGCAGCATGCTGGATACGCTCCGCCGCCTGGCGCAGCGGTGCCAGTGACTCGGCCACGCGCCCTCCCTCCAGCAGGATCTGCCCGCGCAGTTCGACGAAATAGTCATTGTCGGGATGGGCCGCGATCAGCGCATCGATCTCGGTCAGGGCCTCGTCCGTCCGGGCAAGCCGCATGAACGCGACCGAGCGGGCATAGCGCGCCACATCGGAGGTATCCTCCGGCGGATAGTCTCGCATGATGTCCCGCGGCTCCCGCACGAATCCGGCAAGCTTGGCCCGCATCAGTTCGTGCGCCCGCACCATGTCCGGCGGGTCCTGACGGTCTGCCAGCGGCGACTTGGAGACCCGGTTCTCCAGTGCCTCGATACGCTCGAAACTGACCGGATGGGTGCGCAGGTAGCTGTTGCCGCCCCGGTCGCCGACCAGAAAGGATTGCTGGTCCAGCACAGTCAGGAACTCGACGATGCCTTTCGGTGACCACCCTGCCCGCTCCATCAGATCGACGGCGGCCTGGTCAGCGGCGGATTCCTGGTTGCGGGAATAGGCGAGGAACAGGCCCGTCCCCGCACTGGACCCGCCCGCGATCAGCCCGCCCGCTGCGCGACCGTTGCCGGAAGCGGCCGCCGCGATTCCGCCCAGCAGTGCCGCGATGATCGACAGGGTCTGGGCATTGGCCAGCGCCTCCGCCGTGCGGGACAGGTGGCCGCCACGGATATGGCCGGTTTCATGCGCCAGAACGCCGACGAGCTGGCGCGGCAGTTCGGTCTTGAGGATCAGTCCGGTGAAGACGAAGATCCGCTGCCCCCCGGCGACGAAGGCGTTCAGCGAAGGATCGTTGACCAGATAGGTGCGCGCCACCCGCGGGTCCAGATTTGCGGCCTGGAACAACGGCTTGGCGTAGAGTGCCAGGATATGCTCTATTTCCGCGTCCCGCACCAGATTGAGGGAGCGGTTCTGGGCATGGGTCGGCAGGGTGAAGAGCAGCATCAGGACCAGCGCCGAACAGATACTGGCAATCTGTCCACGCAGGCCCCGGCCGCGTTTCAGCGACTGCAGGCAGTTCAGGCGTCGCACCTCTGCGGTACTCCTCGGGACAGGTTTGTCGGGCTGCAGATGATATTGAAGGAAAAGATGGCATGAAAGTGTCCAAACGCGGTGCCGTTCCGCCATTCTACGTGATGGAAGTCATGAAGGCGGCGGCGCAGCGGGAGGCGGAGGGCAAGCCCGTGCTGCATCTGGAGGTCGGGCAACCCTCCACCCCCGCACCCTCCGGCGTGCTGAAGGCGGCCATCGCGGCGGCCGAGGGGCAGCGTCTCGGATATACGGATGCGCTGGGCATCCCGGAACTGCGTGCCCGCATCGCGCGCCATTATCGCGACTACTACGGGGTCCGGATTCCGGCGGAGCGGATCGCCGTCACCACGGGGTCATCGGGCGCTTTCCTGCTGTCGTTCCTTGCCTCCATGGACGCGGGCGACCGCATCGCTCTGGCGGAACCGGGCTATCCGGCCTATCGCAACATCCTGACCTCGCTGGATATCGAGGCCGTGGGTGTGCCGACAGGACCCGCGACACGGTTCCAGCCGACACCCGAACTGCTCGACCAGTTAGAGGGCCCGCTGGATGCCCTGCTGGTGGCCACGCCGGCCAACCCGACCGGCACAATGCTGGACACCGAAGCGCTGCGCGGCCTGATCAGCTATTGCGATCAGCGCAACATGCGGCTGATCGTGGACGAGATCTATCACGGCATCACCTATCACGGCCCCGCCGTGACGGCGGCGGCGCTGAGCGACCGGGTCATCATCATCAACAGCTTCTCGAAGTACTTCTCCATGACCGGCTGGCGGCTCGGCTGGATGGTGGTGCCGGAGGACCTGCACCGGTCCGTGGAGTGCCTGGCGCAGAACCATTTCATCTCGCCCCCGGCCCTGTCGCAGCATGCCGCCATCGCCGCCTTCGACTGCCACGACGAGGTGGAGGCGAACATGGCAAGATATCGCCAGAATCGCGACCTGCTGCTGCGCGAACTGCCGAAGGCGGGACTGGACGAACTCGCCCCGGCGGATGGTGCCTTCTACATCTACGCCAACGTCAGCCGTCACACGAACGACTCGGTCACCTTCTGCAAGCGGATGCTGGCGGAAACCGGGATCGCGGCCACACCGGGCATTGACTTCGATCCGGCGCGCGGGCACCAGTATGTCCGCTTTTCCTTCGCCGGAACCACCGGGGACATGGCGGAGGCGGCGGAGCGGCTGAAGGACTGGCTGAAATGACCGGCCACGCCTTCGATGGGCGGGTGCTGGACGCCACCATCGACCCGGAGCAGCTTTCGCTGTTCCCCGAGATCTCCGGCAATACCATCAACGGGCTGGGTGAGGCACAGGTACGCCCCCCTTCCCCGATCTACTGGCAGGATCCGCGCAGCCTGGCCCACGGCCAACTGCAGAACTGGATGCTGGAGAAGACCCGCCGTGACGTGCCGGAGATCATGGAGATGCGGCACGGTCTCGGCGGCCGCGGCAACGAGGAACGGGCACCCGTCGCCGAACACAGGGCCGAAGGCACTGCCGCCGGGTTCACCACGCAGGTGAAGGCATATGCCCTGAGCGCAGAAGCGGACGACGTCGGCATCGCCCGCATGCAGCCGGAATGGATCTATGAAGGGCACACGGTCGATCTGCCCAACGTCATCATCGTGCTGGTCCAAATGGATCACGCGGAGCTGGCCGCCGCGCCGTACCCGCCGTCGGTCGTGGAGGTGATGCGCCAGTACAATCGCGGCACCCGCGCCGCCCGTGCCGTCGCGGACTGGATCAGGCAGCACGGCTTTCAGGCCATTCCCCATGGCGGCCCGGTAGGCGGTCCGCTGGTCATGGTCCCGGCAGCCATCGCGGCGGGTCTCGGCGAGCTGGGCAAGCACGGGTCGATCATCCACCGCCGCTTCGGCTCTTCCTTCCGGCTGGCAGCCGTGCTGACCGACATGCCGCTGGAAGTTGACACACCTGACGCCTTCGGTGCCGACGGCTTCTGCGAGAACTGCCAGGTGTGCAGCCGTGCCTGCCCGCCAGACGCCATTGCGGACCACAAGCAGACGGTGCGCGGCGTCGAGAAGTGGTACGTCGATTTCGACCGCTGCGTGCCCTACTTCAACCAGACCTACGGCTGCGGCATCTGCATCGCCGTCTGCCCCTGGAGCCGCCCCGAAGTCGGCCCGAAACTGCTGCAGAAGATGCTGCGGCGGTTGAAATAGAGCACAGGCGCGACCTCAGAGAGAGGCGCTCGGTCGTTCCATCATCTTCGTGTACCAGACATTCAGGGCAGGCTTGGTCTCATCGACGCGGACCTTGATGATGCGGGCGAAGTCGACGAAGACAAATGTGGTGATGTCGGCATAGGAAAAGCTGTCCCCCACCATCCATTCACGCCCGGTCAGCCGTTCCTCCAGCATTTCCAGAAAACGCCCGGCGCGCTTGACGCCACGCTCCGCCAGTTCCGGGATCTGGTCGTAATTGTCGGGACCGGGAAGGGCGCGGCCCTTCATGTGCGGGTTGCCGTTGCGCAGCGCTTCAGCCACCGCCGTACCACCCTGGCTTTCGGCGATGGCGGCCCATTGCAGGATCTCGGCCTTCTGCGCCGGTGTCGTGCCCATCAGTTTCGGGCCGTCGCCGACCTCCTCAAGATAGGTGGCGATCGCCAGGTTCTCGGTCAGGGTGACACCGTCATCGGTCTCCAGCGCCGGCACGGTCGCCCGCGGATTGACCTTCAGGAAATCGGCACCGAGTTGCTCGCCCTTGGCGATGGAAATCTCGGTGGTCGGGATATCCAGCCCCTTTTCCGCTATGAAGATGCGCGCGCGGCGCGGGCTTGGTGCAGTACCACAGTCATAGAAACGCATGGATCATTCCTCCCCAGGATCAGAAACAGGATGCGGCGCGCGCCAGCGGAAGCATGCGCCGACGCGCGCCATCATCAGCAGAAATCTCGGTCAGCAGCAATCAGAGGCCAAGTTCACCCTTCACGGCGGCCATGCTATCGCCACCGTCCAGGGTGGTGACGCCGTCCAGCCATTTGCCCAGCACTGCCGGATGCGCCTTCAGCCAGGCCGTCGCCGCCTTCCTCGGTTCCACGTCATCGTTCAGGATCGCGCCCATGATCTCGTTCTCCATGGCCAGGCTGAACTTCAGGTTGCCCAGCAGCTTGCCGACGTTCGGGCACTCCGAGGTATAGCCCGCACGCACGTTGGTATAGACCGTAGCACCGCCGTAATCCGGTCCGAACCAGTCATCGCCGCCCGACAGGTAGGCCATCTCGTGGTTGGCATTCATCGGATGCGGCTCCCAGCCCAGGAACACCACATCCTCGCCTCGGCGGGCGGCGCGGCTGACCTGTGCCAGCATCCCCTGCTCCGACGACTCGACGACCTCGAAGCCCTTCAGGCCGAAGGCGTCCTTCTCGATCATGTCCAGGATCAGCCGGTTGCCGTCATTGCCCGGCTCGATGCCGTAGATCTTGCCGTCGAGACGATCCCTGAACTTCGCGATATCGGCAAAACTCTTCAGCCCGGCGTCATAGGCCCCCTGGGTCACGGCCAGGGTGTATTTGGCCCCCTCCAGATTGACGCCCACGGTCTCGACACTGCCGTCCTCCCGATAGGGGGCGATATCGGCTTCCATCGTCGGCATCCAGTTGCCCAGGAAGATGTCGATATCGCCGTTCTTCAGCGAGGTATAGGTGACGGGAACCGACAGCACCTTCACATCCGGCTCGTAACCCAGCGCGGAGAGCACTACCGATGTTGCCGCCGTCGTCGCGGTGATGTCGGTCCAGCCAACATCCGAGAAGCGGACTGTCTCGCAGGCCGCCGGATCGGCGGCATGGGCGTTTCCGGCCACCAGGGTCGCCATACCCGCCGCCAGCCCGATACCGGCAAGGTGCCTCAGATGTCGCCGAAGGCTGCTGTGGTGTCCCATTGTGCTCTCCCGTCCTGTTGTCCAGATGGTTCGTTCGGACACGCATGGAAGCATTGAACGAATGCCACGACAACAGCCGCCTTCAGCGGCTAGATTTGGCGCAAACAACCAAGGGGAGAAAGCATCATGCGTGTCGAGGGGAAGATCTGCGTCATCACGGGCGGCGCATCCGGGATCGGCAAGGCACTGGCGGAGCGATTCCATGCGGAGGGCGCGAAGGGCATCGTCGTCGCCGACCTGCAGGAAGACGCACTGAAACAGGTCGCCGAATCAGTCGGCGGGCTGGCCGTTGTCACCAATGTCGCGAAGGAGGCGGATATCCAGGCACTCGTCGCTGCGGCGGAGAAGGCCTATGGCCACATCGACGTCTTTGTCTCGAACGCCGGTATCGCGCGCATGGGTGGACTGGATGCCTCCGATCAGGACTGGCAGCAGAACTGGGACATCCACGTCATGGCGCACGTCTACGCCGCCCGCGCGGTGGCAGAGAAGATGGCCGTCCGTGGTGGTGGCTATCTGGTCAATACGGCTTCAGCGGCCGGCCTTCTGACCCACGTCAATTCCTCCACCTACTCGGTCACCAAGCACGGCGCCGTGGCCTTCGCCGAGTGGCTGTCGATCAACTATGGCGACCGCGGTGTCCGGGTCTCGGTGCTGGCGCCGCAGGCGGTGCGCACCGCCATGACGTCCGGACGGCAGGTCACCGTCGCCTCCGTCGATGGCATGATGGAACCGGAGGAACTGGCCGACTGCGTGATCCGCACCATGGACAGCGAAGAATTCCTGATCCTGCCGCACGAGGAAGTGCGCGAGTACATGAAACGCAAGGTCCTCGACGTCGACCGCTGGCTGAAGGGCATGCGCCGCTTCAAGGCCAAGCGCGGCGACGGCTCCACCTGAGCGGGATCTCACCTGCTTTGAACTGAGGTGCCTTGCAGTGATAGGATAGGCGAACAGGACAATCCTGGTCAGGAGTTTACCTAATCATGGCGTCGGACATTGCTCTCGGACCTCATTACGAGAACTATCTGCAGGAGCAGGTCGCCAGCGGTCGCTACCGCGACACAAGTGATGTGTTGCGATCCGCGCTCCGGCTTCTGGAAAGTGAGGAAGAACTCAAGGCCCTGAAACTGGCCGAACTGCAGCATGCAGTGCAGCTTGGTGCGGAGAGTGGTCCAGGCACCTCCGCTGATGCCGTGTTCGAACGGTTGGAGAAGAAGTACGAGGCGCTTGTTCGCAGTCAGGCCTGATGGTGGAGGTCCGCTTTTCACCGGCGGCGGAGTCCGATCTCGAGATGATCGCCGCGTTCATTGCGCGGGATGACCCACAGCGGGGGCTTGCCTTTGTCAGGGAGCTGCAGGAACGCACTGCCATCCTTTCGGAACATCCGGAGGCAGGTCCAGCGCGGGATGTTGTCAGACCCGGCCTTCGGGCGCTCACACACGGGCGCTATGTGATTTTCTACAGCATCAACCGGTCAGCGGTCCGTATCGAACGCGTTCTGCACGGCGCCAGAGATGTTTCACAGCATCTGAAGCCCTGACCATGCCCTCAGCCGCCTCGCAACACATGCGGTTCCGCCAGGTACTCGGCGGACTGCATCTCGTGCAGGCGGCTGGCGGTGCGGTGGAATTCGAAGGCACCATCGCCGGAGGGATACAGGTCGTCGGGTGATGCATCGGCGGCGCAGATCAGCTTGGTCCGGTTCTCGTAGAGGGCATCGATCAGCGTGACGAAGCGTTTCGCCTCGTTGCGCTTTTCCCGCGTCATCTTCGGCACTTCGGCCAGGATCAGGGTGTGGTAGCGCTCCGCCAGTGCCAGGTAGTCGGCAGCGCCCAGCGGGCGTTCACACAGGCTGGCGAATGTCATGAAGGCCACGCCCTTGGCCGCGCGGGGGATTTCCAGCGTCCGCCCCTGGGTGGTCAGGCTGTCGGCCTCCGCCTCCTCCCCCTCCGTCAGTGCCGCGAAGTCCTTCTCCAGCGCCGCATCCGCATCCGGCCCGAGGGGCGAGACATAGACCGGCATCTGGTTCAGCCGGTCCATGCGGTAGTCGGTGGGGCTGTCGAGGTGCAGCACGTCGAGCTTCTGTTGCAGCAGGTCGATGAACGGCAGGAAGAGCTGGCGGTTGAGGCCATCCTTGTAGAGATCGACGGGGGCACGGTTCGATGTCGCGACCACCACGACACCCCGCGCGAACAGTTCCGTGAACAGCCGCCCCAGGATCATCGCGTCAGCCACGTCCGTGACCTGGAACTCGTCGAAGCAGAGCAGCGTCGCCTCCGACGCCACGCGGTCGGCGATGGGCGGGATCGGGTCGTCGCCATCGCGCGCGTCCTTCGCGGTCTGGCGGAACCTGTGGGCATCCGCATGGACTTCCAGCATGAAGCGGTGGAAGTGGATGCGCCGTTTCCGCTCCACCGGCGCCGTATCGAAGAACAGGTCCATGATCATCGACTTGCCGCGCCCGACGCCACCGTAGATGTAGAGACCGGAGGGCACTTCACCGACCTTCTTGCGTGCCCCGAACTGGAACAGGCGACGGACGCCCTTCTCCTTGCCCGGATCGTAGCCCTGCAGGCGGTGGTGCAGCGACTGCAGCTTCTCCGCCGAGAGTTCCTGCACCGGATCATGGTTCAGTTCCCCCGCCCTGACGAGCTTGCGGTAACTGTGGATCGGGCCTGCGCTGTCCAGTTCGACCGCGCTCACAGGCTCAACCTCATGCCGTCCTCCGCCACCGTCCAGCCATGGGCTTCGACCTCGGCCCGCTCCGGCGCGTCCCGGCGCAGCACGGGGTTGGTATTGTTCAGGTGGATGAAGACCTTGCGCCCGACCTCCAGCCCGTCGAAAGCGGCCAGGGTTCCCTCGGGGCCACTGATCGACATGTGGCCCATCCGCTGTCCGGTCTTGATGCCCACCGACTGCACCATCATCTCGTCATCGGTCCAGAGAGTCCCGTCGAAGAACACCATGGCCGCGCCCTTCAGGCGTTCGGCCAGTTCATCGGTCATGCGGGCACAGCCGGGAATGTAGAACAGCTTCCGCCCCTGCCCGTCCGTGATCTCCACGCCCACCGTATCCTCGTCAACCGTCCCGAAATTGCTGTCGGCCGAGCCATCCTCCAGCCAGAGCGCCACCTTGCCGGGCACGGGGAAGACCGTCAGCGACAGGCCGAGCGGCGTGCCGTCCTGCTCGGTAAGCTCAACCGGCCGGTTCAGGGTGAAGGGGCGACGGTCGACGAACTTCGGGTTCAGCACGTTGAAGATCGTGTTGGCGGCCAGCACATCCTGAATGCGCTGCGTGGCATAAAGTGCCAGCGGCTGGCTTTCCCGCAGGTTGAGCAGCCCCGCCGTGTGATCCACATCGCCATTGGTCAGCACCGCAGCGCGAATCGGACTGTCACGCAGGCCGCGCTTCGGATGCAGCGCCGGGTTCCGCTCGATCTGCTGCCGCAGGTCGGGGGATGCATTGAACAGGACAAACCGCGCACCGTCAGCCGACACGGCGATGGAGGACTGGGTCTGCGCCTGCAGCGCCGGATCACCGTCCCAGAAGGCACGGCAGTTGACGCAATTGCAGTTCCATTGGGGAAATCCGCCCCCTGCGGCGGCACCCAGCACCAGCACTTCCATGTCGTTCCCCCCGAATCCAGAAACGTCCTGCCGCAGACAATAGCCCTATCTGTCCAGGGTTGGCATCTCGATCACCTTCACGGTGGCGGAAGCGGTCGCGACCGGCCCGTCTCCACCGTCGGTCAGTTCCGCCTCGACGAACTTGGTGCTGGCGCCGCCGCCGATGACGCGCGCCGTCACCCGCGCGTCCCCGGCGCGCGCGCTGCGCACGAAGTTGACGTTCATCGTGATGGTGACTCCGTACATGCCGACGCCCCGGTTGCGGCTGGACGCACCACCACCCGCGATACCGCAATCCAGAAAGGCGGCGATGATGCCGCCATGCACCGATCCGGCGGCGTTGAGGTGATAGTCGGTGAAGGTCGTCTCGATGACATAGAACCCGTCACCGCGTTCGATCACCGAAACGGGCATGTGCTCGCTCAGCAGCGGCGCACCCTTGATCTCGTTCTGTCGCATGAATCCTCCCCGGGGCCGACCTCCCGACACCATAGGGACCGCCACCGAAGACAAAAGCCCGTCTGGCGCATGGGCGGTTCAGCCGATAGAGGGTTCACCTGTACCGTTTCAGGCCCTATCTCTGGGCGACTGACCGTTCAGGAGTTGCCCAGATGAAAGTCGCTATCGTTCCCGTTACACCGTTCCGCCAGAACGCCTGCGTCATCTGGGACCCGGAGACCATGGTCGGTGCGCTCACCGACCCGGGCGGCGACAAGGCGCAATTGCTGGAGGTGGCAAGGGAACATGGCGTGAAGCTGGAGAAGATCCTGGTCACCCATGGCCATATCGATCACGCCGGGGCGGTGGCAGAGATCGCGGAGGAGCTTGGCCTGCCCATCGAGGGACCGCAGAAGGAAGAGACCTTCTGGATCGACAAGCTGGACGAACAGGGCAGCCGTTTCGGTTTCGACGGCGCACGTGCCTTCACACCGGACCGCTGGCTGGACGACGGCGATACCGTCACCGTCGGTGGCATGACGCTGGAGGTAAGGCACTGTCCGGGCCATACGCCCGGCCACGTGATCTTCTACAATGCCGCATCAAAGGTCGCGATTGTCGGTGACGTGCTGTTCCGCGGGTCCGTGGGCCGCACCGATTTTCCCAAGGGGAACCATCACCAGCTCATCACCTCGATCCGGGAGAAGCTCTGGCCGCTGGGCGATGACGTTACCTTCGTGCCGGGCCATGGCGACACCTCCACCTTCGGCAACGAACGCATGTCGAACCCCTATTGCGCCGATTTCGTGGAAATCTGAGCGCCTGCAACAGGCTGAACCGGAATGGAATGGCTGAGCGATCCGAATATCTGGGCCTCCCTTGCGACGCTCACGGCACTGGAGATCGTGCTCGGCATCGACAATCTGGTCTTTCTCTCCATCGTTACCGAGAAACTGCCACCGGAACGGCAGCCTGCGGCCCGTCGGATCGGCCTGGGCCTGGCGCTGGGGATGCGCGTCGCGCTGCTCTCGGTGGTCGTGTGGATCGCCGGACTGGTCGCACCGGTCTTCAGCATCGGGGAGCACGCGGTCAGTTGGCGCGACATGATCCTGCTCGGCGGCGGGCTGTTCCTGATCGGCAAGGGCACCTTTGAAATACATGCGGCTGTCGAGGGCGAGCACGAGGAAGGGACGTCGAAGGCATCCACCAGCTTCGCCTTCGCCATCGCCCAGATCGTGGCGCTGGATCTGGTCTTCTCACTGGACTCCGTCATCACCGCCATCGGCATGACCCAGAACCTGCCGGTCATGGTGACGGCGGTGGTGCTGGCAATGGCTGTCATGCTGTTCGCAGCCGAACCGGTCTCACGGTTCATCCGCACCCATCCGACAACCAAGATGCTGGCGCTCAGCTTCCTGCTGCTGATCGGGACAGCCCTGATCGCCGACGGCCTGCACTTCCACATCGAACGTGGCTACATCTACGCGGCAATCGTCTTCTCGGTACTGGTCGAAGTGCTCAATCTGGCGGCGCGGCGTACCCGTCGGAAGAAGCCCTGAGCCGCCCCCCGCACAGACGGCTCAACTGAGCATCTGGCCACCGTCAGCCGCAATGGTCTGGCCGGTGACCCAGGATGCCGCATCCGAACCCAGGAACGCCGCCAGCTTTCCGACTTCGTCGGCGCGGCCCATGCGACCGTGCGGAATGCCGTCCAGGATGCCCTTGTAGAGTGCCGGATTGTTCTGCCGCGCCATGTCCCAGACACCGCCGGGAAATTCGATGGATCCCGGCGCGATGCAGTTCACACGGATGTTCTTCGACGCCAGTTCCACCGCCTGCGTCTTGGTGTACTGGATCACCGCCGCCTTCACCGCGCCATAGGGGGGTGTGCGCCCGGACGCCATCAGGCCGGAAATCGAGGAAATGTGGATCAGGCTGCCGCCGCCGGACTTCTCGATCAACGGCACGGCAGTCCAGCCCGCCCGGACCAGGGCCATCAGGTCGATGTCCAGCCCGGCCAGCCAGCCCTGCTCGTCATCGGTGCGACCGAAGCCGGACGGATTGTTGACCATGACGTTGAGCCCGCCCATGGCCTCCGCCGCGCCCTCGATGAAGGCCTTCAGAGCAGCGGGATCACCCACGTCGCAGGGCAGCGCGATGATCTGGGTACCATGTGCGCCGAGACTCTCCTGCGCCTGGTCGAGACTGGAGGCGGTGCGGCCACAGATCGCCACGTTCGCTCCCTCCCGCGCGAAGGCCTCCGCCATGCCGAAACCGATTCCCCGGCTGCCGCCGGTCACGATGACGTTGCGTCCCTGAAGCCCCAGATCCATCACACTCTCCCCAATCCATCCGATTGCTGCCAGACTGCCGACATATGCCCCGCATCACAACGGACAAGATCAGAGTGCCCCGATGGCCATCAGCCCCGAGTATCGTGAATTCGCACTTGAGCTGTTCGATCCGGTCGGGACCATCGCGTTCCGCCGCATGTTCGGAGGGGCAGGCCTGTTTCACCAGGGACTGATGTTCGCGCTGATCATCAATGAAACCATCTACATGAAGGTCGATGACATCAATCGACCGGACTTCGAGGCCGCCGGCAGCGTGCCCTTCACCTATGACACGGCAAGGGGCACGCGGGGTGTCATGAGCTATTTCGCGCTTCCCGAAAGCGTCTACGATGATCCGTCGGAAGCTGTTGCCTGGGCGCAGGGAGCGATTGACGCGGCGTTTCGCGCCGATGCGGCAAGACCGCCATCGAAACGCAAGCGAACGTCCTGAGAGTCAGGGCAATCCACACGGGAATTGAGCCGGAATGTGCCCGACAGAACCAGATTTCCGGTGCGTTCGCAGGGATTTGCCGTGAAATGTTTGTTAACACGGTCACGTCAGAGTGGATCATGCGTTGCGGGCCTGCCTGTTGCGATGCAAATGTGACAGCGATGCAGGAAGGCCACAGGGCGCGGTGTTCGGGTTGGATCCACCCTATGCATCTGTGGATACGGACTTTTTTTGCTACGCACCGGACTCAAATGGGCGTAGAAACAGTCTAATCACCGGAACGTGTCCCGGGGGGTCGGGCAGGTTTCGGTTCTTTGTCGGATCGGTGCAGCCCAATGCTGTGCCGTCAACCGGCAGGAAACGGAGTGAGGGATGATCTCTACTCGTATCGCGGGCAGGAGGAAGCAGTGACGCGCGACCTCCCACCAGCCGACTCCCTTGGCAATGGCGGAGACCAGTCCGGTTTCCAGGCTGTGTTCGATGCCTCAGACAAGAACAGCCTTGTCATCGACCAGGGTCTGCTGCTGCTGACGGCGCAGTTCGTACGCTCCGGTCCTGACCTGATTCTGGTTGGCAAGGACGGCAGCCGCGTTCTTGTGATCAATTTCTTCTCCTCCGAGAATCCGCCCGATCTCTACACCCTGAATGGTGCCCGCATCGACGGCAGCCTGGCCGAACTGCTGGCCGGTCCCCGCGCGACGGGTCTGGCCCAGCAGGGTGACGGCGCGCTGGGCGACCCCATCGGCGTGGTCGAACAGGCGGATGGAGCCGTCTTCATCACCCGTGTGAATGGCACTCGCGAACAGGTCCAGGTCGGCGATCCGGTGTTCACCGATGATGTTGTGGAGACGTCGGAGGATGGCGCGGCGGGTATCCGCTTCAATGACGACACCACCTTCTCCATCGGCGGTGACGCCCGGATGGTGCTGGACGATTTCGTCTACGACCCGGCGGCGAACACGGGCAGCGCGGTGGTCAATGTGCTGCAGGGCTCGTTCTCGTTTGTCTCCGGCGCGGTGGCGAAGACCGGCGATGATGCACTGACGGTGAAGACGCCGGTGCTGACCATCGGTGTGCGCGGCACCTTCGTGGGTGGCAAGGGCGCGCAGGAGGGTGAGCAGTCCGAAGTCGTGAACCTGCCGCAGGAAGACGGCACGACGGGCAGCATCTTTGTCTCGAACGCGGCCGGTGGCGTGGAACTGAACCAGGCGTTCGAGGGCACGCAGACGTCGAGCCAGTTCCAGGCGCCTGCGGCCCCGCGGATCTTC